>JBIOUF010000285.1:0-11439 GCA_044866695.1 Nocardioidaceae bacterium | reverse complement strand
GTCCTCGCTCGAAGGAGCGCTGCTACGACGTCGCTCGTCCGCCTTGCGAGGCACCACGCCTGCCGCCGCTCGCGACGGCAGGCACTTTCGCAACAGGTCCTAGCCGGCGACGACCAGCACGACCTGCTCCGCGACGCAGGCCGGCTTGTCCGACCCCTCCAGCTCGATGACGAAGCGGAGCACCAGCTGCTGGCCGAGCGGCACGTCGGCGACCTCCACGAAGGTGACGGTGGCGCGGACCCGGCCGCCGACCGGCACGGGAGCGGGGAACCGCACCTTGTTCAGCCCGTAGTTCAGCCGCGGCCCCGCCGTGTCGAGCGAGAAGAGCCGGGTCGAGAAGAACGGCAGCAGCGACAAGGTGAGGAACCCGTGCGCGATGGTGCCGCCGAACGGTCCCTCCGCCGCGCGCTCGGCGTCCACGTGGATCCACTGGTGGTCGTCGGTGGCGTCGGCGAAGGCGTCCACCCGCTCCTGGGTCACCTCCAGCCAGTCGGTGGTGCCGATCTGCTCCCCGACGGCCTCGCGGAGCTGCTCGACTGTTGAGAAGACGCGCACCGGCGTGTGCTCCTTCCGGTCTGCTTGGATGCTGACATGGCGGAACCTACCGTGACCGCCGACCTGGCCCGGCGGGCCCCCAAGGCCCTGCTGCACGACCACCTCGACGGTGGCCTGCGGCCCGCGACCGTCGTGGACATCGCCCACCGCACCGGCCACCCACTGCCCGCCGACGAGCCCGAGTCCCTCGGCGCGTGGTTCGAGGCGGCGGCGCACTCCGGGTCGCTGCCGCGCTACCTGGAGACCTTCGAGCACACCGTCGCGGTGATGCAGACCGCCGACGACCTGGCCCGCGTGGCACGGGAGTGCGTCGCCGACCTGGCCGCGGACGGGGTGGTGTACGCCGAGGTGCGCTACGCCCCCGAACAGCACCTCCTCGGCGGGCTGGACCTGCAGCAGGTCGTCGACGCCGTGCGGGCCGGGTTCGCCGAGGGGGAGCAGGACGCCGAGGCCGCGGGCACCCCGCTCGCCGTACGCCAGCTGCTCACCGCGATGCGGCACCAGGCGAGGTCGCGCGAGATCGCCGAGCTGGTGGTCGCCAACCGGGACCGCGGGGTCGTCGGCTTCGACATCGCCGGCGCCGAGGCGGGCTACCCACCCACCCGGCACCTGGACGCCTTCGAGTACCTGCAACGCGAGAACGCGCACTTCACCATCCATGCCGGTGAGGCCTTCGGGCTGCCGTCGATCTGGCAGGCCATCCAGTGGTGCGGTGCGGACCGGCTGGGGCACGGGGTGCGGATCGTCGACGACATCACCTTCCCGGACGGCGCCGAGGGCCCGCCCCGGCTCGGCCTGCTGGCGTCGTACGTGCGCGACAAGCGCATCCCGCTGGAGATGTGCCCGCACTCCAACGTGCAGACCGGCGCCGTCGGGTCGGTCGCCGAGCACCCGATCGGCCTGCTCGCGCGGCTGCGGTTCCGGGTCACGGTGAACACCGACAACCGGCTGATGAGCGGCACCTCGATGACCCGGGAGATGACCGCGCTGGCCGAGGCGTTCGGGTTCGGCATGGCCGACCTGCGCTGGTTCACCATCAACGCCCTGAAGTCGGCCTTCATCCCCTTCGACGAGCGCCTCGACCTGATCGACACCGTCGTCAAACCCGCCTATGCCGTCTTGGAGGCGGTGCAGTAGCGGGCGGGCTGGCGAGTTTGTGGCCGATACCTGCACGGATGGCCGGTTGTGGCCGCTGCCTGCAACGACACGCCGAGGAGTGCTGAGGTTCTCGGCCACAACCGCGCGCACGGGCCGCGTGGTACGCCGTGCTACACAACCGCGCGCGCACGGGCCGCCGCTGGTACGCCGTGCTAGCGGCCGCCCAGCCTGCGCAGAAGCAGGTCGGGTCCGTCGGGGTGGAACAGCGACTCCTCGACCATGGCGAGCCAGGGGTCCAGCCGGTCGACTCGGTGCCGGCGGCCCAGGGTCTCGTCGGCGTCGGCGAGCACCACCTGAGGGCGCCGCATCAGGTCGACGGCGGTGTATCCGCGTCGCCGCCAGCCGGCCTGCGTGAGCCGTCGGTCACGGCGCAGGTCCTCGGCGTGCACCTCGGGCTCGCGGTGTACGCCGCCGTCGTACTCGTGCAGCATCCGGCTGCCCACGACCCACAGGTCGCCGCGGGCGACGAACCCACCGCGGTCATCGTGCACCACGTGCTGGGGGACCACGGGCACGCCGCACGACCGGTGGAACACCCGCAGCAGCGACTCCCACGGGGACTCCGAGCGGCCGTCCATCCAGCCCACGGCGTACTGGAGCCGTGCCGCTCCCCACCGCCTCCGGCTCGCGGACGCCCGCAGCGCCGCCACGGTGGTGAGGCCGAGGTGGATGGCCGAGTCGCCGAGGACCACCAGGTCGAGCAGCCCCAGGTGCCGGGCACACACGAGCAGTGCCTCGTCGACCACGGCCACCCGCAGCTCCCCGTGCCAGGCCGAGGCGATCGGCTTCGTATGCCGCATCGCCTTGACCTCGGGGCGTTTCGGCCGGACCTCGTGCTTGCTCTGGCTCACGAACACCGGCAGCCCTTCGGGCAACGGAGGCAGCCACAGGCCATGGAGCGCCGCGGCCGTCAGGTGGGTCAGGCACCCGGAGGCAGGCAGGACCTGCTGCCAGGCGGTCAGGTCGGCGAGCCGCTCCTGCGCCGTCGCCTCCCGTCGGTAGAGCCCGTGCGCCACCCGGCTCCACCCGGTCCGCCGTACCTCTCCGACCACCACGTCTCGCTCCGCACGCATGACGGCCAGCGTGTCGGTGGCCGGCCTTCCGTAGCCGGCCGCGCCGAGAACTGTGGACAGCTTCGGCAGGAACCCGTCTGTGGACGGAAGCCGGCGCGCGGCCGCGGCTCTCCGCGTCGCCGGCTTGTGGCCGATGACTGCAGCTCCCGCCGGCGTGTCGCAGCGGTATGGGGCCACAAGCAGACATTCGTGCAGGCATCGGCCACAAACCCGCCGGCCGCGAGCGCCTAGGTGCCCACGGGATGCCAGACGGTCTTGGTCTCCAGGGCCCAGGTCATGGCGTCGAGGGCGGGTGGGTCGGACCAGTCGGGCTCGGTGGCGGGGGGGCGGCGGACGCGCTTGAGGTTCTCCGCCGCCGCCTCCTCCAGCGACCGCGCCGCGTCCGGGTCGCCGGCGGCACCGCCGAGGTCGAGGGCGTTGACGTCGAGGTGCGCGGCCAGGGTGGGGGCGGTGTCGGCCGGCTCGCCGGTGAGCACGTTGACCACGCCGCCGGGCACGTCGGAGGTGGCCAGCACCTCGGCGAAGGTCACCGCCGGCAGCGGACGGTCGCGGGACGCGACCACGACGCAGGTGTTGCCGGTGACCACCACGGGCGCCACCACGCTGACCAGGCCGAGCAGGGAGGACCGCTGCGGGGCGAGCAGCGCCACCACCCCGGTCGGCTCGGGCAGGGAGAAGTCGAAGTACGGCGCGGCGACCGGGTTCGTCCCGCCGACGACCTGGGCGAGCTTGTCGGCCCAGCCGGCGTACCACACCAGCCGGTCGGTCGCCGCGTCCACCGCGGCCTCGGCCTGCCGACGGGTCGACCCCTCGCCGCGCCGCACCTCCTCGGCCAGCTGCGCGCGCCGTCCCTCCAGCACCTCGGCAACCCGGTAGACCACCTGGCCGCGGTTGTACGGCGTCCTGGCCGCCCAGCCGGGGAACGCCTTGCGCGCGGCCACCACCGCGTCGCGGGCGTCCTTGCGCGAGGCGGAGGCCGCGTTCGCGACGAACCGGCCCGTGGCGTCGTACACCGGGTAGGAGCGGCCGGACTCCGAGCGAGGGAACGCCCCGCCGATCGCCAGCTTGTAGGTCTTGCGCACATCGAGCCGGGTCACGATGCCCGCCCCCGTCCCGTTGGCCACGGCATGGCCTGCCGACGGTGGCCCGGCGTTGCCGTGCGGTGTGCGGCAGCTCGTGGTCGCCGGCGCGGCGGTGCGGTGGCCTGTGGTCGCCTGGCCGGGCTCGCCGGCTCGCCCCGCTCGCTCACCGGAGGTACCCCTCCAGCCCGTGCCGGCCGCCTTCTCGGCCGTAGCCGGACTCCTTGTAGCCGCCGAACGGCGAGGTGGGGTCGAACTTGTTGAACGTGTTGGCCCACACCACGCCGGCCCGCAGCCGGGCCGCGGCCCACAAGATGCGCGAGCCCTTGTCGGTCCAGACCCCGGCGGAGAGCCCGTACGGCGTGTTGTTGGCCTTCTCGACCGCCTCCGCGGGGGTCCGGAACGTCAGCACCGACAGCACCGGGCCGAAGATCTCCTCCCGCGCGATGCGGTGCGCCTGGGACACGCCGGTGAACACCGTCGGCGGGAACCAGAAGCCGTTGCTCGGCAGCTCGCACGGCGGCGACCACCGTCCGGCGCCCTCGGCCTCGCCGACCTCCGACAGCGCGCGGATCCTGGCCAGCTGCTCGGCGGAGTTGATCGCGCCGACGTCGGTGTTCTTGTCCAGCGGGTCCCCGACCCGCAGGGTGCTCATCCGCCGCTTGAGCCGGTCCAGCACGTCCTCGGCGACGGACTCCTGCACGAGCAGCCGCGAGCCGGCGCAGCACACGTGCCCCTGGTTGAAGAAGATGCCGTTGACGATGCCCTCGACGGCCTGGTCCACCGGCGCGTCGTCGAAGACGATGTTGGCCGCCTTGCCGCCGAGCTCCAGGGTGACCCGCTTGTCGGTGCCGGCGACGGCGCGGGCGATCTGTCGCCCGACCTCGGTGGTCCCGGTGAACGCCACCTTGTCCACGCCGGGGTGCGCGACCAGCGCCCGGCCGGTCTCGCCCGCGCCGGTGAGGATGTTGACCACTCCGGGCGGCAGGTCGGCCTGCTGGCAGATCTCGGCGAACAGCAGCGCGGTCAGCGGGGTGGTCTCGGCCGGCTTGAGCACCACGGTGTTCCCGGTCGCCAGGGCGGGGGCGATCTTCCAGGCCAGCATCAGCAGGGGGAAGTTCCACGGGATCACCTGGCCGGCCACGCCGAGCGGGCGCGGGTCGGGACCGAACCCGGCGTACTCCAGCTTGTCGGCCCAGCCGGCGTAGTAGAAGAAGTGCGCCGCGGCCAGGGGTACGTCGACGTCGCGGGACTCGCGGATCGGCTTGCCGTTGTCCAGCGACTCGAGCACGGCCAGCTCCCGGGACCGCTCCTGGAGGAGGCGGGCGATCCGGAACAGGTACTTGCCGCGCTCCCGGCCGCTGGTCCGGCTCCAGGTGCGCTGGAAGGCCCGGCGCGCGGCGCGCACGGCGAGGTCCACGTCGGCCTCGGACGCCTCGGCGACCTCGGCGAGCACCTCCTCCGTCGCCGGCGAGATCGACTTGAACGAGCCACCCGCCACGGGGTCGGTGAACTCGCCGTCGACGAACAGCCCGTAGGACGACCGGACGTCGACGACCGCCCGGGACTCCGGCGCCGGGGCGTACTCGAAGGGGCTGGGCATGTCAGTCCACCGTCACGTAGTCGGGGCCGGGGTACCGGCCGGTGCTCTGCCGCATCCGCTGCATCAGCAGGTCGTTGAGCAGCGTGGAGGCGCCGAACCGGAACAGGCCGGGGTCGAGCCAGGCGTCTCCGGCGACCTCCTTGACCGTGACCAGGTAGCGAAGCGCGTCCTTGCTGGTGCGGATGCCGCCCGCCGGCTTGACCCCGACGTGACGGCCTGTGACGGCGAGCCAGTCGCGCACCGCCTCGAGCATCACCAGCGTCACGGGGAGGGTGGCCGCCGGCTGCACCTTCCCGGTCGAGGTCTTGACGAAGTCCGCGCCGGCGAGCATGGCCAGCCACGACGCCCTGCGGACGCTGTCGTAGGTCGCCAGCTCCCCGGTCTCGAGGATCACCTTCAGGTGCGCGGACCCGCAGGCCTGCTTGACCTCGACGACCTCGTCGTGGACCTCGAGGTACCGCCCGGCCAGGAACGCGCCCCGGTCGATCACCATGTCGATCTCGTCGGCGCCCGCCTCGACGGCGGCGCGGGTGTCGGCCAGCCGCACGGGCATGGTGGCCCGGCCGCTCGGGAACGCCGTCGCGACGGCGGCCACCTTCACGGTGCTGCCGGCGAGCGCCTCCTTGGCGACCGGCACCAGGTCGCCGTACACGCACACCGCGGCCGTCGACGGGCAGGACGGGTCGGTCGGGTCGGGTCGGATCGCCTTGCTGCACAGTGCGCGCACCTTCCCCGGGGTGTCCTGTCCCTCCAGAGTGGTCAGGTCGACCATGCGCACGGCCATGTCCAGCGCCCAAGCCTTCGCGGTGGTCTTCACCGACCGGGTCGCCAGCGACGCCGCCCGGGCCTCGGCGCCCACCTGGTCGACGCCGGGGAGGCCGTGCAGGAAGGTGCGAAGAGCCGCGTCCGAGGCGGTCACCCGGGTCACGTCCAGACCCGTCTCGAGACCGCTGGTGAGGCTCATCGGCTCAGCATAGGCCCGGCCGTGCACCCACCTGGTATGCCTGCGGTATGCCCGAAGCCCCCCCGGTGGAGCGCTTCCACCCCACCAGCGGGCAGGCCGTCGGCTGGGCCGGCCTGGTGCTGCTCTGCGCCGGAGCCGTCTACGTGGTGGCTGCCGAACCCGGGCGCACCTCGCTGCGCGTCGCCCTCGCCATGCTGCTGGCCTCGGCCGTGGTCTGGGTGGCGATGCTGCGGCCGCGGGCGGAGGTCCGGCACCACGACGCGGCCCTGGTGCTGCGCAACCCGCTCACCGACACCTTCGTCCCCCTGGCCCTGGTGGACCGGGTGACGGTTCGGCAGACCCTGGACGTGCACGTGGACGACGACTGCTACCGGTGCATCGGTATCGGTCTCTCGGTCCGCCAGTCGATGCGACGCCGGAAGAGGGGCGCTGCGGCTGCGCCGAGGACCGGGATGCCGGACCCGGGCCAGGCGTACGCCGACTTCGTGGTCTGGCGCGTCGACACCCTCGCGCGTGAGGCTCGCGGGGCCGTGAGAGGCGGCGGTCAGGTACCCCCCGTGCGCCGGCGCTGGGCCGTTCCCGAGGTGACGGTCCTGGCCACCCTCGCCGTGGCGCTCGTAGCGGCGCTGCTGCTGGTGTAGGCAGCCGCTCCGCTCGCTCATCCCGGTCGTGGCCCGGTGCGGTCGCCGTCCATCTGTGCCAGGATCCCAAGGCAGGTGTTCCACTCCCCGGCCGCGTCCCGGCACAGGAGGACGAGATGACCTCGACCACCGCCACGTCGAAGAAGTCCGGGCTGAGGGTGCCCGGGTTCGCCCAGCTGCAGCGGCTCGGCAAGAGCCTGATGTTGCCCATCGCCCTGCTGCCCGCGGCCGGCATCCTGCTCCGGCTGGGGCAGCCCGACCTGCTGGGCAAGATCGACACTCCGGTGATCGGGCCGTTCTTCGACGCCATGAGCGCCGGGGGCGGGGCGATCTTCGCGAACCTGCCGCTGCTCTTCGCGGTCGGGGTCGCCATCGGGTTCGCCAGGAAGGCGGACGGGTCCACCGCGTTGTCCGCGGTCGCCGGGTACCTCGTGATCGACGCCGTGTTCAAGGCGATGTCGCCGATCGTGCTGGAAGGCGAGGTCGACCAGGCCGGGGCCCAGGCGATGATCAACTACAGCGTCTTCGGGGGGATCATCGTCGGACTGGTCACCGCGTACCTGTTCGACCGGTACCACACGATCGAGCTGCCTGCCTACCTCGGCTTCTTCGGGGGCCGCAGGTTCGTGCCGATCGTGGTCTCTCTCGCCTGCCTGTTCATCGGCTTCGCGATGAGCTACTTCTACCCCGTCTTCGACTCCGGTCTCACCTCCGTCGGCGAGTTCATCGGCGGCGCGGGGGCCTTCGGCGCCTTCACCTACGGGTTCGTCAACCGGATGCTGATCCCGGTGGGCCTGCACCACATCGTCAACACCTACGTGTGGTTCATCTACGGCGACTACCAGGTGGGCGACACGGTGTACACGGGCGAGCTCACCCGCTTCTCCCAGGGCGACCCCGACGCCGGCCGGCTCACCTCGGGCTTCTACCCGATCCTGATGTTCGGCCTTCCCGCCGCCGCGCTGGCGATGATCCAGGTCGCCAAGCCGGCCCAGAAGAAGGTCGCGATCGGGATCCTCTCGGCGGCCGGGCTGACCGCCTTCCTCACCGGGGTCACCGAGCCGCTCGAGTTCGCCTTCATGTTCGTGGCGTTCCCGCTCTACGTCATCCACGCGCTGCTGACCGGCCTGTCACTGGCGATCGCCTACGTGCTCGACATCCACCTCGGCTTCTCGTTCTCCGCGGGCCTGATCGACCTCCTCCTGTACGGCACGGCACCTGCGGCGAAGAACATCCCGCTGCTCATCGTCCAGGGGCTGGCGTTCTTCGTCCTCTACTACCTGATGTTCCGGTTCGCGATCCTGAAGTGGAACATGCGCACTCCCGGTCGTGAGCCCGACGAGGAGTTCGAGGAGGAGCAGGCCGCGAACCTCACCGACCCGTCAGGTGGGCAGGTGGCCGCCGGCGGGTCCGGGGCCCGTCAGCAGAAGGCCGAGCAGCTGATCGCGGCCTTCGGCGGCCGGGAGAACCTGAGAAGCGTCGACGCCTGCATCACCCGGCTGCGGATCGAGGTCGCCGACAAGGGCCAGGTCAACCAGTCCCGGCTGAGGGCCCTGGGTGCGGCCGGCGTGATGGAGGTCGGCAACAACGTCCAGGCCGTCTTCGGCCCCCAGGCGGACGCCTTGAAGTCCGACATCAACCAGGCTCTGGCGGGAGGGCCCCTGGAGGCGCCGGCTGCCGCGCCCGAGGCCGCCGCCACCACCCAGCAGACCGCCCAGCAGACCGCCGAGCCGACCGCCGCGCCGGCCCCCACGCGGTCGGTGCTCGCGCCCGTCTCGGGACGGATGGTGGCCCTGACCGACGTGCCCGACGCCACGTTCGCACAGGGCATCGTGGGACCGGGCGTCGCGATCGACCCGCCCCGCAAGGTCGTGGTCGCGGTGGCACCGGTCCGGGGCAAGGTCATGAAGCTCTGGCCGCACGCCTACGTGATCATGACCCCCGACAACGTCGGCGTGCTCGTCCACCTGGGTCTGGACACCGTCCAGCTCGAGGGCGAGGGATTCACCGTGCTGGTGGAGGAGGGCGCCCAGGTGGGGGTCGGCCAGCCGATGGTCAGCTACGACGTGCCCGCGGTGGAGGCGACCGGCCGCAACCCGGTCATCCCCATCGTGCTCATGGACAAGAAGACGGCCATCGACGTGGTGGCGGCCGGCGACGACCCGGTGACGACCCTCGACGAGGTGTTCGCCATCCGGGCCGGCGCCGACGCGTAGGCGGCCACGATGGAAGTCGTCATCCTCGACGGGGCGGAGTCGGTCGGCAGGCTCGCCGCCGACGCCATCGTCGACCTCCTCCAGCGCAAGCCCACGGCGGTCCTGGGCCTGGCCACCGGCTCCTCACCGCTGGTGATCTACGACGAGCTGGCGCGGCGCTGCGAGGCCGGCGAGGTGTCCTTCGCGCGCGCCCGCGGCTTCACCCTCGACGAGTACGTCGGGCTGGCCGCGGACCATCCGCAGCGCTACCGCAACGTCATCGACGCCGAGCTGGTCTCCCGCGTCGACTTCGCGCCGGGGGCGGTGCACGGTCCCGACGGGCTGGCCGAGGACGTCCCGGCCTCGTGTGCGGCGTACGAGGCCGCCATCGCCGAGGCGGGCGGGGTCGACCTGCAGATCCTGGGGATCGGCACCGACGGGCACATCGGGTTCAACGAGCCCGGCTCCTCGCTCGCGTCGCGGACCCGCATCAAGACCCTGACCCCGCAGACCCGGCTCGACAACGCCCGGTTCTTCGACGGCGACCTGGAGCAGGTCCCCAACCACTGCCTCACCCAGGGGCTGGCGACGATCATGTCGGCCCGCCACGTCGTCCTGGTGGCAACCGGCCAGGGCAAGGCCGAGGCGGTGCACCACCTGGCCGAGGGCGCGGTCAGCGCGCTCTGGCCGGCAACCATCCTGCAGCACCATCCGCACGCCACCGTGCTGCTGGACGAGGCGGCCGCCAGCCGCCTGCAGCTGGCCGCCTACTATCGCGACACCTACCGCGCCAAGCCCGCATGGCAGGGCATCTGAGGCCCCACGTGCTGGTCACCGCCGACGTCGTCGTCACCGGTCGGGAGGTGCTGCGCCCCGGGTGGCTCGAGGTCGCCTCCGGGCGGGTGGCCGGGCTGGGCGCGGGTCAGCCGCCAGCACCCGCCGACGCGGCACTGGGCGCCGTGGCCGTCGTCCCCGGCTTCGTGGACATGCACAGCCACGGAGGCGGGGGCGGGGCGTTCCCGGAGGCGACGGACGAGGGGACCGGCAGGACGACCCGCCTGCACGCCCGGCACGGGACCACCACCATGGTCGCCTCCTTGGTCTCCGCGCCTCCAGACGAGCTGCTCCGGCAGGTCCGGGTGCTCGCCGAGCAGGTGCGGGGCGGGTGGGTCGCGGGCATCCACCTGGAGGGCCCGTGGCTGGCGCCGGGACGGCGGGGTGCACACGAGCCGTCGGCGCTGCGCGATCCCGAGCCGGTGGAGATCGACCGGGTCCTGGCCGCGGGTGCCGGGACGATCCGCATGGTGACCCTGGCCCCGGAGCTCGAGGGTGCCGAGGACGCGATCCGGCGGGTCGTCGCCGCCGGCGCCGTCGCCGCCGTGGGCCACACCGACGCGACCTACGAGCAGACCCGCGCCGCCATCGCGGCCGGAGCCACGGTGGCCACCCACCTGTTCAACGCCATGCGCCCGGTCCATCACCGAGAGCCGGGGCCGGTGATCGCGCTGCTGGAGGATCCCTCGGTCACCGTGGAGCTGGTCGGCGACGGCGTGCACGTGCACCCTGCCCTGGCTCGCCACGTCTGGGCCACGGCAGGCGGCGACCGGGTCGCCCTGGTGACCGACGCGATGGCCGCCGCCGGCATGCCGGATGGTGCCTACCGGCTCGGGACCCTGCCCGTCGAGGTCGTCGACGGGGTCGCCAGGCTCGCCGGCACGGCCACGATCGCCGGCAGCACGGCGACGATGGACCAGCTCTTCCGGTTCGCCGTCACGCACAGCGATCTGGCCGAGGACGAGGCGCTTCTCGCCGCGGTGCGGCAGACCTCGACCACACCGGCTCGCACGCTGGGGCTCGGCGCCGCCGGGCTGGCCGCCGGCGCAGCCGCCGACCTGGTCGTCCTCGACGAGACCTGGACGGTCACCCGGGTGATGAAACGGGGGTCCTGGATCGAGCCGCTCGACGGTCGCGACCCTGTCCCCCGCCTCGGCGCCGGTGGTTTCGAGACGCTCGCCTAGCGGCTCGCTCCTCAACCACCGGGTGGGCTGCCGAGCCGGCGGGTCTTCCGCCGGGTGGGGGGTCGAGCCGGCGGGTCTTCCGCCGGGTGGGGGGTCGAGCCGGCGGGTCTTCGGCCGGGTGGGGGGTCGAGCCGGCGGGTCTTCGGCCGGGTG
>JBIOUF010000284.1:0-4283 GCA_044866695.1 Nocardioidaceae bacterium | reverse complement strand
TCCGGGTCTCCACCAGGGTCAGGTTCACCCAGTTGTCCAGGGCGGTAAAGAACGGCGTGCCGCCGCCCACCAAGACCGGTGCAGTGGCCAACACGTACTCGTCGATCAGCCCGGCCCGCATGGCCGCTGCGGCAAGTGTGGCGCCGCCGATGTCCATGGGCCCGCCGTCCTCGGCCTTGATCCGGGTGATCTCGGTGACGGCGTCGCCCGTGACCAGGTGGGTATTCCAGTCGACCGCGATGGTCGTCGAGGAGAACACCACCTTCGGCATGTCCCGCCAGCGGCGGGCGTACTCGATCTCCGCCGGGGTGGCGCCGGGCTGCTGGTCGGCGGTCGGCCAGTGGGAACTCATCGCCTCCCACAGTTTGCGCCCGTACAGCGCCAGGCCCGTCGCACCCACCCGGTCGGACCACCACTGGAACAGCTCGTCGCTCGGCACGCTCCACGGCGCGCTGCCGGCGGAGCGTCTCCGGCTGCCGGATGCGATGGTGCCTGCGACCTCGCACGAGCTCGGGGGACGCATGTTGAGCTACGACCAACGACTTCAGCGCTACGCCGCGGACGACGCGTGACCGCCGAGACAACCAGGCGCGGGCTGCCAACTCGCTGGCGCCCAGCGAATCCGCAAGCCGATCCCTCTGCGCGCGTCCCGCGCGACGATCCCGCTGCGGGACGTCTCAGCTCAGGAAAGCCGCGGCGGGGTGGCGTCTTGTACGCCGAGGTAGTGGGCCAGCGCGAGTTCGATCTCAACGAGCTGGTCGCGTGTCAGGTAGTCGACTGGTTCGCCTACGACGTAGCGGAGGTCGATCGAGCGGATCTGGTCGATCAAGATTCGCGTCGATCGTCCGACGATCTCGAGCTCGGGGCGGTGGATGGACGGGCCGGCCGAGGTGGAGGTGGGGATCACCGTCACGACCGACAGCGGCGAACTCGATGGCGAGACCACCAGTCCCAGCCGCCTGCCGCCCTGCTCGTGGCCGCGGTGGCGGCCCAGGTCGATCCGGTAGACGGCTCCGCGGATCACCAGGCTTCGGGCTCTGCGTTGACGTCCTCGTCTTTGAGCGTCTCCGCGTCCGCCCTGAACTGCGCCAGCCACCGTTCGTGATCCAAGAGCCGCAGCGCTCGGCGCAACGTGTCCGAAGTAGTCTCGCCTGGCCGTGCGGCCTCGCGCAGGATGCGCTCGTCGTCTTGGGTTGGCCGGAAGCCGATTGAGCCAGGCATGCCACGATGCTAGCGCGTGTTTGACAATTGTTCGACTTCCTTGGCGTCGATCCCCCGCGGCGTCACCGCGACGGGTCGGGGCGCTCGCTGCCGGTCCGCCCCAGCTTGGGCGCCCCGACGCCACCCAAGCCCAAGGTGAGCCACCCGTTCTGCATCCGAGAGCCCCCCTTCACTTCGCGGCTTGGTCTACCGACAGTAGACTTGTGGCATGGCCACCCGCACCACGACCGTCAAGGTTCAGACCAGCACACGCGATCTGCTCCTCGCGATCGGCGCAAAGCGACGTCAGAGCGCCGACCAGGTCATCCTGGCCGCCCTCGCTGCCATGCGGCGAGACGAACGCCGTCGGGTCGCTGCCGCTGAGGCGCGCGCCATCGCGGGTGACCCCGCCGACCTCGCCGAGATCCGGGCGATTCACGACGACATCGCCGCGCTCCGTGAGGGGTGAGGTCTACCGACTGCCGGCGAGGGGCACGGGTCACGAGCAGCGCGGCCGTCGGTACGCCGTCGTGCTACAGCCGGACTGGTTGGCATTGAGCACGTGGATCGTCGCATTCACCAGCATCAGTGCTCGGCCGACGAGCTTCCGACCACGCGTCACCATCGCCAACCGCGAGACCCTGGTGATGTGTGATCAGATCGCCACCGTCGACCTCAGCCGTCTCACGGAGCACGCCGGCGTTCTGACCCTTGCGGAGATGCAGCGCGTCGAGGACGCTCTCGCTCTGGTCCTCGACCTGTGACGAGCCAACGATGCGAGCACGTGTCCCGTGGCGCGCCACCGCGAGCGGATCCCCTGCCGGGGCAACATCCGTTCGGACAAGGGAGCGACGCACCCTTGGCCGTTCGGTCTGCGGGCCAACGAGGACGTCCCTAGTGGGTCGGCGGCAGTCGCGTCGGCTACTGCCCTCCGACCTCACCGTCACCTCTCTCGTCGTTGTATCGGTGCCTCGTATCCGCGGACCAGGCGGGGTCTGGCGTTCATTCCTCGTTGGAGCTTGCCGGAGTCGCCGGCGTGCGGACCCCCCGCCCGGCATGACTGCGCGTTTGAGACTGGCGGGTGAGCCGTTCGACCGCGTCTCGGGCTTCCTCTCGTAGCTGGGCTGCGGCGTCGAGGTCCTGTGCTAGCAGGTCGGTGTCAAGTCGCATCGAGCCCTCTCCCGTCTGACGGAACCCGAGAACCGACCCATGCGGCACCGCGACGTCGCTCACCACAGCCGTGGCTCCAGAGTCTGCGGCCTCGCAGACCGCTGCCCGAACCAGATCGAGAACGCCAGCGACGGGCAGCTCCGGCGCGGTGTCCAGATGCACCAGCCGCGCCGTCGTCGCGTCCTGCCAACAGGTCGCGGCGCTGCCGGTCCAGCGAAAGCTCCTCTTCCGCGAGAACGTCAACGCTTGCCAGCTGAGGAGCCGCCCTTCGGCTCGAAGCTGAAGCGGGACCTCGACATCAAAGCCGGCACGTGCCAGCACCTCAGCGGTCCCCTCGTTCTGCACCTCCAGCGCATCGAAGTGCCTGTGCCAGGGCCACATCGGTTCACGCAGCTCGATCTGCCCGTCCACCAGGCCCCTGGTGGCGCTGGCGACGTAACCCGTGAGCAGCTCCTCTTCGAGCAGTCCACCGAGGTCGCCCGCCCACTTCTGCGCGGACAGCACCGGCTCGCCGATCCACGGCGAGACTCCGAGATCGCCCAGAGGCACCGGAAACACGTAGGGATGCGGGTTGCGCCTCCACCGAAACCGGACCAGCAGTTCGTCGTCCCGCATGATGACGCCCTCCGGGTGGATACCGTCGGCCCCCCAGCAGTCGACGTCAGCGAGCTCCCGGCGCGTAGCGGCCAGCACCTCATCCGCGGTCCACGACGCCATACCAACCACGATGACCGCCCGACACACTCAACGACAAGCGGTTATCCGAACGGGTAGACGTGCGCCTTGCCGCTGGCATTGCCGTGACCGCAGCACGTCACGGCTTGACGCTGCTGAGTAGGGACGGCAGCGACTTTCACCGGCCTCGAGTCCCCGTGGCGTCATCGGCCTGCCAGACAGTCCGTAGACCGGCTCGACAGCGCGAACATCGGCCGGCTCGGCCAACCCGTCACCCCTGCGCCATGTCGACGAACCGCGAGTAGTGCCCCTGGAAGGCGACCACCACGTCGCGGGTGGGGCCGTTGCGGTGCTTGGCGACGATGAGGTCGGCCTCACCGGGACGGGTGGACTCCTTCTCGTAGACGTCCTCGCGGTGCAACAGGACCACCACGTCGGCGTCCTGCTCCAGGGAGTTGTGCAGCGCGACCCCGTCGGCGACGAAGTTGTGGGTGCCGAGGACGGTGGCGTCGAAGACCGGCTGCTCGCCGGCCGGCTCGATCGAGCTGATCTCGTCCCAGAAGACGTCGTTGGTCGCCAGCACCTCAAGGTCGGCGTCGCCGAGGACCTCCGCGACACGTCGCATCCGCTGCCGGCTCGGTGAGTGTTCCGAGAGGCCGCTTCCGCAGAGCTGGGTGGTCATCGCTGCGGCGAGCTGGCGATGGCTCATCTCGCTCTCGGCGAGAACCTTGCGCACTCGTTGCCACACCTCGGAGGGGATCGTGTCGACGTTGGTGCTGTCGGTCTGGCCGAGCAGAAGATGTAGCAGTGTCTCTGCGTCGTGCGCGCGGGCGCCGTACACCCCGACGTCCCCGAGGAAGCGCAGCTGGTCCTCCCTGCCATGGATATGCAGGTGGTAGGAGTCGCGGTAGCCGCTCTGAGCTGCGACCTTGACGCGGGCGTAGACGTTGAACCTCAGCAGCAGTCTGGCCAGGTCGTCGACAAGCCGACGGCTGGTCGAGGCGTAGTAGACGCGCCCGTGCCCCTGCTTGGAGACCGTGACGGAGCCGTCGGTCGCCCACAGGTTCCGCAGAAACAGCGCCACCTGCTCCTTCGGCAGCGCGAACACCCAGTCGGGCACGAACGTCTCGTGACTTCTGAGGCCGAAGAGGCCCATCTCGTCCAGCCACGTGGCGATCGGGTTGCGCCTGCCGGGAGTGAGCCGGTACGGCGCCGGCAGCCGCAGCGTCGTCACCCGG
>JBIOUF010000283.1:0-3008 GCA_044866695.1 Nocardioidaceae bacterium | reverse complement strand
GCGACCCTCGAGGTCGATCACCTCGGTGCGACGTCCTCGCAGCCTGCTGATCCCCTTCGTGGTGCCGACGCCGACCACGCGACCATGACGGATGGCGATCGCCTCGACCGATCGGTGGCGCCGGTCCGTCAACCGGATGTCGCCGTTGAGCAGGATCAGTGCGGGCTGCGGGGCATCGCGCCGTACGACGGCCTGGCGGTCGTCGCGGCGAGCGCCCTACCCACCGCCAGCCCTCCGAGGACCGCGCGCCTGCCCAGAATGTGAGTCGGTGTGGTCGGCTGTGCGGGCTCCACCATCCGAGATCCCTCCGGCATCGTCGACCTGAAGACCACCCCAACGGGGCCAGAGAAGCCTCGTACGGACCCGAACGAAAAGTCAAGGACGTGTCTCCAACGAGCCCTCGACCACAAGGCCGCCGGCCGCCTCGCAACGGTGGTCAAGCGGGCTGCCACAGCTCGACGCGGTTGCCCTCAGGGTCGGTAACCCAGCCGAACCGACCGACGCCCTGCATGTCCTGCGTCTCCTCAGCCACGTCGGCTCCCTTCGACCGGAGCTGCGCGAGCATCGCATCCAGGTCCCGGACCCGGAAGTTGAGCATCCTCCGCTGTGCGCGAGACCCGAAGCAGTCAGTCTCGGACTCGAAGGTCGCGAACACCGTCAGCCCGGCCTCCTGCCGCCATGGCCCGTTGTCGTCGGCGTCCAGGCCCAAGCAGTCGAGGTACCACGCGCGCAGGGCTGCCGGGTCGGCGTCGCGCATGAAGTACCCACCGATCCCGATGACACGTTCCAGGCCTCCGGCCTGCCGTGCGAGGCTCCACGGCGCCATCGCTCCCCTCCATAGGGAATCAGTGAGGGGCGATCCTCGCCAGTACGGCGTCGAGGCCGGCCCGCACCTGCTCGTAGACGCCGGCCACCTCCAGGTCGCGGGCGAACTGCTCGTTCAGTCCGCCCGGTGTCGTGTGCGCCCGAGCCATCCCCGCGGAGTCTGCCTCGGGCGAGTCGAGCTCGTCGGACAGTGCCGCGAAGGTCCTGGCGACCTAGCGACGCGCCTCGGCCGCGGGGATGCCACGACCGGCCAGCCAGTCCGCGATGGTGCCGAGGTAGCGGAAGTGGGCCGCAACAGTCGCCGAGGCAGCGGCCACGGCCTCGTACGCCGTCTCGTCGTCGACCACGAGGCTCCCGCCCAGGCGGTCGAAGAGTCCGGTCACCGCGGGTGTCGCCGGATGCACCGGCGTCTTGCTCTCGCGGGTCGCGACGGCCGGCAGCGGGATGCTGCGCGCGACGTCCCGGGTCGGCGCGACCAGCTCGGCGAGGCGGGCGACTGGCAGGCCGGCGACGGCGCTCACGACCCCGTGGCCGGCACGGAACCTCAGCCCGGCCAACACCCCAGGCGCGTCGGCCGGGAGCAGGCAGACGACCACCACGTCGCTTGCGTCGACCACGGCCTGGTTGTCCGTCGCCACCCGCACCGACGGCAGGCTGGCGGCGAGTCCGGCCGCGCGCTCGGCGCTGCGGGGCGACAGCACCACCGGTGGCGGCTCGGCGACGCCTGCGCACAGTCCCGTGACGATGGCGGTCGCGATGGTGCCCACCCCCAGCATCCCGTAGGTCGGCGCCGTGCTGCTCACGCCCGCAGGCTATCGACCCGGGCGCCCGGCCTGAGGACGTCTCAATGGCTGGCCCGCGCCGACGCACCGGCCCCTGGGTGACAGTTGCGGCATCGGCGTGTACACTGTGTACACTGCGACGAAGGACGAGTCATGAGTGTCACCACCGCCCACTTCCCGACCCTGCGCTCCGGACGCGATCACCTGAAGGATGTGCTGGACGCGGCCGTAGAAGGGCGCCCGGCGTCGGTGACCCGGGAGCGGACGCGGGTGGCCGCGGTGGACGCCGACCGGCTCGTGCATCTCCTCACGCAGGTGCGGCCCGCGAGCGCCGAGCTGGTGGCCGAGAACGACGGCTGGTCCATCTTCCTCCATGGCCTGCCCATCGCCGCGGACGGAGCGACCCTGGACGAGGCACTGGACGAAGCCGTTCTCGCGCTACGCGACTACGCCGAGGCCTGGACCGAGCGACTCCGGCTGGCACCGAACCATCAGGACAACTGGGCATTGGTGCAGATCATCGAGTTCTCATCCGATGACCAGCTCAGGGCGTGGCTACGCGGAGAATGAAGTATGCGGCGCCAACACGCAGGGACCACCAGACGTTCTGCGCCACTGAGGGATGGACGAAGCGCAAGACCGCAACAGGCAAGACGGGGACCCACCACACGAACTACGAGCTGGCGCTGCCAGACGGCCGCATCCTCCTCACACGCGTCAGCCATCCTGCCGACCGGACCGGCTACGGGCCGGGGATGTGGGCGCATATCCTGCGCGACCAGCTGGACGTCACCGAGACAGAGTTCTGGAGCTGCGTCACGAACAAGGTCAAGCCACATCGAGGTGAGGTGGTTCAGCCGCCCGCGGAAGCCATCCCCGTAGGTGTCGTGGCTGCCCTGATCCACGAGTTCCACATCCCCGAGTCCGAAGTGCGGATGATGACCAGGGAGCAGGCGATCCAACGGATGGTCGAGGGCTACGCGAAGGGGTCGATCCCCGAGGCGTGACCGGGCTCGCTCGCGACTCGCAGATGCCAGTGATCGTCGAAGGTAAACCCGGCACCCAGGGTGATGCTCAGCTCCCGGTCCAGGCGATCCGGAACGCGTCTCGCAACAAGGCCATGACCCGCTGCCAGCGCGACTCAGCGGCATGTTGGTCGCCGGCGAACCTGCCAGACGCCGCTGCCACCCCAGCCGTCGCCGGGGTCGCAGCCGACGTCCCCGCAGTTCCGGCTGCGGTACTGGCCGCCGGCACCAGCGCCGTGATCCCCACGTTCGCAGCGAACTCGCTGTTGTCGTCCTGAGGTGCCGGTGAGTCGGTCTTCGACGCCGCCTCTAGCAGCCCGGTGGCGGACGCCTTGTCCTCCGCGGCTGGCGGCGGCTTCATGCCAGCCCCGCGGAG
>JBIOUF010000282.1:0-19522 GCA_044866695.1 Nocardioidaceae bacterium | reverse complement strand
CGTCGTCCCCCGGCTCGATGAGCCACAGGACTCGACCTCTGCGCAAGCGGTACGGCGACCGGAGCCGGATGCACGACACGCCCGCGGAGGGCGTGACGTGCGAGCGACCGATCCGGGACAGCTGCGGCTTCGTCAGCGCTCGAGCGATCAGCGACAGCTGGGGCTCGTGGCCGACGATGAGCAGCGCCCGGGTGCGGCGGTTCGAGGCTTGCGACGGACTGGACCACGACTTCACGTCCTCCGGAGCCGTCCTCTTCGCCCAGAACACGTGCGGGTCCAGGGCCTCGGTCGCCCGCATGTCGCTCGGCCACTCGACGCCCTCGGCAGCGAGGGCACGGCGCACGATGCTCATCGTGTGGGCCACCTGCCGGTAGGGCCCGTGACGAACCGCCGCCACGTCGAAGCCGTCCTGCCCCAGCGACACCCATTCGGCGAGCCGGCGCCCCATCGCCGCCACGTCGGTGACGCCCTTCGCTGACAGCCCGCGTCCGCTCTCGGGGCCCTCGGCGCGAGCCTGGGTCTGTCCGTGACGCATCAGCAGCACGTGGGTGTAGTCGCGCTCCGCGCCCTCCGGCAGCAGCCGGTAGCCCTCACTCATCAGGTGACCCAGGATGCCGGACCCAGTGCGCGCCGGCCAGACCGTCGTCGGGTGCCTGCCGATGTCCAGCGGCGCTACCGGGTCCCCGGCTCCTTCGACGCGACCGCGGCGACGACACAGCCGGCGAGCGCCGCCGTGAGCCACGCGACCTGCTGCACCACGGCCGGCGACCCGAAGGGCACGAAGATGCTCAGCCCGGTGAACGCCTCGACCATGACCGCAGTCAGCCCGAGCAGCAGTACGCCCGTCGCGACGGCGTTGCCCGGCTCGCGGTCCCCGCGCCGGAGGCACACCGCGGACGCCGCGACCGCCAGGCAGGTCAGCCCGACGACCTCCCCCGCGACTCGCCGGGTCGACAGCTCCGACCCCTGCACCCTCAGCAGCACGGCGACGACCAGCCAGCCGACGGCCAGGGTTGCTCCGCCGCAGAGGAGATGCGGCGCCCGGCGCCGCCAGACGCCGCGGGGGGTGGGGGTGGTCACCGGGGCCGCCGGGTCGTCCAGGAGGTACGCCGCGCCGCCGGCGAGGGTCAGCTCGGCGACGCGCAGCACGAGCGGCGGGCTCCCGGATGCGAACGCCATCCCGGCGAGCGCGACCATGACGACCGCCGTGCCCGCCGCGACCATGGCCGGGAGCGGCACGGTCAGCCGCCTCGCGGCGAGGGTCCCGACGGGCATGACCGTCACGCCACCGTGAGCACGAGGCAGGCCACGGCTCCCAGCGCCAGCGCGGACCCGACGCCCAGCAGCCGGCGCCGGTCGGGGGCGTCGCGCAGCAGGGCCGCGACGACGGCGAGGCCGCACAGGCAGAGTGTGTAGCCGAGGTACCACTGCGGCACGACGCCGGGTACCAGTCTGGACCAGACCACGATGCCGTTCTCGGCGCGCTCGTCGAC
This sequence comes from Nocardioidaceae bacterium, assembly GCA_044866695.1. Taxonomy (GTDB): domain Bacteria; phylum Actinomycetota; class Actinomycetes; order Propionibacteriales; family Nocardioidaceae; genus JBIOUF01. Next base: position 18,029 of record JBIOUF010000282.1, on the reverse strand, counting down.
GAGGGCCGCCCACGGTGGCAGCACCCGCCACGGTGGTGCCTCCTCGATCGCCGCCGTGCACCCGACGGTCAGGACGACCATGCCGACGAGCGCGGAGCCGCGGAACGGCGCCCAGCGCGCGACGGCCACGCCGAGCAGGGGTCCGCCGAGGGCGGCCACCGGCCCGGTCGCCAGGAGCATGGCGAGGACGGCCAGGTCCGGCTCGTCGGGGAACCACGCCACCCGGCCACCAGGAGGCAGGTCGGGAGGCCACCAGCGCGCGGCGAGCACCGCGTAGATGGTGAACATGGTGCCGGTCGCCGCCGGGACGAGGCAGGCCAGGCACAGCGCGCCGGTGCGCATCTGCGCGGAGACCGGCGCGGTGTCGGCGAGGTCTCGGGTGCGTCGCAGCGAGGTGGTCAGCCGGTGGGCCACCACGAAGCCGAACACGCCGAGGGCGAAGGCGATCCCTACCGTGAAGGGTGCGGCCGTCTCGTTGCGGGAGCTCACGTCCCCGGGATAGGTGGCCGCGGTGAGGACCATCAGCGCGACGCCGAAGAGGTACAGCGGGTGCTTGGCGTACCTGCGGGCGTCGGCCAGGGCCAGTGCCCTCAGCGTGGGTACCGGGCTCGGTGGTGCGGGGGCCCTGGTGTCGAGGGTTGCCGCGGTCATGACGCCACCTCCAGCTCGGTCGCGGACTCGGTGCCCACCAGCAGCAGGTAGGCGTCCTCCAGCTGCGGCTCGATGAGGGTCGCTCCCGGGGGTGGGTCGCCGACGTTGCGGACCTTGCCGGTCCCGGTACGCCAGGAGTGCCGTGCGCCCAGGTCGCGCTCGGCGGCCAGCCACACGTGCCCGACGGCGAGCTCGACGAGCTCTGGCACCAGGCCGTCGAAGCGGACCGCACCCTGGTCGAGCACCACGACCCGCTCGCACAGCGCGGCGACGTCCTCGGTCTGGTGCGTCGAGATCAGCACGGTGGCGGTCTCCCCGACCCTGCCGAGCAGGTCGCGCAGCCGGCCCCGCTGGGCCGGGTCGAGCCCGGCGGTCGGCTCGTCGAGGACCAGGAGCTCCGGGCTGCCGAGCATCGCCTGGGCGAGCACGACACGCCGCTTCTGGCCGCCGGAGAGGGACGAGACCCGCTTGGGCGCGACGTCGGCGAGGTCGGCCAGCTCCAGCACCCGCTGCACCTCCGCGTGCCGGGACGTCCGATCCGACCACTCCTTGAGGATCGCCATGTAGTCGACGAACCCGAAGGCCGTGAAGCCCCGGGGGAAGCCGGTCTCCTGCGGGACGTAGCCGAGCACCCGCCGGATCGCCACCCGCCCTGCCGTCTCGGTGGGATCCCGGCCGAACACCCGCAACGAGCCGGCGTCGGGCGCCAGCGCGGTGGCGAGGATCCGCAGCAGGGTGGTCTTGCCGGCGCCGTTCGGGCCGAGCAGGCCGGTCACCCCTGGGGCGAGGTCGAGGTCCACACCGGTGAGTGCCGGCGTGCGTCCGTAGGACTTGCCGAGCGAGCGAAGGGTGACGGTGGTCATGACTGCCTGCCTAGATGGTCGAAGGAGTGCTGACGGACGAGGAGAACGACGACGGCGGCGACCGCCACCGTCGCGAGGACCACCTGAGCCGCGGGCCCGACGAGACCGAGCGGTTCGCGGGCGTAGGCGGCCAGCATGACCGCCGCCGTCCACGGCGCTGCGACGATGACGGCGGCCGGCGTGGCGCCGACGACTGGCCCGAGCACCAGCGTCGACACCACCGCCGCCACGGCCGGCGTCAGCCACGCGACCGCGAGCCAGGCCGGACCGGGCAGGAGATAGCCGACCAGGACGGCGGCCGGCACCGCCGTGGCCAGCACCCCCGCGGTGCGTAGCAGGAGCAGGCGGAACGACGAGTACGGCGTCACGGTCACCAGCTCGAAGCACGGGTCGGCATCGCCACCGAAACAGGCCGCCACGCCGGCGACCGGCGCCAGCGGGGCGAGCAGGAGGAAGATGGCCAGCCCGAACTGCTCCGCCGCAGCGCCGGCGGTGAGCGAGAACAGCGTCACCACGAAGACGCCGAGCATCCAGGCGCCCCGGAACGCCGGCACCGCGCACAGGATCCGCGCGGACTCCGCGGACAGGCCGAGCCGGGTGGCGAGCCGCTCCGCGGCGCTGGGTCGTGGCGCCTCGACCCGCGTGCGGATCCGGGCCCAGGTCTCGTCCAACGGGGGTGCGGGCACCAACGGTGCGAACGTCTCCCGGCAGGAGCCGCAGAGCATCAGGTGCTCCTCCACGGAAGCCGCGGCGACCGGTGACGCGGTCCCGTCGGCGTACGCCCGCAGCACCGTCACGTCTGCGTGTGCGGCTTCATGAGGTGTGGTCATGCCCGTGCCCCTTGTCCGGTCTGGTCTCGTGTCGGCACCACTGCTGGTTGAGGAGCCGGAGCGCTAGCGGAGGCGTCTCGAAACCAGCGGCACCGTGGCGCAGTCCCGGCCCGGGGTCGGGTGGTTTCGAGACGCTCGCAGGCTCGCTCCTCAACCACCGGCTGCTCGCAGGCTCGCTCCTCAACCACCGGCTGCTCGCAGGCTCGCTCCTCAACCACCGGCTGCTCACAAGCTCGCTCCGCGCGCTCATGCCAGCTCCTCCCGCAGCTTGACGCGCGCTCGCGCGAGCCGGGTCTTGACCGTCCCTCTCGGGATCCCGAGCAGGGTCGAGGCCTCACGCGTGGTAAGGCCGTCCAGGACCGTGAGCTGCAGCACCACCCGCAGCTCCGGTGAGATGCGTGCGAACGCTCCCCCTACGTCGACGTTCTCCAGCCGCATCAGCGCGCGTTCCTCGGCGGAGAGGTCGGTGACCTCCCCTTCGAGCAGGGCCGGCCCGGGCCGGAAGTCCGCCCTCTTGCGCAGCCTGCTGACCAGCCGCCGGATCGCGATCCCCCACAGCCAGGCCGGCACCTCGCCCTCGCCGCGGAACCGCGAGGCTCCGTCCCATGCCGCCATGAAGGTGTCCTGCAGGACGTCGGCGACCGCCTCGGCGTTGGCGCATCGCCGGGCCAGCCGCGCCGAGATCCACGGCGCGTGCCGCGCGTAGAGCACCTTCAGCGCTCCCTCGTCCCGCTCACCGACCGCGGCGAGGAGCTCCGCATCGGTGAGCTCGCAACCGGCCATACAAGGACTGTCGCACTGCAACGCCCTGTTGGCCCACGCGCGGGCCGGCGATCTCGGCAGCGGTGACGAACGTCGCGTGGTTGGGGTATCAGACAGGTCTTCCAGCGGGTCTTGGAACCAGCGCTGCCGATTTGAGTGAACACGTATCACTCCGCCGAGCCGACGACTCGTCTACTGGAATGACCTCGGCACGGATGCGACGCAGGCAGGGGGCAACCATGGACGACCAGAAGGCCAGCCAGATGGGACGCTGGGTACTGAGCACCGTGGCCGGAGCGCTGCTGGTCTGGGTCCTCGCCCACCTGCGACCCGTCCCCGCGCTCGTCCTCGGCCTGGGCGCCGCCGTCGCAGGCATGGTGTTCGTGACGGCGAGCGAAGGCAGGAGGCCCGCGGGTCGTCCCGTGCAGGTGTTCGGCCTCATGGTCGTACTCGCCGTGGTCGGTGGCGTCGGCGGCTGGCTCCTGGCCGAGTTCCAGGACGTCCTCTTCGCGCCGTGAGGCCCGACTCCGGGACGCGTCCCTCCTGACAGTCGAACGTTCGACCAGAACCGGTCCCTCGACGGAGAACCAGAGAAGCACCGTCGCACCGACCGCAGCCGGCAGGCGGCCAGGGCCGGCCACTTGCGACAACAGACCGCCGAGTCCTCCGACAGCCCGTCTGTACCGTTTGACCCGCTCCATGCGCGGTCACAATGAGGGGCAGAAGCACGGCCGGCCGAACGCTCGTCTGTTGGGACGACGAGACGGGTGGGAGCAGGTGTCAGAGGACCGACGGTGGCGCAGAGCGATGCGACCGCGGCAGCCGGCGTGGGACCCGTGGACCGACGCTGCGCCCATCCGGTCGGAGATCTTCTCCCCCGAGCGGTTCGAGCGCCATGCCGTCTCTCTGGCCGACTCCCAGACCGTCGTCGAGGTCGCCCCCCGGGTGGTCTCGCTGCTGCAACGGCTCGACCAGGACGCCCGGGCGCTGAACCGCGCGTACGACACCGTGCTCTCCGAGGTCGACGCCAAACGGGCGATCACCCCAGCAGCGGAGTGGATCATCGACAACTTCCACGTCGTGGAGTCGCAGGTCCGCCAGATCCGCCAGGACCTGTCGCCCGGCTACTTCCGTGAGCTGCCGAAGCTCGGACCGGGCTTCCTGGCCGGCCATCCGCGGGTGTTCGGGATCGTCTGGGCCTACGTCGCCCACACCGACAGCCTGGTCGACCCCGACCTGCTGGCTCGCTTCGTGCGAGCCTACGAGTCGCGCAAGCCGTTGACGATCGGCGAGCTCTGGGCCATCGCGATCACGTTGCGGCTCGTCCTCGTCGAGAACCTGCGCCGGCTCGCGGACCTGATCACCTCGTCGGCGCGCGACCGCCGGTACGCCGACGAGGTCGCCGACCGGGTCCTCGCCGAACGGCCCGAGGACCGGCTGGGCATCGAGCACGTGGTCCGAGACAGCGCGAGCTACCAACCGTCGCGGGCCTTCGCCGTGCGGCTGCTGCGCCGCCTGCGCGGCCAGCCCGCCGCGGAGGTCGAGGCATGGCTGGTCGCACGGCTCGAGGCGCAGGGGATGGAGCCGACGTCCATCGTGCTGGACGAGCACCGGTCGCAGTCCAGCGCGACCGTCACCATGCGCAACATCTTCAAGAGCCTGCGTCTGGTGTCGGACACCAACTGGGAGGACTGGGTCGAGAGCGTCAGCCTCATCGAGGTCGAGCTCAGCGCCAACCCGGCGTACGCCGCCCTCGACTTCCCCACCCGGAACCGGTACCGCTCCGCGATCGAGACGCTGGCCCGCGGGGCGCACCAGCGGGAGATCGACGTGGCCCGCGCCGCACTCATCAGGGCCGAGCGGGGCGATGACGAGGTCAGCCGTGACCCGGGCTACTGGCTGCTCGACAACGGGCGGGCGGAGCTCGCCGAGGCGATCGGCTACCGAGCGTCGCGCCGCCGGCTGGTCGCGGCGGTGCGGCCGCTTCCGCTCTGGCGCTACCTGGCCTCGCTGACCCTCACTACGGCACTCCTGGTCTGGCTGGTGCTGTGGCTGACCGCCACGGTGGCCGGAGGGCTCAGCGCCGGCCAGCTCGTCGCAGCAGGACTGATCGCGGTGCTGCCCCTGAGCGACCTGGCGCTCGACATCGTCAACTACTGGGCGGCCCGGCTGTTCCACGCCTCGCCGCTGCCCGGGCTGGCGCTGCGGGACGGGGTCCCCGAGCACTCCCGCACCATGGTGGCGATCCCCACACTGCTCACCACTTCGGCCTCGGTCGAGGAGGACCTCGGCCAGCTCGAGGTGCACTTCCTGGCCAACTCCGACGGGGCGATCTACTACGCCTTGCTCACCGACTGGGCGGACAGCGCCGTGGAGGTCCAACAGGGCGACAAGGAGCTCCTCGAGCAGGCAAGGGTCGGCGTCAGGGAGCTGAACGAGCGGTACGGCGAGCGCTTCGTCCTGCTGCACCGGCCGCGCGCGTACAACCCCGGCGAGGGCGTCTGGATGGGCTGGGAGCGCAAGCGCGGCAAGCTCGTCGAGCTCAACCGGCTGCTCCTCGGCGACTCCGAGAGCAGCCTGTCTGTCACCGAAGGCCGGCTGCCGGGACCCTTCCGGTACGTGATCACCCTGGACGGCGACACCCGGCTCCCGCGTGAGGCAGCACGCCGCCTGGTGGGCAAGATCAGTCACCCGCTGAACCGCTGCCGCCTCGACCCGGTGACCCGCCGGCCGGTCCGCGGCTACGGGATCCTGCAGCCGCGGGTCGCCCCTTCGCTGCCGATGGCCCAGGGCAGCTCCTTGGTGCAACGGCTGTACTCGGTCCGCCGCGGGCTCGACCCGTACACGTTCGCGGTCTCCGACGTCTACCAGGACCTGTTCGGCGAGGGCTCCTTCGCCGGCAAGGGGATCTACGAGATCGAAGCGGTGCAGATGGCGCTGCGAGGACGAGTTCCGGACAACACCCTGCTCAGCCACGACCTGCTGGAGGGCAGCTACGCGCGGTCCGGGCTGGTCACGGACGTGGAGGTGGTCGAGGAATACCCGCTGAGCTACGAGGTCTCTGCGGCGCGGACCCATCGCTGGATCCGGGGGGACTGGCAGCTGGTCCCATGGCTGCTACACCGGAGACAAGGCATCGGCCGGCTCGGCCTCTGGAAGATGCTGGACAACCTACGCCGCTCACTCGTGCCCCTCGCCCTCGCCGCCGGCCTTCCGCTGAGCCTGGCGCTGCTTCCATGGCAGGCCGCGGCGGTATGGTCCGCGCTGCTGTTCCTGGTCTTCTTCCTGCCCCCGCTCCTGCCGCTGAGCCCACAGCTGCTCCTGCGCCGCAAGGGCGTGACACGGCGCAGCCAGGCCCGGGCGTTGGCTCGCGACGCCGCGGACGGCGCCGCGCTGGCCGGCCTCAACCTGGTCTTCCTCAGCCACCAGGCGTGGTTGACCGTCGACGCGGTCGGCCGCACGCTGTTCCGGCTGGTCGTCTCTCGACGACACCTGCTTCAGTGGCAGACCGCGGCGGCCGTCCGCGACAGCGCCCACGACAGCCTGGGACATCATCTGCGCTTCATGGCGGGCGGCTTCGTGCTCCCCGTCCTGACCCTCGGTGTGGCGGTGGTCCGGGGACCCGCCTTCCTGGCGGCCGCCGCGGTGCCCTGCCTGCTGTGGCTCTCGGCACCCGTGGTGGCGCGCTGGGCGAGCCGCCCGGAGACCGCGACGGTCGAGCTGGGCCGGGGTGACCGGCAGGCTCTGCGCACCATCGGCCGGCGCACCTGGTTGTTCTTCGAGGCCTTCGTCTCCTCGGCGGAGAACCACCTTCCGCCCGACAACTACCAGGAGGACCCGCAGCCGAGAGTGGCTCATCGCACCTCACCGACGAACATCGGGCTTTACCTGCTCGCCACGGTCAGCGCCCGCGACCTGGGCTGGATCGGGCTGGGTGACGCGGCGGCGCGGCTCGAAGGGACCTTGAGCACGCTGCGGCGGCTGGAGCACTACCGAGGTCACCTCTACAACTGGATCGACACCGTGACCCTGCGGCCCCTGGAGCCGCGGTACGTCTCGACCGTCGACAGCGGCAACCTGGCCGGGCACCTGCTGACCGTGGCGGCCGCGTGTCGTGAGTGGGTCGGAGCGCTCGACTCGGGGACCGCCTTGGACACCCGCGCCGACGGCGTGCGCGACGGGGCGCTGGTGCTCCGGGAGGTGCTCGACGGCGCGGCCGCCGACGGGCTCGGGCCGCAGGAGCGCAGCCGGGTGCGCGAGCGAGTCGAGGCACTCGAGCGTGCGCTGGACGTCGCCGGCGACGAGAGCCCGGTCTCCTCCTGGGAGCCGGTCGGCTCTGCCGCTGCCGCGCTCTACGCCGAGGTCGCGCGTTCGGGGGCCGGCTCGAACGCGCCGGAGGTCAGTGCCTGGGCCGAGTCCATCCACCGCGACGTGGATAGCCTGCGACGCGACCACCACCTCGACGTCGACGGCGTGGCCGCCCTACGCCAAAGGCTGGTGTGGTGTGCCGAGGAGGCGAAGGCCACCGCGCTCCGGATGGACTTCGGCTTCCTGTACGACGCTCGCCGGAGCCTGCTGTCCATCGGCTACCACGTGCCGTCGGGCCGCCTGGACGAGAGCGCCTACGACCTGCTCGCCTCGGAGGCCCGGCTGGCCAGCTACGTGGCCGTCGCCAAGGGCGACGTGCGCACGCGGCACTGGTTCCTGCTCGGCCGTCCGGTCACCGCCGTGGGAGGGGGGGCTGCGCTGCGGTCCTGGTCGGGGTCGATGTTCGAGTACCTGATGCCGGCCCTGGTGATGCAGTCCCCCCGCGGGGGGCTGTTGGAGTCCACGGAGCACCTGGTCGTGCGGCGGCAGCGGCAGTACGCCGAGGAGCTCGGCGTCCCGTGGGGCATCTCCGAGTCGGCGTACAACGCGCGTGACCTGGAGCTGACCTACCAGTACTCGCCGTTCGGGGTGCCGGGGCTGGGAATCGTGCGGGGCCTGTCGGACAACGTCGTGGTCGCCCCGTACGCCACCGGTCTGGCGGCCGCCGTCGACCCCGCCGCGGCAACCGAGAACTACCGGCTGCTCGCGGAATGCGGCGCGCGCGGGAGGTTCGGCTACTACGAGTCGCTGGACTTCACGTCGACCCGCGTGCCCGCGGGCGACAAGTTCGCGCTCGTGCGCTGCTACATGGCACACCACCAGGGCATGACGATCGTGGGCATCCACGGCGCCGTCACCGGTGGCCTGATGCGAGAACGGTTCCACTCCGAGCCGATCCTGCGAGCCACCGAGCTGCTGCTCCAGGAGCGCGCTCCCCGAGACGTCCCCGTCACCCATCCCCGCCGTGAGTACCGCGACCCCGAGCGGAGCCTGCACAGCGTCGTGGCCCCCGGAGAGCGCACCTTCTCGGGGTCGGCCACCCGGAGCCCCGCGGTGCACCACCTCTCCAACGGCAGGCTGAGCCTGACCCTGACCCCGGCCGGCGGGGGGCAGCTGCGATGGCAGGGCGCAGCGGTGACCCGATGGCATCCCGACCCGACGACCGAGGAGGCCGGGGACCACATCTACCTCCGGGACGAGGTCGTCGGACGGACCTGGTCGGCGACCCCGCTCCCGGTCCTCGGGCGGGCGCCGTGCGAGGCCAGGATGGCCGACGACCGCGCGGTCTTCCGGCGCATCCAGGGCCCCTACACCACGGAGCTGGAGTACCGCCTCTCCTCGGAGTCCGACGCACTGGTTCGACGGCTCGTCGTCCGCAACCAGCGTCGCAAGGCGGCCCACCTCGCCGTCACGTCGTACGCCGAGCTGGTGCTCGCGGCCGCCCGTGACGACGATGCGCACCCGGTGTTCTCCAAGATGTTCGTGCACACCGAGTTCCTGCCCGCCCAGTCGGCGGTCATCGCGACGCGGCGGCGACGGTCGCCGTCGGACCCGGAGGTATGGGCGGGGCACATGGTCGTGGTGGAGTCCGGGGCGGTGGGGCATGCCACCGTCGAGACCGACCGGCTGCGCTTCCTGGGCCGCGGCCGCACGGTGCGCTCCGCCGCCCACGCGCAGCGGGGGGCCGGCGCGAACGGAGGCACCGGCTACGTACTGGACCCGGTCTTCTCCCTGAGCCAGCGGCTGCGGGTCCCGCCGAAGGGGGAGGTGCGGGCCCACTTCTGGACCTTGGTGGCCTCCAGCCGCGCCGAGCTGCTGGACCTGATCGACCAGCACTCGAGCGTCGCCGCGTTCGACCGGGTCGCGCTGCTGTCCTGGACGCAGAGCCAGGTGCAGCTGCGTCACCTCGGGATCACCGCAGAGGAGGCCGGGCTCTTCCAGACCTTGGCCGGGCACGTGGTGTTCCCGCACCAGGGCTTGCGGCCGGCTGCGACACAGCTGGCGCGCGACTCCGGACCGCAGTCCGCGCTCTGGCCGTTGGGCATCTCCGGTGACCTTCCCGTAGTGGTGCTGCGAATCGACAACGTCGACGACGTCTCCGTGGCCCGTCAGCTGGTCCGCGCCTTCGAGTACTGGCGGCTGCGCCGGTTCGCCGTCGACCTGGTCCTGCTCAACGAGGAGTCCAGCACCTACGTCCAAGAGCTGCACCAGCTGCTCGACGGCCTGGCAACCTCGATCCGCGAGCGCACCGGCTCGCCGGACTCCACCGGCCGGATCTTCGTCGTCCGGGCCGACCAGCTGCCGATGGTGACCCGGACCGCGCTGTTGACCAGCGCACGCGTCGTCCTCTCAGCGGTCCGAGGCGACCTGGCCGGTCAGCTGCCGCCGCCTCCCGACCCCGGGGTCGCGGCCCCTGCGACGACAGCGCCCCTGGCTCCGGCACGCGCAGGGCATGGGGAGCTGCCGGGCCAGGCCCTGCAGTGCGCGAACGGGTACGGCGGCTTCTCCGAGGACGGCCGGGAGTACGTCACCGTTCTCGACACGGGTCGCCCGACCCCGGCGCCGTGGAGCAACGTCGTCGCCAATGAGCAGTTCGGCTTCCTGGTCACCGCCGAGGGGGCCGGGCACACCTGGTGGCGCAACAGTCGGGACAACCAGCTCACGCCGTGGCGGAACGACCCGGTCGAAGCGACACCGTCGGAAGCGCTCTACGTCCGGGACGTGGCGACCGGGGTGATCGCCACGCCGACGGCCAACCCCATCGACGCCGGGCGGCACGTGGCCTGGCACGGGTTCGGCTACTCGGCGTTCCGGCACAACACCGACACCCTTCGCCTCGACCTCGTGCAGTTCGTGCCGCCGGCCGACGCGGTCAAGATCTCCTGGCTCAGGGTCACCAACCCGGGGCCGACGCCCCGCGAGATCACCGTGACCAGCCTCCACGACCTGGTCCTCGGCAACAGCCGCCACGTCACCGCTTCGCATCTGGTCACCTCGCACGACGAGGCGACCGGTGCGCTCCTGGTCCGCAACCCGTGGAGCACGCAGTTCGCAGACCAGGTGGTCTTCGCCGACCTCGCCGGTGAGCAGCACAGCGTCAGCGGTGACCGGGAGGAGGTGCTCGGACGACAGGGCACCCTGTCCTGTCCGGAAGGCGTCGCCGGCGGTGAGCCGCTGTCCGGCCGCACCGGTGCGGGGCTCGACCCGTGCGCCGCCCTGCAGACCGCTCTCACCCTCGGACCGGGGGAGACCCGGGAGGTGCGCGTGCTCTTCGGCGCCGCGCCTGACCTGGCCGGGGCGCGTGAGCTGGTCCGCCGTTACCGGGAGACCGCACCCGACGCACTTCTCGACGAGGTCAAGGCCGCATGGGCCGGCCGGCTGCGGCGCGTGCAGGTGGAGACCCCCGACCCCTCGTTCGACCTGGTCATGAACGGGTGGCTGATGTACCAGACGCTCGCGGGTCGGATGTTCGCCCGGTGTGGCTTCTACCAGACCAGCGGTGCCTTCGGCTTCCGCGACCAGCTGCAGGACGGGATGGCGGTGGTCCTGGTCGACCCGGCCTTGGCCCGAGAACACCTGGTGCGCGCCGCCGGACGGCAGTTCCCGCAGGGCGACGTGCAGCACTGGTGGCTTCCCGGCGACGGCTCCGGTGTGCGCACCCGGATCAGCGACGACGTGGTGTGGCTGGCCCACGCGGTCGCCCGCTACGTACGGGTCACCGGGGACACCGCCGTGCTCGACGAGCCGATCCCGTACCTGGACGGCGACGAGCTGGCCGCCGACGAGCACGAGCGGTTCTTCACCCCGACCCGGTCCAGTGAGCACGGCTCCCTGTACGAGCACTGCGTGCGAGGGATCGAGCGCGCGTTCCGGACCGGGCGACACGGGTTGCCGCTGATGGGCACGGGGGACTGGAACGACGGCATGAACCGGGTGGGTGCTGGAGGGGCGGGGGAGAGTGTCTGGCTCGGGTGGTTCCTGCACCGCACCCTCGGCGATCTCGCCCCGCTGGCCGCCGACCGGGGCGACCACGCCTTCGTGGATCGCTGTGCCGCCGAGCAGGCCCGGCTGCACCGAGCGCTGGAGGAGCATGGCTGGGACGGCGCGTGGTACCGCCGTGCCTACTTCGACGACGGCACGCCGCTGGGTTCGGGCCTGCGTCCGGAATGCCGCATCGACAGCATTGCGCAGAGCTGGGCGGTGCTGTCGGGCGTGGCCGAGGGCGACCGCGGGCTGCGTGCCATGGCCGAGGTGGACGCCCAGCTGGTGATGGCGCGCGAGGGCGTGGCCCGGCTGTTCACCCCGCCGTTCGACCAGTCGCTGCCGGATCCCGGCTACATCAAGGCCTACCCACCGGGCGTCCGTGAGAACGGCGGCCAGTACACCCACGGCGCCACCTGGTCGGTCCTCGCGCACGCCGCGCTCGGACAGGAGGACAAGGCGGGCGCGTTGTTCGCCCTGGTGAACCCGGTCAACCACACCAGTACGCCGGAGTCGGTGCAGGCGTACCGAGGTGAGCCGTACGTCATGGCGGCGGACGTCTACTCGGTGCCCCCGTACGTGGGCCGGGCGGGGTGGACCTGGTACACCGGCTCGAGCGGCTGGATGTACCGGGCCGGTCTCGAAGGCGTGCTTGGCCTGCGCCGCGAGGGCGGCTCACTGGTCGTCCAACCGTGCCTGCCCCCGGAGTGGACCACGGCGGTCATCACCTACCGCCACGGCGACGCCCGGTACCGGATCCGCTACCAGGCGCCCGCCGGCGCGCCCCGCCGGGTGGCCAGGGTCGAGCTCGACGGCGCGGTGCTCGACGACGCCCGCATCCCGCTGTCGACGACCTCCGGAGACCGGGACGTGCTGGTCCTGCTGGAGCGGGCCGGCACCGGCGGCTCGGAGGCCTGAGCCGCCTGAGCCGCGAGGGCCCGCACGCCGGTCGCACCCGCGGACAAGGCGCCGGCACGGGTCGGGCGCGAGTGGGGTGGCACATACCGGTTTGCGAGGACGCGGCAAGGCAGGTGACCAGCCCCGTCAGCGTCGGTCACCGGGCGGCAGCACGGGCAGTCCGGTCGGGGCTCCGGCGACGACGAGGGCGGTGAGCGCGTCGACGTCGACGTGCTTCTCCAGGAGGTCGGCCAGCAGGTCCAGCCGTGCCTGCCGCGCGGCGGCGAAGCACACACCGCTCGGAGTCCGGCTACGTCCCACTGCCGCGGCGACCTCGTCCAGGAAGGCGGTCCGGAACCCGTCGGACTCGAGGCTGCCGTGCCACATCGTGCCGGTCACCGGGGCCTGGCAGACCACGCCCTCGTCTCCCGCCCCGGCCAGCACGCCGTGGTGGATCTCGTATCCGCACACCGGCCGCCCGAGGGCCGTCCCCTCCGACAGCCGCAGCACCTTCTCCGGACCGAAGACCGTGTCGGCGTCGAGGAGCCCGAGCCCCTCGACCGTCGTACCGGGTGGACCTTCGACTCCGTCGGGGTCCAGGACCGACCGCCCGAGCATCTGCAACCCCCCGCAGATGCCCAGCACCGGCCGCCCGGCCGCTGCGTGCGCGGTCACCGCGCGGTCCAGGCCGCGGGCCCGCAGCCAGGACAGGTCCGCGACGGTCGACCGGGTGCCCGGCAGCACGACCAGGTCGGCGTCGGCGAGGTCGCCCGGCCGTCCCGCGAACCGCACCTCGACGTCGGGCTCCAGGCCGAGGGCGTCCACGTCGGTGAAGTTGCTGATCCGCGGGAACCGCACCACGGCGACGCGGAGCGGGTCGGTGGTGGCCGCGGCCCGTCCGTCGACGTCCAGGCCGTCCTCGGAGTCCAGCCACGCGTCGGGACTCCAGGGCAGCACGCCGAGCACGGGACGGCCGGTGAGCCGGGCGGTCTCGGCGTCGGCCGGGGCCAGCAGACGCACGTCCCCGCGGAACTTGTTCACCACGAACCCGGCCACCAGCCGCTGGTCGGCCGGTTCCAGCAGCGCGACCGTGCCGTAGAACGCCGCGTACACGCCCCCTCGGTCGATGTCGCCCACCACCACGACCGGCATGTCGGCGTGCCGTGCCAGCCCGAGGTTCACGTAGTCGTCGGCACGCAGGTTGATCTCCGTCGGGCTGCCGGCCCCTTCGCACACCACCACGTCGAAGCGGGCGGCCAGGTCGTCGTACGCCGCGAACGCCGCCTCGGCCAGCGCGCGGCGCCCACCGGCGAACCCCTGGGACGACAGGTGACCGGCCGGCCTGCCGTTGAGCACGACATGGCTGCGCGTGTCACTGCCCGGCTTCAGCAGCACCGGGTTCATCGCCACCTCGGGCGTGACCCCGGCCGCGACCGCCTGCACCCACTGAGCCCGCCCGATCTCGGCACCCTCGCCGTCCGGACCCGCCACGACCATGGAGTTGTTCGACATGTTCTGCGCCTTGAACGGCGCGACCCGGACCCCCCTGCGGGCCAGCAGCCGGCACAACCCGGTCGTGAACACGCTCTTGCCCGCATCCGAGGTGGTCCCGGCGACCAGCAGCGACCCCTGCACGACGCGAAGCCTACGATCGGCCCGCGTGGACCGTGGTCACCGGTGGCGTCCGGGTTCTCGGCTCGCGCCGCTCGCTCAGGTCCCGGCCTGGGCGTCGAGCTGCTGCTCGAGGTCCGCCAGCGTCCGGTAGCACGGCATGACCTGGGCGATGGAGGCGTTCGGCTCGCGACCCTCTCGGATCGCGGCCACGAACTCGCGGTCCTGCAGCTCGATCCCGTCCATCGACACGTCGACATCGCTGACGTCGATCGGCTCGTCCCTGCCGGTGGTCAGGTCGTCGTAGCGGGCGAGGTAGGTGCCGGTGTCCCCGATGTACCTGAAGAACGTCCCCAGCGGACCGTCGTTGTTGAACGAGAGGGACAGCGTGCAGATCGCCCCGTCCGCCGCACGCAGCTGGACGGACATGTCCATCGCGATCCCCAGCTCGGGATGGATCGGCCCCTGCACCGCGTGCGCCTGCACGATGGGCGACCCGGTCTGGTAGGCGAACAGGTCGACGGTGTGCGCGGCGTGGTGCCACAGCAGGTGGTCGGTCCAGGAGCGCGGCTGACCCAGGGCGTTGAGGTTCTTGCGCCGGAAGAAGTAGGTCTGCACGTCCATCTGCTGGATGCGGAGGTCGCCGGCCCCGATCCTCCGGTGGACCCACTGGTGGCTGGGGTTGAACCGGCGGGTGTGGCCCACCATCGCGACCAGCCCGGTGCGCTCCTGGGCGGCCAGGCAGGCTTCGGCATCGGCCAGCGAGTCGGCCAGCGGGATCTCCACCTGGACGTGCTTGCCGGCCTCGAGGCAGGCGAGGGTCTGTGAGGCGTGCAAGGGGGTGGGGGTTGCCAGGATCACCGCGTCGACGTCGTCGGCAGCGAGGACCTCCTCGAGGCTGCCGGCCCCGCGACCGATCCCGTGCTGCGCTGCGAAGTCCTTGGCGGTCTCGGGGGTGCTGCTCACCACCGCCGCCACCTCGACCCCGTCGATGCGCTGGAGCGCTGCGGCGTGCTTCGCGCCGAAGGCGCCGCCTCCGGCGAGCGCGACGCGGATCGTGTGGTTGCTCATGTCACTCCTGTCCGGCCGGGGTCGCGACCTTCGGGTGGTTCTCCAGGATCAGGTGCCCGACGGCGGTGTTGGACGCCGGGACATGGTAGAAGCGGTGCTTGACCTCGACCTCGCCGTCTCCGCCGACGTCGCTCATGGCGCCCCTGGCGATGAGCCACATCACCAGCTCGATGCCCTCCGACCCGGCCTCCTCGACGTACTCCAGGTGCGGCACCTCGGCCAGGTCGGCCGGGTCGGAGACCAGGGCGTCGAGGAAGCGGTTGTCCCACTCGCGGTTGATCAGCCCGGCCCTCGGTCCCTGGAGCTGGTGGCTCATCCCGCCGGTGCCCCATACCTGGACCTTCAGCGGCTTGTCGTAGGACTCGATCGCCTTGCGCAGAGCCTGTCCGAGCTTGAAGCAGCGGGCGCCCGACGGCACGGGGTACTGCACCACGTTGACGTGGAAGGGGATGACCTTGCAGGGCCACTTCTCGACGTCGCCGAACATCAGCGACAAGGGCACGGTGAGCCCGTGGTCGACGGTCATCTCGTTGACGAGGGTGAGGTCGAAGTCGTCGCGGATCAAAGAGTGGGCGATGTGGGCGGCGAAGGCGGGGTCCCCCTCGATGCCCGGCACCGGCCGGGGCCCGTAGCCCTCGTCGGCGGCGGGGTAGAAGGCTCCCGTGCCGAGCACGAAGGTGGGGATGAGCGACAGGTCGAACGCGGTGGCGTGGTCGTTGTAGACCAGGAAGATGACGTCGGGAGTGTGCTCCGCCATGTACTGCTTGGAGTACTCGTACCCGTCGAAGACCTGCTTCCAGTAGGGCTCCTCGGTCTTGTGCTGGTCCCATGCCGCGCCGATGGCCGGCACGTGCGAGGTGTAGATGGAGCCGGTGATCGTCGGGTGCTGCTCCGGGCCCACGTCCCCGGCGAAGTGAGCCTCGATCACCTGGTCCGCGATGCGGTTGCCCTCGACGGCCCGGCCGCCGTGCAGCATCATGTCGCGGTAGTCCTGCTCGGTCATCCCGGTCATCGACCCGGCCATCTGCTGGAACGACAGCCCCAGCGTGGCGCCCCACTTGGACAGGAAGTAGATGTTGCCGCCCTCGGCCATCGCGGCGTTGAGGTCGCGGTCGAGGAGGGCCCGCTTCTGTGCCTCGGTCAGCGGCCACTCGTCCAGGTAGGCGCGCTCGTCAGCCAGGTAGCGCTCCCGGTTCTCGGCCTTCATGAAGGACATGCAGAACTGGTTCAGGTGGTAGCCCTTCGCCGACTGCTCGGCGTCGAAGATCGTGGTGCCGGGAACCTTCTTGTAGGTCTTGTCCAGGGACATCGGGGTCTCCAGTCGTGTCGTCGTCGGTTGGGCGGCGCGGGGCTCAGCCGGCCTCCGGCCAGTACAGCCGCATCGGGTTGTCGACCAGCAGCCGGCGCTGCAGCGTGGCGGTCGGCGCGACGTGCGGGATGAAGTCGACCAGAAGCCCGTCGTCGGGCATGTGGTCGGTGAGGTTGGGATGCGGCCAGTCGGTGCCCCACAGCACCCGGTCGGGGAACTCCGCGACAGCCCGTCGCGCGAAGGGTACGACGTCAGCGTACGGCGCCCGCTCGCCGTCGAGGGCGGGCGGGCCGGTCACCGACAGCCGCTCCGGGCAGGTGACCTTGCACCATATGTCGGGCTTCGCGCGCATGAGGTCGAGGAACGCCCCGAACTCCGGTCCGTCCGGGTCCCTGGTGACGTCGGGACGTCCCATGTGGTCCACGACGAGCGGGACCGGGACGGACAGGAAGAACGCACGCAGGTCCGCGAGGTCGGCGGCCTCGAAGTAGGTCACGACGTGCCATCCCAGGGGCGCGATGCGCTCGACGATCCTCTCCAGGTCCTCCCGCGGCGCCGAGTCGACGAGCCGCCGGACGAAGTTGAAGCGGACCCCGCGCACACCGGCGTGGTGCAGGTCGGCGAGGTCGGCGTCGGAGACGTCCGGGCGGACGGTCGCGACTCCTCGCGCGAGCCCGCCGGAGGACCGCAGCGCGTCCACCATGGCCCGGTTGTCCGAGCCGTGGCAGGTGGCCTGGACGACGACGTTGCGCGTGAACCCCAGCCGGTCCCGCAGCGCGAACAGCTGCTGCTTCGAGGCGTCGCAGGGGGTGTACTTGCGCTCCGGCGCGAAGGGGAACTCGGCCGCGGGCCCGAAGACGTGACAGTGGGCGTCGACTGCCCCCGCCGGGACTGCGAAGCGCGGCCGGCTCGGGTCGGAGTGCCAGTCCAGCCACCCGGGGGTCTTCTCGAAGGTCGTGGTCATCGCCTCAGTCCTCGTACCGTAGCCCGAGATCGGCGAGCGGTGCCCGCATCCGGTACATGTCCAGGCCCAGCACGCCGGAGCGGAGCTGCTGCCGCTTCGACTCCTCGTTGGCCTCTCGCTGCCGGGACGCGTCGGCGACCTCGGCCGCACGTTCCTTCGGCACCACCACCACACCGTCGAAGTCACCCACGACCACGTCCCCGGGGCGGACGAGCGCATTGGCACAGACGACCGGGATGTTGACCGACCCCAGGGTCGCCTTCACCGTGCCCTTGGCGTTGACGGCGCGGGAGAAGACGGGGAAGCCCATCTCCCGCAGATCGGCGACGTCACGAACGCCCCCGTCGATGACCAGCCCCTGCCCCCCACGTGCTCGAAACGACGTGGCCAGCAGCTCGCCGAAGAAGCCGTCGTCACTCTCCGTGGTGCACGCCGCCACGACGACGTCGCCGGCGCGGACCTGCTCCGCGGCGACGTGGAGCATCCAGTTGTCACCGGGCTGGAGCAGGACGGTGACCGCGGGTCCGCACAGCCGTGCCTCGCGGTAGACCGGGCGGAGGTAGGGGCGCATCAGGCCCACGCGGCCCAGCGCCTCGTGGATCGTGGCCACCCCGAACGCCGACAGCGCCGTCACGTCGGCGGGGTCCGCGCGCTCGATCGCGGTGTGGACGACCCCGATCTCGGTGTGTTCCATACGTCGGTGCTCCTTCGCTGGTCAGCTG
>JBIOUF010000281.1:0-32994 GCA_044866695.1 Nocardioidaceae bacterium | reverse complement strand
CCAGTCGCGTGGGTCACCCACAGAAAGTCCGCCAGGTGCATCCTGGCGGACCTTCGACGTTCTGGCCGGGCGGCGCGAGCGCCGCCGTGCGGGTGGGGGATGACCGGTGGCGCTCGGCAGAGTCGTCTCACGCGTCGCCGTCGACGAGCGGGCAGCCCCGTACCGGCGCGGCGACTTCCGTCGCCACAGTGCGCTGCTGCGTAGGATGCTGCACAATGTGATGCATGGAGACGCTGCACCGCCCGGCCACCCGTAAGTCGCTACCGCTCACCAGCCGCGACCTGGAGGACCTCGCCAGGCTCCGAGGCTCCGCCGCGCACCGAGCGGCGCTCAGTCGGCTCGTCGAGGCCGAGATCAGTGACGGGGCCAGCGAGGCCAGTCTGCTGCATGCGGTGCTCGAGGCCGGCATGCGCGCGGTCCGTCACCAGGTCGAGGAGTCGGGTTACGCCCAGATGGCGACCGAGATGGACCCTGCTCGCCGGCAGGCTGCCGCGCGTCGTCGTCGACCTTCCTGGGCAGAGGAGTGACCTGGCCCCTGCTGCGCGGCCAGGTCGTCCAGGCCGAGATCGGGCTCGACGAGCCCAAGCTCTTCGTGGTCGTCTCGAACAACCGCCGCAACCGGCAGCTCCCGCAGGCCCTAGCTGTCCGCCTCACGACGACCGACAAGCCGAACATCCCGAGCATCGTGCAGCTCGGCCACCCCGAGGTCTTCGCCGGGGTTGCAGTCTGCGACGACATCGTCGAGCTGTACGAGGACGAGGTGCTGAAGGTCGCTGGGGCGTTGTCGATCCGCGCCATGCGGGCCATCGGGGCCGGGCTGTCGGCCGCTCTCGACATCGGATGAGCGGCGGACGCCTGCGGCAAGGTTTCTTGACGTCAAGAGGAGCGACCGGTCCGGACCCGGATCAGGATCTCACGGCTGTCACCGCTCGGCCACCGGCGACCCGGCCTGGCTCCGGGTGCGCGGCTTCGTCTCCACCGTCCGCATGCACGTCGGCGACGTCGTCACCGCCCGGTCGCCGCCCTCCGCGACTCCGTCACCGGCACCTCTGGCGACCACCAGAGTCACTCGCGAGGCACGTGGTTACGCGCCCGTCCCACGTAGACTAGGCTCGCCGGACAGTATCGGCAGGTTGCCGGCGTGCGGCGGTTCCGGCGTCAGGCCGGGCAGCAGTGGCCGCCCAGTTTGCCCTCGGTGGCGGATGCAATGCGGCGATCATGCGTGCGGCCGCCCTTACGAAGGGAACAACGTGCCCAGCCTCCAAGGAATCGACGACGGCAGCGGCTTCGGGGTACAAGGCAGCAGCCCGACCGGCGCGGGAGTGGTCGGCGAGGGACCAAAGCACGCTGGGGTCGTCGCGAGCAGCGTGACTGGGTCCGGTGTCTCGGCCTTCAGCGACTCTGGAGCCGGAGTGCTGACCCTGAGCAACTCCGGACCTGGCGTCTCGGCCCGGAGCGTGCACGACATCGGGGTGTCAGGGTCGTCCGAGCACGGGGCCGGTGTCTCCGGATCCTCCGACAACGCGGCGGGCGTCGCCGGTTCGTCGGGCTCGAGCGTCGGCGTCAGCGGCGCCAGCAAGACCGATAACGGAGTGCTCGGATCGACGGAGGACGGCTCTCACGCCGGCGTCTTCGGACGGTCCGCGGCGACCGATCGAGGGAACGGCGTCGTCGGCCTCGCCGAGGGGACGCGCGGCGTCGGCGTCTTCGGCCAGGCCGAGCGCCGGGGCGTCGGAGTGGTCGGCAGCGGCGCGACCGGCGTGGTCGCCGAGGGCGAGGCCGGCCCGGGCTTGCGCGCCTCGAGCGAGCAGGGCCACGGAGTGGTTGGCAACGCGACCGCGGAGCGCGCGGCAGGCGTCGCGGGACGGAGCCGGCTCGGTGCCGGTGTCGCCGGCATCGCCGAGGCGCAGCGGCAGCCGGGCGTGCTGGGCGAGAACGAAGCGGGCGGAAGCGGGGTGCTGGGCAAGACCACTGGAAGCGACAAGAGCCTTCCCATCGCATCGGTCGCGGGTGTCAGCGGCGTTTCGGAGGCGACGGCGGCGGGCGTGGTCGGGTCCAGCGCCCATGGGCTCGGCGTCGTGGGTCTCGGGCACGGCATGGGCGGCAGTGCCAGCTGGTTCGGTCCCGGAGCGGGGGTGTTCGGCGGCTCGCCCGACGGTCCGGGAGTCGCGGGCTACGGCAAGCCAGGTGTCCTGGGCTGGACGGCTGGAGGCGACGCCCCCGCGATCAGCGCGTTCGGCCCGATCGGCGGCCTGGGGGGCGCGAACATCCTCGGCAACGTGACCATCGCCGGAACCCTGAAGGTCGCGGTGAGCAAGCAGTTCGTGATCGACCATCCGTTGGACGCGGAGAACCGTTACCTGCGCCACGCCGCGGTCGAGGCCCCGGCGCTGAAGACCTTCTACGACGGCACCGTCACGCTCGACGACGGCGGTCGGGCTCGCGTCACGCTGCCGGACTGGTTTTCCGCGCTCAACTCCGATCTGTGTTACTCGCTCACCCCGCTGGGCGGTCCCGCACCCGATCTGCATGTGGCGGAGGAGTTCGACGGCGAGGGATTCACGATCGGCGGCGGCCGGCCCGGGGCGCGTGCCTGCTGGCAGGTCACCGGCGTGCGACAGGACCGATCCGCAACGGCCGCACCGCTGATCGTCGAGGAGGACAAGGAGCCCGAGAACGTCGGCCGCTACATCGATCCGGCGGCGTTCGGACGTGAGCCCACCGACAACCTGGCCTGGGCCGCCGACCTGATCGCGACGCGCGACGAGCTGGCTGAGCGCCAGCGCGACGCGGCGTCACCCGCCGACTGGGAGTAGCTCTTCCGCCTGGTCGAGCCGCCAAGCGATCCGGCGCGGCAGCGTCACCAGCGTCTCCGACCTCGAGGCCGCCATGCGACGGCACCCAAACCCCCGGGTGTGGGCTCCGTCGGAGCCCCGTCAGCGCTTCGTCAGCGCCAAGGTTCACGGTCCAGGTGTGCCCGACGACAACACCGCCCTCCTTCACCGCCTGATCGGCGACCATACCGACGCGCCTGCCGAGATCCTCGCGCTCGCCGCGGACTCGACCTCGACATCGCTTCTGGTGGCCGCCGCGCTCCTTGCCGGTGACCTCGAGCTCCTCACCCGAGCCGCCCAGCACGCGGCTACGACCCGTGACAGACAGCTGGTCGCACTGGCCGAGGCGCACCTGCGCGGCAACGCCGACCTGCTTCACGTGCTCGTCCGCGACCACCTTTCCGACTATCCCGACAACCTCCTCGCGGCCTGGATCGCCGGGCGGCGACTACCCACCCCATGACCTCATCAACCACCCCACCAGCGTCAACCATGCGCACGACGGACGAACAGGAGCACGTCATGTCAGACCTCCACACCGAAGAGCCCCGCACCCGCCCCGCACTGCACCGAGGGACGGGACGAACCATCGGACGTTGGATGGTGTCGTTTGCCGGCTACCCGCTGGGCGGCTACGCCGCTTTCCTGCTCACCGGACGCGTCGACAGTCCCGGCCCAGCGCTCGCCGGAGGTCTCCTCACCGGAGCCGTCCTCGGTGCGACCCAGGGCTGGGCCATGGGGCAGGCCCTGCCTCGCCCGCTGGCGTGGACCATCGCCACCGCGGTCGGCCTGATGGCTGGCGTGGCCGCCGGTGCTGCGCTGGTCGACTACCAGACCGAGCTCGCTTCGCTGGTCGTCCAGGGCGCTGTGAGTGGTGCGCTGGTCGGCATCGCCCAGGCGGTCGTCCTCGTGCCGCGGCTCGGAGCTGTGGCCTTCCTCTGGCCACTCTTCCTCAGTGGCACCTTTGCCATCGGTTGGGCGGTCACGACGTCCGCCGGAATCGACGTCGACCAGCAGTTCACGATCTTCGGGTCCTCCGGCGCCCTCCTGGCCACCTTCCTCACCGCCGTCCTGCCGCTGGTCCTGAACAGCCGCCACGACACCGAAGAGCGCGCGTCATGATCCGCCACGTCGTCTTCGGCACCGGCCAGGTCGGTCGCCCGCTCGTCGAGCACCTCCTCGCAGACGGACACGACGTCGTCGCCGTCAACCGCGACGGACGCGGTCAGCTCCCAGGCGCCCAGGTCGTCGGGGGTGACGCAAGCGACCCGACCTTCACCACCCGCATCTGCACCGGCGCCGACATCGTCTACTTCTGCCTCAACGCGAGGAGCTACGGGCGGTGGGACGAGGAGTTCCCGCCCCTGCAGCGCGGCGTCCTCACCGGAGCAGCTCGCGCCGGCGCCCGGCTCGTCGCACTCGACAACCTCTACGCCTACGGACCGCCGAACGACCGCCCGCTGATGGAGACCATGTCCGCGAACCCGACGTCGAAGAAGTCGGCCACCCGGGCAGCGATGAGCGAGGAGCTGCTGGGTGCCCACGCCGAGGGACACGTGCAGGTCGCCATCGGCCGCGCCAGCGACTACTTCGGCCCAGGCGCACTCAACTCCGCGCTTGGCGAGACCGTGTTCGCCGCGGCCCTCACCGGTCAGAGGGCGCGGGTCATGGGAGATCCCGACCAGCCGCACAGCTACTCCTACACCCCCGACGTCGCTGCAGCACTCGTCATCCTGGGCACCGCGACCGGGGCTACCGGAGAGATCTGGCACCTACCGGTCGCCCCAGCGCGCACGACTCGCGAGATCATCGAGCACGTCTACAGGGAAGCCGGTCACCCGCCGCGCACCTTGCCAGCCGGGCGCACCGCACTGCGGGCCCTCGGTTTGGTGAAGCCGGCGATGCGGGAGTACCTGCACACCCTCTACCAGTTCACCGACCCCTGGGTCGTCGACGACTCCAAGTTCCGCACCTCGTTCGGCGTCTCCGCGACCCCGCTAGACGTAGCACTCGACGCCACGCTCGCGTGGTACCGCGCCACCGCGTCCGCTACCGACACCGCCTGACCCATCAGCATCCCGATCCCAGTCACCACGCCGACAGGAACCACATCATGAGCCCCCAGACCATCACCAGAGGAACCGTCCCCCACCAGGACACCGCCCAGCTCGCCGGGGCCGCCCTCGCTCTGGCTTCCCTCCTCGCCGTCGCCGGATTCACCGTCCTCGGTTCGGTCTTCCAGTACCCGCAGATCCTGGAGGAGCCGACCTCGGAGATCCTCGCCCTCTTCCGCGAGCACCAGGGCGCCGTCGTCACCTGGTTCCTCGTGCTGGTCGTCAGTGCGGCCCTGATGGCTCCAGCCGGGCTGTTCCTGGGACGTCTGGTCGGAGGAACCCTCGGCCGCTGGATCGCGGCCGTAGGCATCGCCGCCGCAACTGTCCAGCTCATCGGCCTCCAACGTTGGGCCACCCTGGTTCCCGGCGTCAGCCAGGACGCCCTCGACCCCGCACGTCGCGCGGACGCCGAAGAGCGATTCGAACTGCTGCACACAGTCCTGGGCAAGATCATCGGGGAGACGTTCGGCTACGCCCTGACCGCCACGTTCACGGTCCTGGTGGTGGTTGCCCTGAGCCGCACGATCATGCCGCGCTGGATGGCGGTGATCGGCTATCTGGCCGCGGGGCTGATCGCCACCGGCGTGGTCATCCCGCTGTTCGAGGTGGCCAGCCTGAGCAACTTCGCGGGCTACGTGGCCTGGTGTCTCTGGCTGCTGGGCGTGGCTGTGCTCCTCTTCCGCGCTCGGCCCGAGGTGAGCGCTCCGCGTTTGTAGTCGGCGCCAGTGGTTCCTCGGCAGGTGGCTCGTCAAGGAGCTCCTCGACCAAGGTGTCCGCACCACCGCGGCGGTGCGGAGTGCCGCTCCGGCCCAGGCGCTCGGTTCCTGGCTCGAGCTGCCATCGTGGTGCGTGGAGATGCTGCGCCGAAGGTCCCAGCAGGCTGCCCAGGGCAGTGGTGCCGACAACCCGGTCTTCCCAGCCGCCAAGGGCGGACTCAGGGATCCCAGCAACACCAACGCCGACCTCAGCCGCTGGAGGATCGCGTCTCGTTCTTGATCGCCGGCCGGCGCTGCCCTGTGCGTCGGGCTGAGGTGATACACCGCTACTGCCCGCGTCGGCAAAGCGCCCGCTCACATATGAGAGGAGGGCTGTAGGAGCTCGGCGAGTACTGCCGCCTGGCTCAGGTCGAGCTGCTTGGTGGCAGTCAGCAGTGTCAGCCGGTCGTGCGAGGCCATCAGCCGAAGGTGCCGCAACGCGGAGGCCCGCTCGGGCTCCTGGAGCTCGGCGCGGTAACGCGAGCCGAACTCCTCGAACTTCTCGGGGTCGTGTCCGTACCACTTGCGCAGCGCGTCCGACGGGGCAACCTGGGTGCACCATTCGTCGAGCTCGACACGCGCCTTGCTCACTCCCCTTGGCCATCGTCTGTCCACGAGAACGCGGATGCCGTCGTCATCCGCCGGGTCGTCGTAGATCCTTCGCAAGCGCACATCTGGTTTCCGCGTCACCGGATGCCTCCCTTTGACAGGTCCGTTCGTGTCTCTACTCGGGCATGCCCAGAGAGGACCGCCCAGTCAGGATGTCGGGTGGTCGGTGCGGTTTCACCGTTCGTCGCCGGTCGACAGCTGACCCGCCCGCTGCCGACCGTCAGCAACTCGCATCGGGGCCCGCGAAAGCCCAGGGTCTCGACCCGGCGGGGCTGGACGGTCAGCGCTTCGTGAGCAGAGTCGCGACGCCCGGCTCCCACCACGCGGTTGCCGGTTACCGGCAAGACACCCCGCGCATTGACGGCCGACGTCCGGCGGTGACGGAGCCTCGATGCCGGCCGATCGTGGACCAACCCGGTGACCTTCTGCTCGCAGCCGTGGCCCTGGCCGGATCGCCGTACGCGGTGACCGCGTCCCGCGGACAGGGCTGGGCAGTGATGTCCGGCCGCCCGGTCTCCAACGGACCCACGCATTGACGAAACACGACACCCCGGTCTAACGTTCAACGCATCCTCTTTTAGAAAGGTCGAGGCTCATGACCATCACCCGCTACTTCTCGGCACCCGCCGCACATGGCGAAGCAGGGCCGCCCGGCGCTCGCCAGGCGTACCTGATGCTGCGTACCGTCTTCACGATCGCGCCCATCGCCTTCGGGGTGGACAAGTTCTTCGACCTCCTGACCGACTGGGAGAAGTACCTGGCTCCCTGGATCAACGACATCGTCCCCGGGTCTGCGCATCAGGCCATGCTGGCCGTCGGCGTGGTCGAGATCCTGGCGGGCGTCCTGGTGGCGGTGCGTCCGGCCATCGGTGCCTACGTGGTCGCGGCGTGGTTGCTCGGCATCATCGTCAACCTCCTCAGCATCGGTGACTTCTACGACATCGCGCTGCGCGACTTCGGCCTCCTGGTGAGCGCCCTGGCGCTGGCGCGGCTGGCCGCCCCCGGTCCGTCCACGCCCGGCCGTCCCGCGCGGGTCACCGACGGCAGGCAGAGCAAGGACGCCCGGTGACCCAGCAGCGCGTCCTGGACGAGCCGGACTCGGGCGCCACGGCGACCGTGCTGACGTGGCGCGCGCCGGTGACGCCAGCGGCCGCCCCCGTCGACCTGGTAGCGGCCGAGAGGGCGGCCGCCGACCTGCTCCGCGCTCTTGGTCAACCAATCGGGTCCGACGGCATGGCCGAGACACCGCGCCGGATGGCGCATGCCTACGGCGAGATGCTCACTTCGGACAGCTTCGACTTCACCACCTTCGCCAACGCCGAGGGCTACGACGAGCTGGTCGTCGTGGAGGACATCCCGGTCCGGTCGGTCTGCGAGCACCACATGCTGCCTTTCACCGGCGTGGCCCATCTTGGATACCTGCCCGCGGACCGGATCCTCGGCCTGTCCAAGCTCGCCCGCCTGGTCGAGTTCTACGCCCACCGGGCCCAGACCCAGGAGCGGCTGACCCAGCAGATCGCCGAGCACCTGGACCGCCACCTGAAGCCGCGGGGAGTCGGCGTCGTCATCGAGGCCGAGCACACCTGCATGAGCCTGCGCGGAGTCCGTGCAGCCGGGACCCGGACGGTCACCTCGGCCTTGTTGGGCACTCTGCGCACCGAACCCTCCACCCGCGCTGAGTTCCTCTCCCTGACCCGCGGGCCCGGACGAGCGGGCTGCAGATGACCGGCACACGGACCTTCGTGATCATCGGTGCCGGGCCGGCTGTCGGAAAGGCCGTGCAGGAGCTTCGGGACAGCGGCGTCGACGGACACCTCGTGCTCTACGGTGCCGAAGCCCACCTGCCGTATGAGCGGCCGCCGCTATGCGTCGCCTCGGCAAGGGTCTGGTGGCCGTGACAGCCTGGGTTGGCCCCGGTGTGCCGGCCTGGTCAGCCCACCGGCCACAGAGCGTGTCGTGGCGGCTTGAAGTGGCCCGCCCCCCACGGGTGGACTACGAGACCGCGGTGAACTGCACTCGGAAGTCGACCGGGCCACGCTCGAGGTAGGTGATGTCGAATCGACCGGGCGTGCGGTGCCGTACCTGGTGGAGCAGTGGGATCGGGTCGTGGTCGGCGACGATCTCCAGGCCTGCGCCCGGAGCCACCGCGTCGAGGGCGCCGAAGATGGTGGCGTGCCGGAGGGCGTGCGGGATCACGCGGACGTCCAGCTCGGGGTTCCCGGGCGGGTCCACGGTGCCGCAGGCGCAGCTCGAGCCGCCCTGGCCGGTCGCCGACTCGGACTCGGACTCGGCGGAGTCTCGGTGGCCGTGTCCCGCGAGTCCGCCACCGAGCACCTCGTGCATCCCCTCGAGCAGCCGGGCGATCGAGTGGTTCGGCGACGCTGCGAGCAGCGGGAGCACCTGGTCGTTCTCCTTGTCCAGGTGCACGGCGAAGAGCGCCTGCAGGGCGCGCCCGGCGGCGGCCGCGGCCACACGTGTTGCGGCCGTCTCGACCTCGTCGACCATCTCGACGATGGCGACGTGCTCGGCGAGCATCGCATCGACCAGGAGTCGCCCCCCGGACAGCTCACGGGCGGCTGGGTAGAGGGTCTTCTCCTCGGCCAGGGCGTGCGGCACCAGCGTCTTCCGGGCCCAGTCGATGAGCCGGCTGCGGGCGCTGGTGGCATCACCACCGTCTGCGGCCTTGGCTAGGTCGGCGACGAGCAGGGTCAGCTCACCGGCCATCTGGGCGTGGTGGTTCTGCACGGCTTCCATGGCCTCGGCATCAGCCGGGTCGGAAGCGATGGTGAGGGTGGTCATGGCGGTCCTCTCCAAGCTCGGGTTCCAATAACCTACAATAAACCCCGTGGAAAGAAATGCCGGTCCGCCCTCAGACGTCAGCCGGGTGCCGACCGGCGCCCAGGGTCGCGTCCTGGCCGTGCTCGCCAAACGCGACTCGCCCACGACGCTGGCCGAGCTGGTCGGAGTCACCGGCCTGCACGAGAACACTCTGCGCGGCCACCTCGACGCCCTCCACCAGGCCGGTCACGTCTCGCGCCTGCGCGCCACGCCGAGCGGACGCGGTCGCCCCCCCTGGTCCTACGTCGCTCGCGAGGCGCCCTATGCCGCCTTGGCTCTCGCCCTGTCCCGCGGCCTCCAGAACAACCCCGGGTCCACAGCCCGCGAGACCGCCGAGTCTGGGGGTCGAGCCTGGGGTGAGCGGCTGCGCGAGCTGTTCGACGCGGACGATCGGACACCAGACGAACGGCTCATGCTCGCCCTCGAGCACGTGGGGTTCGGCCCCGAGATCTCAGCCGACCGGATGTCGGTCAGGCTGACCCGTTGCCCCTTCATCGACGCCGCCCGGGCCCATCCCGAGGCCGTCTGCAGTGTGCACCTCGGGCTCATCAGAGGAGCGTTGGGCACGTCCCTCGACCACGCCGCCTTGCAGCCCTTCGCCGAGCCGGGTGCCTGCCTGGTGACGCTCGCGGTGCCGGTGACCTCGAGATGACAGCACGCTGCCCTGCGCCCCGGGCACTGTTCGCGCTCCCTGCCGGGATTGCCCTGCTGGTCGGGACCGACGCCGGCCTCAGCCTCCTGGCCGCCTGGCCGCCGGTGGGCTCCGGTCGCCTCGGCGAGGTCCACGGGATCCTCATGGTGCTCGGCTTCGTCGGCACCCTGATCGCCCTGGAGCGATCGGTCGCGCTCTGTCGTCCGATCGGCTACGCGGCCCCGGCGCTGCTGGGGATCGGAGCCCTGCTGCTCGTCGCAGAACCCGCCGGCGGGATGGGCGCTTCCCTGATCACCGCCGGCTCGCTCGCGCTGTGCCTGCTCTACGTCCCGCTGTGGCGGCGCAACCGTGATGACGCGATCCTGATGTCCGCCCTCGGCGCAGTCTGCGCCCTGGGCGGTGCGCTGTTGTGGCGCGGAGGCGCGGACACCTCCCAGGCCATCCCGTGGCTGGCCGGTTTCGTGATCCTGACCATCTGTGGCGAACGCCTCGAGCTGGCGCGCCTGGCCATGCCGCCGACTGCCGGGCGCGACCTGGTCCTGCTGGGAAGCGGCCTGGCGAGCGCCATCGTCGCGGCCACGCTGTGGCCGGCCGTGGGAACGCCGCTGCTGGGCGCCGCGCTCCTCGCGCTGACCTCGTGGCTCGTGCGTCACGACGTGGCACGGCGCACGATCAGCAGCTCGGGCCTGCCCCGGTTCGCCGCAAGCTGCATGCTGGCCGGCCAGGCCTGGCTCGGCGTCGCCGGCGTCATCTGGCTGCTGGCCGGCGCGACCGTGGAGGGAGCGACCTACGACGCCGTGGTGCACGCGGTCTTCCTCGGCTTCACGATCTCGATGATCATGGCCCACGCCCCCTCGATCCTGCCCGCCGTGACGCGGGTGCCGCTGCCCTACCGCCCGGCGATGTACGCCCCGTGGGTGCTGCTCCAGCTCTCGCTCGTCCTGCGGCTGTGGGGCGGGGACGCCCTGGGCAGCGAGCTGGCGCGCCGCATGGGCGGCGCCGGCAACGCGATCGCGCTGCTGCTCTTCCTCGCCGTCGCGATCGGCAGTGCGATGCGCGGGGTGCCCGCGAAGCCGAAGGCCCCGCCGGCCACCAAGACGAGCCCTTCGACAGCCGAGCAGCCGACCCAGGGGGTGCCCTCGTGAAGATCGCGGTCGGCGCGCGGGCGTCCGAGGTCGAGACCGGCTCGCGGGGGTTCTGGCCGTTGCGCGACCTGCCCGTCGTGTTCTGGCTGCTCGGTGTCGCCGTCGTGTCGCTGGTGCACCCCTTCCTCCCGGCACCGCGCTGGCTGATGATCCACCTGCTCGTGCTCGGCGCGGCCGGCCACTCGATCCTGGTGTGGAGCCGCTACTTCGCCGACACGCTGGTGCGCCTGCCAGCCACCCCTCGGCGGGTGCAGTCCCAGCGTCTGCTCCTCTTCAACGTCGGCGCGCTTCTCGTCGCCATCGGCGTGCCCGGAACGCTCTGGTGGCTGGTGGTCGTCGGCGCGCTCGGCATCGCGGTCGCAGTCGGCTGGCATGTGGGGGGACTCATCCGTGGTCTGCGCACCGGCTTCGCCTCGCGCTTCTCCAGCACCATCTGGTTCTACATCGCCGCCGGGGCTCTCCTGCTGGGCGGCGTCACGCTCGGCACCTGGCTCGCGGCCCACCCCGGCGAGCCACTCCACACCCGGCTGCAGCTCGCCCACGTCGCGGTCAACCTGCTCGGCTGGATCGGCCTGACCGTGCTCGGCACAGTGGTCACGCTCGGCCCGACGATGCTGCGCACCCGCATCGTCGAAGGTGCGGAGAAGCACTCCCGGCAGGCCCTGCCCGTGCTGCTCGGTGGCATCACTCTGGTGGTCGCCGCTGCCTGGGCGGACGTCGTACTCCTGGTGGCTGCCGGGCTGCTGCTGTACGCCGTCGGCGTCGTGCTCGTGGCCTGCCCCCTGGTGCGAACGGCCCGGCGCAAGCCTCCGGTCTCCTTCCCCACGTGGTCGCTCCTCGCGGGCATGGTGTGGCTGGTCGGCCTGTTGCTGGTGCTTGTCGTGCACGTGGCGTGGGACGTGTCCCGCTCCGGTTCCTGGCCCGAGGTCGGCAGGACCTTCGAGCAGTACATCCCTTACCTGGCCGCCGGCTTCGTGGCCCAGGTCCTGCTCGGCGCCTTGTCCTACCTCATTCCCGTGGTCATGGGCGGCGGGCCGGCCGCCGTACGGGCCACCAACCGCGACCTGGATGCGGGCGGTGCCCTGCGCGTGAGCCTGACCAACCTCGGCCTGCTGGTCTGCGTGCTGCCGGTCCCGAGCCTGGTCCGCGTCGTCGCGTCCGCCCTCGTGCTGGCCGCGCTCACATCGTTCGTCCCGATCCTGTTGCGCGCGATCCGACGTCGTCCCACGGCGCCCGCAGACGTCGGCGAGACCACCCCTCGTCCCCTCGGCCAGACCACCGGCATGGCCGTGGTGGGGCTAGGCCTGGTCATGACCGCGGTGGCCTTCGGCGGGTCGCTGGACCCGGCCGGTCTGGGCGGGCCGACGCAGTCGGCTGCCCACGGAGCCATCGCGACCGGGCACACCACCACCGTCGCGGTCGAGGCCGAGGACATGCGCTTCACGCCCTCGCGCATCGAGGTGCCGGTCGGTGACCAGCTGGTGATCAGGGTCGAGAACACCGACCTGACCGATGTGCATGACCTCGTGCTCGAGACCGGCCACGACACCGGACGCCTCGCGCCCGGGGAGTCCGCGGTCATCGACGTCGGCGTGATCGGACGCAACCTCGACGGCTGGTGCTCGGTCGTCGGCCACAAGCAGATGGGCATGGTGCTGGCCATTGAGGCCGTCGGAGCGCCGATCGCCGCCACCGACCCCGGCACGCAACCGGTGGCCACCGACCCCGGGGCCGACGTCCACGGCGCCGGACACGAGGTGACGATGGGCGAGCCCGCCGACGACACGGTCATCCCCGACCCCGCGCTGCCGCCGCTGGAGCCCGGACGCGTCCACCGGCACACGTTCACGGTCACCGAGCAGGGCATGGAGGTCGCTCCGGGCATCACCCAGGAGATGTGGACCTACAACGGCTCCACCCCCGGACCGACGCTGCACGGCCGGGTCGGGGACACCTTCGTCATCCGGCTCGTCAACGAGGGCGCACTGGGCCACTCCATCGATCTTCATGCCGGTCAGCGCGCGCCCGACAAGGTGATGATGACGATCCCGCCCGGGGAGTCGCTGACCTACCGGTTCACCGCGACCCGCGCCGGCATCTGGATGTACCACTGCTCGTCGATGCCGATGAGCGCGCACATCGCCAACGGCCTGTTCGGCGCCGTCGTCATCGATCCGCCGGACCTCCCGGCCGTCGACAAGTCCTACGTGCTGGTGCAGTCCGAGCACTACTACGGTTCCGAGGGCCGGCCGGTCGACATGGACAAGCTGCAGGCCGAGGAGCCCGACGCGGTGGTGTTCAACGGCTACCACAACGCCTACGACCACACCCCGCTCCAGGTGAAGGTCGGCGAGCGAGTGCGGATCTGGCTGCTCGACGCCGGGCCCAACCGCCCGTTGTCGTTCCACGTCGTCGGCGGCCAGTTCGACCGGACCTGGTCCGAGGGCGACTGGCTGCTCGGCTCCGCCAAGGCACCCTCGCGCACCGGCGGCTCGCAGACGCTCGCGCTGGCAGCGGCCCAGGGAGGGTTCGTGGAGATGGTCCTCGACGAGCCCGGGCGGTATCCCCTGGTCAACCACGTGATGATCGACGCCGAGCGCGGCGCCCACGGCGTCCTCGAGGTCACGCAGTGAGACCGTCGTCCCACGCCAGGCGGCCGTCATTCCGGTCCGGGAACCCGGTCGGGTCGGTCAGGCACCCGGTGGCTCGCCCGCAGGCGTGGCCGGCTGAGCAGCCTTCTGTGCGGCCAGCAGGTCCTTGATGCGCTGGCTGGCCTCGAGGAGAGAGGCGTCGGTCGCCGACGCCGCGCTGTCCGCGTCCTGGTCGCGGGCCGCGGTCACCAGTGCCGCCTGGTGGCGCCAGAGCGACTCGGCGTCCACCGCGTCCATCGCCGCCTGCGCGCCCACGATCTTGTACCCCCGGCACTGCTGCCACAGGGACACGACCAGGTCGACCAGGACCGGGTTGCCACCGGCGTCGTACAAGGTGGTCAACAGGCTCTCGTCGCGCTCGATGTAGCTGATCACGTCGCGGTTCGTGATGGCCCGGCGCATCTCGTCGTAGTCGGCCCGCATCCGCTCGCAGCCGGCGGCGGTGATCCGCTGCGCGCCGAGCCGGGCGGCCTCACGCTCCAAGAGGCGGCGGACGTCGTAGACGTGCACCAGCTCGCTCAGCGTCAGGCCCTTGACGACCGCGCCCTTGTGCGGCTGCCGCTCGGCCAGCCCCGCCTCCTCCAGGCGCCGGATCGCCTCGCGCACGGGCATGACGCTGGTGCCGACCTGCGCCGCCAGGTCCCGGATCCGGAGCCGGTAGCCGGCGGGCATGTCGCCGTTCATGATCGAGGCGCGGATCGCGTCGAAGACCCGGTCGGTCAGCAGGGACCGCTCTTCCAGCTTCTGCAGAGACACCGGCAGTGAGGGGCGACGCGGCGGCGCGCTCCTCGGCCCCCTTCCACGTGGTCGGCGCGGAGCTCTCAGCATATGGCCCTGCCTGCCGGGTGAGGCCGAGGCGACGAGGCCGCGCGGGCCGCGAGGCGGCCGAGAATACTTCCGCGTAGGAGTTGTGGTGATCTGTGATCACATTATAGGCTCAACGCACGACCCCGGACCCGGAGGCATCAGGCGACGTGAGAGACGCGGTGGTGGTCGGCGGAGGCCTCGCCGGCCTGTCCGCGGCCTGGCGGCTGCGACACCGCGACGTCGTGCTCTTGGAGGAAGGCGACCGTGTCGGCGGTCGGATCCGCTCCGAGCGACGCGGCGACTACCACCTCAACTGGGGCGCGCACGTCTTCACCGGTGCCCCGGCGTCGGGCACTGCCGCGCTCCTGGCCGAGACCGGCGTGGCAGCGCTCCCCATCCCCGGTGTCCTCACCGGACTGGCCGTCGACGGCCGGCTGCTGCTCAGGGGACCCGTCGCCACACACCCGTTCCGGATCGCGATGCCGTGGAGGTCACGACTCGCGCTGCTCAGGGCGGGCAGCAAGGTGGCGCTCGCGGTGCTGCGGTACGCGCGGATCGTGGGGCTGAGGCAGGGAGAGGACGAGGCCGCCCGGCAGCAGCGCATCTACGAGTTCATGAACGACCGCACGTTCGCAGACTTCGTCGGCGAGCTGCCGGAGGACGCCGCGGCGCTCTTCCAGCCCACGGTGTCGCGCTCCGCAGCCGACCTCGACCAGATCTCGGCGGGCGCCGGAGTCGGCTACTTCAGCCTGGTCTTCAACATCGGGGCCGGCCTGGGGAACAACATCGCCGGCGGACCCGCCACGCTCACCGAGCGGATCGCCACCGAGCTCGGGGACAGGGTCCGGCTGGGCGCCGAGGTGGTGGAGGTCGTGCGCAGGCCTTCCTCGGCGCTGGTCCGCTACAGCCGGTCCGGTCGGAGCCGGGAGATCGAGGCACGCTGCGTCGTGCTCGCCACTCCCGCGACGGTGAGCCACCGGGTCGCGGTCGACCTGCCGCGGGAGACCCGTGAGGCGCTGGGCAAGATCGCCTACGGGCCCTACGTGAGCGCTGCGCTCCTCACCGACGAGACCGAACGGCGGCGCTGGGACGACGCCTACGCTATCGCGACCCCCAAGCGGTCCTTCACCGTCGCCCTCAACATGACCAACGTCGCGCGTCGGGCCGAGGCTCACCGTCGCCGCGGCAGCAGCCTCATGGTGTTCTCGCCCGCGCGCCTGGCCCGCGGGCTGCTGGAGCGCAGCGACGAGGACATCCTGCGCACGTACGCCGACGACCTGGACCAGGTCCTGCCCGGCGTGGCCGGCTCCGTGGTCGAGGCAAGGGTGCAGCGGTGGCCACTGGGCGCGCCCTACTGCTTCCCCGGACGTGCTGCCCTCCAGCCGGTCCTGACCAGGCCCGCCGGCCGGGTGTTCCTGGCCGGTGACTACCTCGGGACGCTCTACACCGAAACCGCCATCCAGACGGGGTTGACCGCCGCCCGCAGTGCCCTGGCCTTGCTCCAGCGGGGACCGACCTCCGGCCCGGCGCCGTCGTCTCGTCCACCCGCCGGCCGGCCCAGGACCCGACCCGCCACCACCAGCCCACGCTGAGCCCCCGACCGCGCCCGCATCCTCACGGCCCACGCGCACCGGGCCCGAAGCCCCAGGAAGGAACCATGACGAAGCCACTCGCCGGCGTCGTGTCCGCGCTGGCCACCCCGTTCACGGTCGACGACGACATCGACCGGGACCGGCTGCGCCAGCTGGTCGACCGCAACGTCGACGGCGGCGTGGGCGGCGTCGTCGCCGGCGGGTCCACCGGCGAGTTCGCGGCGATGACGGCCGCCGAGCGCCGGGTGCTGGTCGAGACCGTCGTCGACCAGACCGCAGGTCGGGTGCCGGTCGTGGCCCAGACCGGCGCGATGAGCACCCGCGAGGCCATCGAGCTGTCCCGGCACGCCCAGGACGCGGGCGCCGACATCGTGATGGTCGTCGCGCCGTACTACGAGGCACTCACCGTCGCCGAGACGCTGGGGTACCTGCGCACCGTGGCGAGCTCGGTCCAGCTCCCGGTGATGCTCTACAACCTCCCGGCCGCCACCGGGCTCAACCTGACCCCGGACCTGGTGCGGGAGCTGGCCACCGACGTGGAGAACGTCGCCTACGTCAAGGACACCACCGGCGACCTCGGCCAGCTCGCCCAGCTGGTCCATCACCACGGCGACGTGATCTCGGCGTTCGTCGGCTGGGACAGCCTGTGCCTGGCCGCCCTGGTCGAAGGCGCGGCCGGCGTCGTGGCCGGGACCGCCAACGTCATCCCCGGTGAGCTGTCCCAGCTGTACCGACTGGTCTCCACCGGAGACCTGCAGGGCGCCCGGTCGCTGTGGGACGGCATCTACCCCCTCATCGATGCCATGCTCGCCGCCCCGTTCGTCGCGGCGGTCAAGGCCGCCTGCCGCGAGGTGGGCTTCCCCCTCGGCAGCCCCCGGGCCCCCGTCCTCGACCTCGACGCCGCGGCACGCGCGAACATCGCCACGCTCGCCAAGTCCCTGACCACGACCACCACCGAAGGGGCCTCCCGATGACCCTCGCCACCGACACCACCGCCACTGCCGAGAGCGCCTCCGGCACCGGGGCCAACGCCGCCACGGGGACCGCCGGCTCCCCGCACAGCGTGCGCCGGGTTCATGCCGGCGACGCCCCCGCGACCACCGTGCACGTCCCCACCCAGGGGGCCTTCGTCGGTGGCGAGTTCCGGGCGACCGGGTCGGAGCAGC
Organism: Nocardioidaceae bacterium; assembly: GCA_044866695.1. GTDB lineage: Bacteria > Actinomycetota > Actinomycetes > Propionibacteriales > Nocardioidaceae > JBIOUF01. The sequence continues at coordinate 15,831 of JBIOUF010000281.1, read as the reverse complement.
GCCTCGACGTGGTCGACCCCTGCACGGGCGAGCTCATCGCCGCGATCCCGGAAGGCACGGCCACGGACGTCGACACCGCCGTCTCCGCGGCCCGGCAGGCCCAGCCCGAGTGGGGCCGCCTGGTGCCCAAGCTGCGCTCGGAGGCGCTGCACCGCATCGCCGACCGGGTCGGCGAGCACGCCGAGGAGCTGGCCCGGCTCGAGTCCCTGAACACCGGCAAGCCCGTCACGGTCGCCCAGGACGACGTCGCGGGCACGATCGACACCTTCCGGTTCATGGCCGGCGCGCTCCGCGCACCGAGCTCGATGGCCGCCGGGACGTACGCCGAGGGCCACCTGTCGTTGATCCTGCGCGAGCCCCTGGGCGTCGTCGGCGTGGTCACGCCGTGGAACTACCCGCTGCTGATGGCGGCCTGGAAGCTCGCCCCGATCCTGGCCGCCGGCAACGCCGTGGTGCTCAAGCCGTCGGAGCAGACGCCCCTGACCACGCTGAAGCTCGCCGAGATCCTGGCCGACGTGCTGCCCCCGGGAGTGCTCAACATCGTCACCGGCCGCGGGCCGGTCGTCGGGGCCCGGCTCGCCGAGCACCCCGACATCGACATGATCGCCCTGACCGGTTCGGTCCGGAGCGGCCGCGCCGTCGCGGCCGCCGCCGCCCAGTCGCTCAAGCGGGTCCACCTCGAGCTGGGCGGCAAGGCGCCGGTGGTGGTCCTGCCCGACGCCGACCTGGCCGCCGCGGCGGCCGGCCTGCGCGTGGCGGGGTTCTGGAACTCCGGCCAGGAGTGCGGTGCGGCGTGCCGCGTCCTGGTGCACGAGTCGGTGGCCCAGGAGCTCGTCGACCGGCTGGTCGAGGAGGTGTCCTCGCTCGTGGTCGGGGAGCCCGGGTCGGGCGACGACGTCGAAGTCGGCCCCATGGTCTCCCGCGACCACTACGACCGGGTCCTGGGGTACCTCGACCGCGCGCAGGCCGCGGGCATCCGGGCCGCGGTGGGCGGTGGAGCGCTGGACGGCAAGGGCTACTTCGTCGCCCCGACGGTCCTGGTCGACGTCCCCGAAGGCGCTGAGTGCGCTCGCGAGGAGATCTTCGGGCCGGTCATCACCGTCGAGACGTTCGCCGACGCCGACGAGGCGGTCAGGCGGGCCAACGAGCTGCCGTACGGCCTGTCCGCGTCGGTGTGGACCGGCGACGCCCGCCGCAGCCACGACCTGGCGGCTCGGCTCGATGCCGGCACGGTGTGGGTCAACTGCCACCTCGTGCTCGCCAACGAGGTCCCCTGGGGCGGGTTCAAGGGGTCGGGCTACGGACGGGACCTGTCCCTCTACGCGCTCGACGACTACTCGCGCACCAAGCACGTCATGCACAGCACCACCTGAGCGGCGCCTCGGGCACGACGGCGATCCGGAGACGAGAGGAACAAGATGACGAAGCGACACCTGAGGCTTGCGGTGCGGCTGGGCGCGGCGGTGACGGCGCTCGCGCTGGCTGCCTCCGGATGCGGGAGCAGCGACGACAGCGGCGACGGCGGTGGTGACGACAAGACCATCTCGATCGGCATCATCCAGGGCTGGACCGACACCGTCAGCACCGCGTACCTGTACAAGAACCTCCTGGAGAACAACGGCTACACGGTCGAGATCAAGGAGCTCGCCGACGTCGCGCCGATCTACGCGGGCCTGGCTCGCGGCGACATGGACGTGATGAGCTCCTCGTGGTACGAGCGCACGCAGGCGGTCTACTGGGAGCAGTACAGCGACGACCTCGAGGACGTCGGCACCTACTACGACGACGCCACGAACTTCCTCGCGGTGCCCACGTACTCCGACGTCGAGTCCATCGCCGACCTGCCCAGCCACGCCGACGAGTTCGGCGGCGTCGTCACCGGGATCGAGCCGGGCGCCGGCCTGACCAAGCTCACCAAGGACAACGTCTTCCCCGCGTACGGCCTCGACGACAGCTTCAAGCTGGTGCTGTCCTCGACGCCCGCCATGCTCACCGAGCTGAAGAAGGCCACCGACGCCAAGGAACCCATCGTGGTGACGCTGTGGAAGCCGTTCTGGGCCAACCAGTCCTTCCCGGTGCGGCCGCTGGAGGACCCGGAGAAGGCCTACGGCGACCCCGAGGGCTGCCACACCATCGCCCGGAAGGGGTTCTCGGAGGACTATCCCGAGGTCGCCGAGATGATGTCGCACCTGAAGATGACCGACGAGCAGTACGGCACCCTCGAGGACACCATCGTCAACAAGTACGACCAGGGCCAGGAGGAGGAGGCCGTCCAGGACTGGCTGGACGCGAACCCCGACTTCGCGCCACCCCTGGAGGAGTACCTGAAGAGCTGACGACACCGGCGTGCGGTGCCCCGTCTCGCCGACCGGGCGCCGCACCGCGGACCGAGGTACCCGTTCACACGGCCATGACCTGACACGTGACCCGGCAGGGGTGATGAGGAATGCTCGCGATCGAGGCGACCAGTACGTACATGGTGTTCGGCAAGCGGCCCGAGCCGGCCGTGGAGCGTCTGAGGCAGGGTGCGACGCGTGAGGAGCTGCGTTCGGAGGGGACGACCGCGGCGGTGATCGACGCGTCGTTCGAGGTGCGCGAGGGTGAGATCTTCGTGGTGATGGGGCTGTCCGGGTCGGGGAAGTCGACGCTGATCCGGATGGTGAACGGGCTGTGGGAGCCGACCGCGGGGGAGCTGAAGGTGTATGGGGAGGACGTCGCCCGGCTGAACCAGGCCCAGCTGCGCACGGTGCGACGGGAGAAGGTGTCCATGGTCTTCCAGCACTTCGCGCTGTTCCCGCACCGGACGGTGGGGGAGAACGCCGCCTACGGGCTGAGGATCCAGGGCATGGGCAAGGACGAGCGTGAGCGGCGGGCGAAGGAGGCGCTGCGGCTGGTCGGGCTGAAGGGGTGGGAGGAGTCGCTTCCGGGTCAGCTGTCGGGTGGGATGCGGCAGCGGGTCGGCCTGGCCAGGGCGTTGGCGGCGGGGACCAAGGTGATGTTGATGGACGAGGCGTTCAGCGCTCTGGACCCGTTGATCAAGCGGGAGATGCAGGACCAGCTGGTGGAGCTGCAGCACAAGCTGGACAAGACGATCCTGTTCATCACCCACGACCTGAACGAGGCGATGCGGCTGGGTGACCGGATCGCGATGATGCGGGACGGGCGGATCGTGCAGATCGGCACGGGGGAGCAGATCCTGAACGACCCGGCCAACGACTACGTGGCCCAGTTCGTCCAGGACGTGGACCGGACCCGGGTGCTGACCGCGCGTGCGGTGATGACCCCGCCGGTTGCCCTGGTGGGCGCCGAGCAGGGTCCGCGGGCGGTGCACAAGCTGATGCGGGAGCATCAGACGGCGCGGCTGTTCGTGGTCGACCCGGACCGGACGCTGCGGGGCGCGGTGGACGAGGACGCGGTGGTGAAGGCGGTCGGTGCGGGGGTGGACACCCTGGACGGGATTCTGGACGACCAGGTGGTCAGCGTGTCGCAGGACGCGGTTCTGTCCGACCTGCTGGCCTTGAGCGCGGACACCCCCAAGGCGCTGGCGGTGCTGGACGACCAGGGCCGGGTGGTGGGGGTGCTGGCCAGGGTCACCGTGCTGCAGGCCCTGGGGCAGCGCAGCTCGACGGGGTCTGCGGACGGCAGCCCGGCTGACCGGGCGCCGGCCCCGGTTCCGGACCAGCAGGCAGGCACGGAGGTGACGGCGCCATGACCGCGTCGATGACCGTGTCCCCGATGATCGACGTCCCACGGATCCCGGTCGGGGACCGGATCGCGGACTTCTTCGACTGGCTCACCACGAACATGGGCGGGTTCTTCGACGCCGTCAGCAGCATCATCCAAGGTGCCGTGGACACCCTGATCGACGTGCTCGAGGCGCCGGACCCGGTGCTGCTCGCGGTGATCTTCGCGGTGCTCGGGTTCCTGGTCCGGGGCTGGGAGTTCGCCGTCGTCGCGCTGCTCGGGCTGCTGCTGATCATCAGCATGGAGCAGTGGGAGGCCGCGATGCAGACCCTGGCCCTGGTCCTGGTCTCCACGCTGGTGGCGGTCGCCATCGCGATCCCGCTGGGGGTGATCGGAGCGGGCAGCAAGGGCGCCAGCACCGTGCTCCGGCCGATCATGGACCTGATGCAGACCATGCCCGCGTTCGTGTGGCTGGTGCCGGTGGTCACCCTGTTCGGCATCGGCGTGGTGCCCGGAGTGGTCGCCACGATCATCTTCGCGCTCCCGCCGGGGGTCCGGCTCACCGAGCTGGGCATCCGCAACGTGGACGCGGAGATCGTCGAGGCCGCGCACGCGTTCGGCGCCACCCCCCGGCAGACCCTGTTCGGGGTCCAGCTGCCGCTGGCGCTGCCCACCATCATGGCCGGGATCAACCAGGTCATCATGCTGGCCCTGTCGATGGCGGTGATCTCCGGCCTGGTCGGCGCCGAAGGCCTGGGCGGCCAGGTCACCTCCGCCATCGCCACCCTGGACCTGGGTCTGGGGTTCGAGGCCGGGCTCTCGGTGGTGATCCTGGCCATCTACCTCGACCGGGTCACCGCCGCCATCGGACAGCGCACCGGCACCGCCGGACTCGGGTTCCTGCCCCGCCGGCAGCGCAAGCCCGTCGAGGAGGTCACCGACGAGGAGGAGGACGAGGAGGAGCCTCCGCCTCCCGAAGACCTGGACATCAGAACAGCCAAGATCGGGGGCTAGCGCCGGTTCGACGAACCACTGTGACGGTGGTGAACGACGAGGCCAACGGGAGAGGATGGACTCCGAGCCCTGGCGAGTCGGCCACGGGACCTGTCGGTGCCGGTGGTTAGCGTGCCGCCATGCCCGACGCAGCCTTGGCCCCGGGAGCGCTGGACCCGCGCGAGCGGCAGACGCTCGGTGCGCTGCGCTATGCCGTGAACGACGAGGCGGCGACGTACCTGGCCATCATGCGGCTGTTCACCACGGGCATGAGCGGCTTCCTGTCCGACCAGTCCGCCGAGGAGGTGGCCGACCGGCTCGCCGGTCTCGGGCTCGCCACCGACCGGGACTCGGTCGACCAGCGGCTGTCGTACCTGGTCGAGCACGGCAACCTCGCCCGGAGCCCGCGCGAGACCGAGGCGCGCAGCGTCCGGGAGTACCTCACCAACCGGGCCCGCTACCAGCTCACGCCCCGCGGCGAGCTGGTGCACCGGCAGGTGGAGGAGCTCCTGGCCCACTCCGAGGGGGCTCGTGAGGTCTCCAGCGAGATGCTGCCCGGCATCCTGGCCGGGATCGAGGAGCTCGCCCGGCTGGTGTCCCACGGTCTGGACGAGGCCGGTCCGCGGGACGTCGCGGCGCGGGTCACCACGCTGTTCGCCCAGTTCGAGGTGCTGGTGTCCTCGACCCGGCAGTTCTACTCCTACCTGACCCAGGTGCTGACCCGGTTCGACCTCGGCCGCGACGAGTTCGTGATGTTCAAGGCGGCGCTGGTCGACTACCTGCAGCGGTTCGTCGAGGAGATCTCCCGGCACATGCCGCAGGTCGCCGACCGGCTGCGCGAGCTCGAGCCGCACGTGGGCGCGCTGTGCGCCCGGGCCAACGCCGACGAGCGGCTGGTCGGCGTCGACGGCGCCCGGGCGCGCCGGGCGACCGGCCTGGAGCCCGGCGACTGGGACAGCCTGCACGCCTGGTTCGTCGGCTCCCACGGCCGCCGCTCCGACGCCGACAACGTGCGCCGGCTGGCCACCGACGCGATGCGGTCGCTGCTGACCAACCTGCGCCGGATCGCCGCCGGCGCCGACCGCCAGCAGAGCCGGTACGCCGACCTGGTCCGCATGGCCCGCTGGTTCGACGCGGCCGACGACGACCGGGCCCACGAGCTCTGGGCGGCGGCCTTCGGGCTCTACTCGGCCCGGCACCTGTCCTTCCCGGCCGACCCCGACGGCGACCCGGCCCCGGCGACGCAGAGCTGGTGGCTGGCGCCGGTGGCCGAGGTGCCGGTCGGGCTGCGGACCCACGGCGCCCGCAAGGCCGGCGGCCGGACCGGCGCGCGGGTGGACTACTCCGCGGCCAAGCGGGCCCGGCTCGCCGAGCGGGCCGAGCAGCAGCGCCGCCGCGCCGACGCCCTCCGCGAGCTGGCCGCGCACGCCGGGCCGCTGGTCGAGGCCAGGCTCGGCGACGACGCCCGAGCCGCCTTCCTCGACCTCTACGCCCAGGCCCTGGCCCGGCACGGCCGCCCGCTCGCCGACGGCGAGACGGCCCACGGCGAGGTCCGCCTCGACGACGCGGTGCTGCGGCTGGAGCTGCGCGCCGAGGCCGGCGTCGACGTACGGGTCAAGAGCCCCGCTGGCACGCTGACCCTGCGGGACCTGGCGGTGACGCTGGTCGACGCCGCCGTGGACCAGGACGCCGGGTTGCGGAGGGCCGGAGCATGACCCAGGCCCCCGAGCGTCCGGCGCCTGCCGTCGACCTGCTGGCCGACGCCGACGTCCGCGCCGCCGCCCGGTCGCTACTGCGGACGCCGCTGCTGCATGCCGACGGCCACCCCGACGAGCTGGCCCTGGTCCGGCGGCACCCAGACGAGCTGGCCCGGCTGTTCGCCGACGGGCTGGGCTACCGGCTGGTGGTGGAGCCCGGCCTGGCCCGGCTCTACAAGACCGGGCTGGGTCCCGACGCGAGCCGGGGCCTGCGGCGCCGCAACGACGCCCCGTTCACCCCCCGCCGGTACGCGCTCCTGGCCCTCACCCTGGCCGCGCTGGCCCGGGCGCGGCGCCAGGTGATGGTCGACGAGCTGGTCGCGGCGGTCCGCTCCGCGGCGGTCGACGCCGGCATCGACGTCGACCTCGACAGCATCTCGGAGCGGCGGGCGCTGCACTCGGCGCTGGTCGCGCTGGTCGACCTCGGCGTCCTCAGCGAGCGCGACGGCGACCTGGAGCACTGGGCGGACCGGCGGACCGACTCGCTGCTCGACGTCCACCGCGACCGCCTGGCCGTGCTCGTCGCGGCGCCGCTCGGCGGCTGCGAGCGGCCCGAGGACGTCCTGGCGCAGGTGGCCGCGCCCTCGGCGGCCGGCGGCGCCCGAGTGGCGGTCCGCCGCCGCCTGGCCGAGCAGCCGGTGCTCTCGACCGACGACCTCACCGAGGAGCAGCGGGGCTGGTGGCGGCGCAGCCGGGAGCGGGAGCGGGAGTGGTTCCACCGCTACCTCGGGCTGGACCTGGAGCTGCGCGCCGAGGGTGCGGTCGCGATCGACCCCGGCGGCGACCTGACCGACCTGGCGTTCCCCGGCTCGGGCTCGGCCAAGCACTTCGCGCTGCTGCTGCTCGGCGAGCTGGTCGATGAGCTCCGTGCCGGCCCCGGCGCGGACCTGGCCGGCACCACCTGGGCACGGGTCGCCTCCTCGACCGCGCGGGCGGCCGCGGACCGGGTCTTCGCGGCCTGGCAGCGGGGGCTGCGCAAGGCCTACCGCGACGACCCCGACGCGGCCTACGACGACGCGCTGTCCGTGCTCGCCGCGGCGGGGCTGGTCCGCCATGACGAGGGCGCGCTGCTCGTCCACGCGGCCGCCGCCCGCTACGCACCGCGCCCCGAGCTGCTGACGACGCCCGGGCCGTCGGGGGAGAGCTCGCTGTTCGAGGAGGACCTGTGACCGTCACCTTCGCGCCGCCGGCGCCCGTCGCGTCCCCCGCCGGCGAACGGCGGTTCCGGCTCAACCGCGCCGGCATCCTCAACGTCTGGCAGTACGACGACCAGCGGTTCGACCTCGCCGACGGCCGCCTGCTGCTCCGCGGCGCCAACGGCGCGGGCAAGTCCAAGACGCTGGAGATGCTGCTGCCCTTCGCGCTCGACGGCGACAAGTCGCGGATCACCGCCTCCGCCAAGCACCACACCAGCCTGCTGTGGCTGATGACCGACGGCTACGAGGGGCAAGCGCGGGTCGGCTACGTCTGGGTCGAGTTCGTGCGCGTCACCGCCGGCGGCGCCGAGGAGGCGTTGACCTGCGGGGTCGGGATCCGGGCGTCCGCGTCGGCGCGCTCCGCCACGGCCTGGCACTTCGTCACCTCCCGGCGGGTCGGCCACGACCTGTCGCTGGAGGACGACGCCGGGCCGCTCTCCCGGCCCCGGCTGGAGGAGGTCGTCGGCGCCGACGGCCAGGTCTTCGAGAAGGCCGCGGACTACAAGGCGCACGTCGGGCGCACCCTGTTCGGCCTCGACCCCGCGCAGTACGACGAGGTGCTGCGGCTGCTCTACTGGCTGCGCCAGCCCCAGGTCGGGGAGGACATCGAGCCGGCCAAGCTGGCCCAGCAGCTCTCCCAGGCGCTCCCGCAGCTGGACGAGCAGCCGGTCCGCTCGGCCGGCGACACCTTCGACGAGCTCACCGCCTTCGGCGAGCAGATCGAGCGGCGCGCGGCCGCCGCCGAGGTCCTCTCCGCCCTGGCCGACGCCTACACCGGCTACGCCCGGGCCGCGGTCGCCGAGCGCGCCCGCGCCGTGGCCGAGGCACTGGGCGTCGAGCGCCGGCTGCGCTCGGAGGCCAAGCGCTCCCGGGCGGCGGTCGAGAAGGTCGGCGCCGACCAGGCCGCCGCCGAGGCCGAGCGGGACGCCGCGCGCGCCGCGACCGTCGACGACGACGCCCGGCTGCGCACGCTGGAGGCCAGCCCGGAGTTCCGCGACCAGCGCCGGCTCGTGGAGCTCGCCGAGCTGGCCGAGCGCGAGAAGCGCATCGCTAGTGCCGCCGAGGCACGCCGCGCCCGGCAGGCCGAGACGGTGACCCGGCTCGGCGCCACCGAGCGGCACCGGGTCCGGTCCGCGCAGAGCGGGCTCGGCCAGCACGCCGACCGCCTGCGCGACCTCGACCGCCGGCAGCGCGTGGCCGTCCCCGGCTCCGGCGTGCCGGCGCCCGCCGTCCTCGACGGCCCGGCCCTCGACGGCGTGGACCGGGTCGAGGCGGTCACCGCGGCGCTGGACCAGGGCCGCGACGCGGTGCAGCAGGCCCGGTCCGCGGTGCGCCGCCGTACCGCCGGAATCGGCCTGGTCCGCGACGCGCTCGCCGCGGCGGACGTCGCGTCGACCCGGCAGCGGGAGGCCGAGCGAGAGGCCGAACGCGCCGAGGCCCGCTGGGAGCAGTCCCGGGAGTCCCGGGTCGCCGCCGAGCGCGCGGCCCAGGACCAGCACGAGTCCCTGGCCACCGCACTGGCGGAGTGGGCCGCCGCACCGGCCGCTCCCCCGGTCGCGCTCCCCGAGGAGCCGACCGAGGAGTCCGTCACCGGGCTGCCCACTCTGGCCAGGGAGGCCGCGGCGCCGCGGCTGGCCGCGCTGCGCCAGGAGCACGCGCTGGCGGGGACCCGCCGCGACGCCGCCCAGGCGGAGGTCGAGCGGCTCACCGAGGAGCGCGCCCGGGTCGCGGCAGAGCGCGACCCGGCTCCGCCTCCGCCCGTCCTGGCCCGGACGCAGCGTGCCGACGGCCGGGCGCTGTGGCAGGTCGTGGACTTCGCCGACGGGCTCGACGACCAGGCCCGGGCGGCCCTCGAGGCGGCCTTGCAGGCGGCGGGGCTGCTGGACGCCTGGGTGCGGCCGGGTGGGCTGCTGCTCGACGCCGAGCACCTCGACGTCGTGCTCGCCGCCGGCGACACCGGAGCGGCCGGCGCCGGGCTCGACGGCCTGTTGGTCCCCGACCTCCCGCCGGACGGCGACCTCGGCCCCGACGACGTACGCCGGGTGCTCGCCGCCATCGGCACCGGGGAGGACCCCGACAGCCTGGCCTGGGTCGGGCCCGACGGCAGCTGGCGGCTCGGGCCTGCCCATGGCCGCGCCGCGAAGGAGACCGCCCAGTACGTCGGGGCCACCGCGCGGGCGCAGGAGCGGGCCAGGCGCCTCGCGGTCATCGACGCCGCCGTCGCCGACCAGCGGGCGGCGCGCGACGAGGCCGAGCGGGCGCTCGACGCGTTCGGCACGGCCATCGCCGAGCTGGACGCCTGGGTCGCCGCGGTGCCGTCCGGCCGGGCGCTGCTGGCGGCCTGGACCCGGCTGGAGGAGCGCCGCGAGGCAGAGGACCGCGAGGAGCGCGACAACCGCGTCGCCCAGGAGGCCGCGCACGCCGCGCGGACCGCGGCAGCCGAGGCACGGGCTGGGCTGGAGCGGACCGCGGCCGAGCAGGACCTGCCTGCCGACCGTGGTCGGCTCGACGTGGTGGAGGCCGAGCTGCGAAGCCTCGAGGAGGACCTGCGGGAGGCGGCGCGGCAGGACCAGCCGATCCGGACCAGCCTGGCCCTCTGGCAGGAGGCGGTCGCCGAGCTGGCCAGTGCGCGCGAGGCGCTCGCGGCCGAGCAGGAGGCTGCCGACGACGCCGCGCAGCGGGCGAGCGCGTCCCAGGCAGCGCTGGAGACCCTGCGGGCGTCGGTCGGGGACTCGGTCCAGGAGCTGGAGCGCAGGATCGCGGAGGTCAGGACGGCCCGGCACGCCCACGAGCAGGCCGAGCGCACCGCGGAGCGGCGGGTGGCCGAGCTGCTCAAGCAGTCCGGCCAGGCCGAGGCCGACGCGCGCAACGTCGAGCAGCGGCTGGCCGAGCACCTCGACCGGCGTACCGCCGTGCTGGCCGCCCTGGTCGCAGTGCGCGCCGTGCCGGGCATGCTCGAGGCGGTCGGAGCCTCCGCCGACGACGCCGCCGGGGTGGCCGGGCTGGCCGGTCACCCGCCGGGGGAGCCGGTGACCCGCGGCGTGGCCGCTGCCGCCGACCGGCTGGCCGGGCTGAGCCGGGAGGATGCCGGCGCGACGGCCACCCGGGTGTGGCGCGCCCACGCCGAGGCGGCCAGCGGCCCGGCCGCGGACCACCAGCCGACCGTGGCGACCTTCGGCGACCTGCTCGCCGTCACCGGCCGCGACGACGCCGGCGAGGCCGCGCTGGTCGTGCTGGCACAGCGGGTCCGGGCGTCGGTCGACCGGGACCGGGGGCTGCTCACCGAGCGGGAGAAGCAGCAGTTCGAGCAGCACGTCCTGGGCGAGCTCGGCGACGCGATCCGGCGCCGCCGCCGCGACGCCGAGGAGCTGGTCACCGCGATGAACGGCCAGCTCGGCAAGGTCAGCACGTCCCAGGGCATCCGGGTCAAGCTGGACTGGAGGCTCCGCGACGACGTCCCCGTCGAGGCGCGGCGAGCCGTCCAGCTGCTCGCCCAGCCGGTCGGCGCGCTGGTCCCCGAAGAGCGGGCCACCCTTCGCGACGTGCTGCACCGGCTCATCGAGGCCTCGCGCGCGGAGCGGCCGGAGCTGCCGTACGGCGAGCACCTCGCCGCGGCTCTGGACTACCGCACCTGGTCGGAGTTCACCATCCGCTACACCCGCCCGGAGAAGCCCGGCCAGTGGGACCGGCTGCACCGCCGCTCGGCGCTGTCCCAGGGCGAGCAGAAGGTGCTGTGCTACCTGCCGCTGTTCGCCGCGGCGGCGGCGCACTTCACCTCGCTGGCCGGAGCGGCCCCGCACGCGCCGCGGCTGGTGCTGCTCGACGACGCGTTCCCGAAGATCGACGTGCGCACCCACCCGCTGCTGTTCGGGCTGCTGGTGCAGCTCGAGCTGGACTTCGTGGTGACCAGCGAGCGGCTGTGGGGCGACCACGACACCGTGCCGTCGCTGGCCATCTACGAGGCGCTGCGCGACCCGAGCCAGCGGGGGATTGCGCAGTACGAGTACCGCTGGGACGGCCGGTCCCTGCACGCGCTCGGATGACCGCCCTGCCGACCTGGGTCGACGACCCCGCCCTCCGGCCGGCGTGGGACCGGGTCCGCGCGCGGTTCGAGAAGGCGGGCCTGCACGCCGACGGCAAGGTCGTCCTCGCCGCCGGCACGCGGGAGGAGCGGCATGCGCTCGGCTCGCTGCTCGGGCGGACGGTCACCCGCGACACCGTCCGGGTCGACCTGGCTCAGCTCGACGCCCGGCTGCGGGACCGCTCCGGCGTCGGCGGGCTCTACGACGTCCTGCACGCGCTCTACGGGCGGCCGGCGCAGGACCGGCCGGCGGTGCGTGCGGCGCTGGACGAGTCGCGGGAGCGCCCACTCGCCCTGGCCGCCGAGCTGGTGGCCGCGCCCTGGGCCGACGACTGGGTCGCCGGCCTGCGCAAGGGCGGCCTGCTGACCAACCGGCACGACTCCGAGCAGGTCGTGCGCCACGCCGCCGCTGTGCTCCATGAGCTGACCGACCGCGAGGACGCACCGGTCCCGCGGTCGCGGGTGGAGATCGCCGGCCGGCTGCTCGGCGACTCCCACGCCCTGGACCGCGACCGGCTGCTCCACCGGGTCGTCCTGCGCGGCCTCGCGGCCGCCGCAGGCGTCCCGGTCCCGGAGCGCACCTCCGACCGCGAGCGGCTGTGGGCGGCGTACGGCGTCGAGCCGGACCTGCTCTCCCGCACCTGCCTGGTCTGGCGGCTCCGGGCCACCGGCAGCACCGCCGTGGGGCGACGCCTGAACGACGCCGCAGACGCCGGCGACCCGGTCCACGTGACGGAGTGGGACCTCCGGCGGCTCGGCTCCTTCACACCTGCCGCCGGCACCCGTGTGCTCGTGTGCGAGAACCCACGCGTGGTCGAGGCCCTGGCCGAACGAGACCTCGCCGGCTGGGCGGCGGTCTGCACCTCCGGCGAGCCCAACCTGGTCGTCGGCCAGGTGCTCGTCAGGCTGGCGAGCACGGGGGCCGACCTGCGCTACCACGGCGACTTCGACTGGCCCGGCGTCGCCATCGCCAACCGGGTGGTCGCACGGTTCGGCGCCCGGCCGTGGCGGATGACCGCCGACGACTACCTGCGCGCCGTCCGGCCCGACGGCCCGCTGCTCGCCGGGACCCCCGTCGAGCCCTCGTGGGACCCCGAGCTCGGCGCCGCGATGCGCACCCACAGCCGCGCGGTGCACGAGGAGTCGGTCCTTCCGACGCTGCTCGCTCCCAACGCTTGACATACCGCAAGAGAAAGGGGACGATGAACCGCGCGGTCAAGGGCTGGGCCGACTGGGCGGTCAGCCAAGGGTGGTCCGTGAAGGACGACGCGAATGGATACACGCACTTCTTCACCCCGGAAGGGCGACATGTCGGCCGCTACCCCGCGACTCCCAGCAACCCGCGGCGCCGCATGCAGGATCTGAAGGTGGCGCTGAAGGCCAACGGTCTGCAGATCCCGCCGCCGAGCAAGAAGGAACGGCGATCGGAGCGCAGGAAGGCAAGGTGATCGGCATGTGGGTGGTCACCCTCACCTACGACCTCACCCTCGATCAGACCGAGTACAACCGCTTGGCCGACCAGCTGGACCAGGTCGACGCCGGTCTGTTCAGCCTGCCCGGCGGCCGTGCCAGCGTGACGTACTGGGCCGAAGGGCCCGATCCGATCAGCGCGGCGGCCGTTGCGCACGACCACGTCACCCCGCTCGTCGGTCACGAGCCGCTGGCCGTCGACGTGGTGACCGAGAAGGACCACGAACGCCGGGCCGACGCACCGACCCTGCCACGGCTCGTCTCGGCGCCCGAAGTCGCCGAGATGCTTGACGTCTCCCGTCAGCGTGTCCACCAGCTCCGGTCATCGGCCGGGTTCCCGGCTCCGCTGTTCGAGCTGCGCACGGGTGCGATCTGGGATGCTCGTGCCGTCGAGAAGTTCGCCCGTGAATGGGCTCGCAGGCCGGGGCGTCCGGCCCGACGAGCAGGCTGACAGGGCGCCTCGTCCTGCACGCGCTCTACGCGCGGCCGGCGCAGCACCTCTCTGCCGCATGGCGCATGCGTACGACGCCCGCGCGGGACGGGATGATCTGCCCATGAGCATGCCCGTGGCCCGAGGGTCGGACCTGGAAGGCCCGGCGGGATACACCTACGCTGCCGTGGCGGTGCGCGTGGCCAACCGGCCCGACGCAGGAGAGCAGGTGCTGGACACCCTGCGCGGGATCCGCTTCAGCGGCTGGCTCGCACCGCCGGAGGACGGCTGGGCGGTCGCCGTACCGGCGTCGGGCACCGGCACCGTTGCCGCGGGCCGGCGCGGCGTGGTCGGCGTCGGCGAGGCTCTCGCTGGCACGGCGCTGGTCCTGCGGGTGCTCGACGACCGCCAGTTCGTGGTCGTGGCGTGGCAGTCGGGGCAGGAGGTGGGGCGGTACGTGAGTGACCCCTCCGCCGAGCCCGGCGCCGGGGCGGACGTGCTGCCGGACCCGGTCGGGGTGGAGCACGCCGAGGCGATCGCCGCGGCATGCGGCCGTCCTGCGGCAGCGGAGGAGCTCGAAGCGCTGCTGGCGCAGCCCTGGACCCCGATGACGAGATCGAGTCGGAGCGGCTCGGGCGGGCCCTGCGGCTGCTGGGGCTGCCGACCTGGCTGGCGACCGTCTGGAGGGTGCCGCGCGCCATGCCCTACGGGCCTCGGCCTCGCGACTTCATCCGACTCGGCGCCGGTCGGCTCGGGCTGCTCGGCCGTGGGCTCGGGCGAGCCGCTGCCGTGGGGCGGCGGTGGCGTCCGCCTCCGGCTGTGCTCCTCGACCCTCCTCGTGCGGCCGGGACTGACGAGCTGGGCCTGTGGCCGGTCTGAGACGCGGCACCACTCTTGGTGCGCCGCCCTCGAAGCGACGGGTGAGTCGTCGCGCGACCCGTCAGCCGCTCGCCGAGCGGTCGGCCACCAGCCGGTTGCCGCTCGGGTCCACGCGCATGCCGAGACAGACCTCCTCCAACGTCGAGTCGCCGAAGTCCTCAGGCACCTCGAGCGTTGCGGTCTGCTGGTCCTCCGAGGCCACCGGCATCGGGCCGTCGTAGTCACCGCCGGCCACGCTCGCCGCGAGGATCCTGCCATCGGCGTCGAACACCGCGTTGATCCTCATGCTCATGCCCCGCTCACCCAGCTCGCGCTGAGCCGGAAGATGTTGCCGGTGTTGGTGTGCATCACGAGGTGGTCGACCTCGACAAGATTATTGTCAGTCGTAGTAAAATGCCGCTGCACCTCGCAGTCGCTGTTCGCCTGGAACGGCCGGAACGAGAACGTCCAGTGGTGCTCACGCTCACCGATCGCCCAGGTCCACTCCTGCGTCGTGTTGCGCGGCTGGAAGACGTCCGCCCATCGATGTCCCGTACCTGTCGCCATAGCGCCTCCTGCCCTGGTCGTCGTGCCGGTGTTTCGGCATCGGAGTCCGCGAGCGTACTGCGCTCGGACCGCCGCCGTCTGTGGCCCGAACCGGTGGTCCATCGGTGGCCCGCCACGAGCGGCTCGGCAGACCGCACCGCGGAGCCCACGCGGGTCCCATGACCACGATGCGGTCATGGTGGACGTACCGGGGGACACCGGATCGGCCGCCCTTGACGACTCATCTCAGCGCGCCGTCATGAAGGTCTTCGATGTCTGAGGTGAAGAGGGCACTTGGAGCCGGTGGCAGCGACCTTCGGACCGTGATGAGGCGACTGGAGCGTCACGTCGAGTCCGGGGAGCTGGCCAGCTGTGCAGAGCCCGGAGGATACGGCTGCTCGTGCTCTTCGGCAGAGCGGCGCGAGGGGAGCCCGACCCCGACGACATCGACCTGGCGGTCCGGTTCGAGCCGAGTGCCGAGCACGACATCCTCGGGCTGCTCGAGGACCTGCACCGGCTCACCGGCGGCGAGCGCTTCGACGTCATGGACCTGTCCCTCGCCGGTCCGGTCGCGCGCGAGCGGGCGATGCTGAAGGGGTCGCCGCTCTTCGAGGCGGAGCCGCACCTTGCTGCCAACGAGCAGGTCGCCGCCACGATGCTCCGGACGGACAGCGAATGGCTTCGCCGCCTCCAGCTCGAGACCCTGGCTCGATGAACCCCCGGTGGTTTCGACGCCGCGATCGCGCAAAGGCCGCCTGACCATGATGAGGGACCGCTGGACGACCTGGAGTCGCTCGGCGGGGTGTCCGCTGAACG
>JBIOUF010000280.1:0-5966 GCA_044866695.1 Nocardioidaceae bacterium | reverse complement strand
GCAACCGGTTCCTCGTCGCCGCGCTGCTCTCAGTCCCCATCCTGCTGTGGTCCCCGATCGGGCGGGAGGTGCTCGGCTTCGACACCGCTGCGCCGTTCGGCCTCCGCGACGACGTGTTCAGTCTCCTTCTGTCACTACCAGTGGTGTTCTACTCCGCCTGGATCTTCTTCGACGGAGCCTGGCGGGCCCTGCGCGCCCGAACGCTCGACATGATGGTGCTCGTCGCTGTAGCCGTCGGAGCAGGCTGGTTCTACTCGCTCGGGGTCACCCTCACCGGTGGCGGCGAGGTGTTCTACGAGGCGGCCACCGTGCTGACCGCGTTCGTCCTTCTCGGGCACTGGTTCGAGATGCGCGCCCGCGGGGGCGCCAACGACGCCATCCGAACCCTTCTGGATCTGGCGCCACCCCAGGCCCTGGTCATTCGCGATGGCGAACCGGTCGAGATCTCAACGGCGGATGTTGTCGTCGGCGACCTGCTCCTGGTCCGCCCCGGTGCCAAGATCGCCGCCGACGGGGTGGTCGAGGAAGGTGAGTCCGACGTCGACGAGGCGATGGTCACCGGCGAGAGCCTCCCGGTGCCCAAGGGGCCGGGCGACCCGGTGATCGGCGCCACCGTCAACACCACCGGCACCCTCCGGGTTCGTGCCACCAAGGTGGGTGCGGACACGGCTCTGGCCCAGATCGTCGCGCTGGTGCAACAGGCGCAGAACTCCAAGGCGCCGGGGCAGCGACTGGCGGACAAGGCGGCGTTCTGGCTCGTCCTGGTGGCCCTGGTCGGTGGGGTCGGGACGTTCCTGGTCTGGCTGGCGGCGGGCGCGAGCGTGCAGACCGCGCTGCTGTTTGCCATCACCGTCGTCGTCATCACCTGCCCCGATGCCCTCGGCCTAGCGACACCGACCGCGATCATGGTCGGCTCCGGACTGGGCGCCAAGCGGGGCATCCTGTTCAAGAACGCCACCGCGATCGAGACGTCAGCCCGGATCGACACCGTGGTGATGGACAAGACCGGCACCCTGACCAAGGGTGAGCCGGAGGTCACCGACGTGGTGGTCGGCCATATCGACCGCAGCCGTTTGCTGGCGCTCGCAGGGGCGGTCGAGCGTGAGTCCGAGCACCCGCTAGCCCAGGCAGTCGTGCGATACGTCGACGCGACCGACGTGCTGCGGCTGCGCGCCACTGGGTTCCGCAACGTCACCGGCATCGGAGCGCTCGCCGAGGTCGAGGGACACCAGGTCGCGATCGGCAACCGACGCCTGATGGAATCGGAGGGCATCACGGTCGGTGACCTCGGGGCCCGGCGCGACGAGATCGCCTCCGGCGGACGCACGGCGGTGTTCGTCGCCGTCGACGGCAGTGCCGTCGGAGTGATCGGGATGGCCGACGCGGTTCGCGAGACCTCCGCTGCGGCCGTCTCGGCCTTGCACAAGGCCGGAGTCCGGGTGGTCATGCTCACCGGCGACAACCAGGCGACCGCCGAGCGGATCGCCGAAGAGCTCGGGATCGACACCGTGATCGCCGAGGTGCTGCCCGAGGACAAGGCCCGTCACGTCCAGCGGCTGCAAGGGGAGGGGCGTGTCGTGGCGATGGTCGGCGACGGCGTCAACGACTCTCCCTCGCTGGTGCAGGCCGACGTCGGTATCGCCGTTGGCGCCGGCACCGACGTCGCCATCGAGGCCGCGGATGTCGTCCTCATGCGCTCCGACCCTCTCGACGTGCCAGTGGCACTGACGATCGGACGGGGCACGCTGCGCAAGATGCGGCAGAACCTCGGGTGGGCCGTCGGCTACAACGCGATCGCGTTGCCGATCGCCGCCGGCGTCTTCGAGCCTGGATTCGGCCTGGTGCTCCGACCCGAGATCGCCGCGCTCTCGATGTCCGGGTCGAGCTTCCTGGTTGCCGTCAACGCTCTGATGCTCAAGCGGCTGGCCCTGCCCGCGCAGCCCGCCAGCCCCGAACCGGTCCCGGCTGACCACCGGCAGCCCATCCACTAGGTCCCGTGCCCCACTTCTTCAGCGAATCTTGACCTGATCCCGTTGGACTCTCCATGTGGGGAGGTCAGGATCGCAGGGACAACGGCGCGCCTCGGCGCGCCGCCGCACAGAGGATGGAGATCTCGATGAGGAAGACGCTGGCTGCGATCGCCCTGCTGGCCACCGCGGGCCTGACGCTGACCGCCTGCGGAGAGGACGCAGACGACGCGACGACAGGCAGCACCAACAGCAGTGCCTTCAACGACGCTGACGTCACCTTCGCGCAGCAGATGATCCCTCACCACGAGCAGGCAGTGGAGATGGCGGAGCTGGCGCAGGACCGGGCGGACAGCAGTGAGGTCCTGGAGCTCGCCGAGAACATCGAGGCGGCGCAGGCCCCCGAGATCGACACCCTGCAAGGCTGGCTCGAGGAATGGGGCGAGGAGGAAGCCCCCTCCGGCGGGATGGACCACGGGGACATGGGTCACGGCTCCGACAGCGAGATGCCAGGCATGATGGACGAGGCTGAGATGAACGACCTGATGGGGGCCTCAGGCGCTGACTGGGACCGGATGTTCCTCGAGATGATGATCGAGCACCACGAAGGCGCCGTCGAAATGGCCCAGGTGGAGGCCGATGAAGGCGAGAACCCGGATGCCGTGGCCCTGGCAAAGAAGATCATCAGCGATCAAGAAGCCGAGATCGCCCAGATGCAGCAACTCCTCGGGTCATAGCCAGGCGAACGCGGTCACCGATGAGGACATCGCGGCAGCGCCATGGCGCGACAACCTAAGGTCATCCCCGTGCCACGTCGTACTTTGCCTGTCTGGCTGATCATTGCCGGGGGACTTCTCCTTACCGGGTGCGGCACTGATCCGGGAGACTCCGCCGAATCCGGGTCTAGGTCCGAGGAGCTCGGCCACGTCCACGGGCTGGGTACGGATCCTGCCG
This sequence comes from Nocardioidaceae bacterium, assembly GCA_044866695.1. Taxonomy (GTDB): domain Bacteria; phylum Actinomycetota; class Actinomycetes; order Propionibacteriales; family Nocardioidaceae; genus JBIOUF01. The sequence continues at coordinate 3,045 of JBIOUF010000280.1, read as the reverse complement.
ACGGGACGCTTTACGCGGCGTCCCACTTCGGGGTGTTCCGGCTTCGTGAGGAGGGGACCGCTGAGCGAGTGGCGGACCGTTGGCAGGACACCATGGCCTTCACCGTCGTGGGACCGAATCGGTTCCTCGGCAGCGGGCACCCGGACCTGGACGAGGATCTCCCGGCGCACCTGGGACTCATCGAGTCGACCGATGCCGCGGAAACCTGGTCGCCCTTGTCGCTGCAGGGGAAGGCGGACTTCCACGCCCTCGAGGCGACCGCCGATCTGATCGTCGGCTACGACTCGCTCACGGGTCAGCTGCTGGCGTCTCCGGATGGCAAGGACTGGCGGCTTTTGGCGAAGGCCGAGGTGGTCGACCTTGCGATGAACCCGTCCGACCACACGAGAGTCCTGGCAACCACGCCACAGGGGTCGATCGTCGAGTACTCCACGGAAGGCGACGATGCACGACCCATCGAGGGGACACCCCCGCTGGTCTTCATCGACTGGCCCGAGGCCGATCTGCTGGTCGGGCTCGCGCAGGACGGCGCGCTCTACCTCAGCGACGACGAGGCTCAGACATGGCGACCGGTCGAAGGGCCACCGGGCGATCCGCAGGCGCTGGACGTCGCCACAGGTTCGTGGCACGTCGCCACCAGCCAGAGCATCTTCCGATCGACGGACGACGGACGCACCTGGGATGACCTGGGAGCCCCAGCCCAATAAGCCCGCACAGACGAGCAGGTGGCTCTTGACCGAAGGCGGGAACGACGCCGCAATGGACGCAGCGCGTCGCCGTGGGCTCTGACGCCGCCCGGAACAACTGCCACCCGAGGGCAGCTCACCATAAAGTCACCACAAAGGTGGTCCGAGATGGCCCTAGGTGTTCCGAACCAGAGGGGTAGGCTGAGGGCCAACACGCGGCTCGATCCGTTGCAGGGCTTCAGATTGAGCGAGTTTGGCACCGAGCAGGCAGAGAACCTCCGAGGTCTCCAGGGGCACTGTCCATCTGAGAAGGTCAGGGGTTCGAGTCCCCTCAGCTCCACCAAACCTGCAGGTCAGGGCCGATGCCCGTCATCCCGAACAGGGAGACAGCATGGCCACTCCGCGAAACGGGGGTATCCGGAACGCACAGATGAGTTCCGGATAGCGCCGCCCGTGTGTGTGACTACTTGACCTCGGAGCGGCGCAGGGAGAGCAGCCCGACAACGAGGGGAATGACGATCCAGATCATCGTGGTCGAGCCGAGCATCGCCCACTCCTTGCCGGTGTTCGTGGCGCCATCGAAGAGCACCACCTGCGTCTTGTTCCAGTCGATCCACGGCTGCAGGTCCTCGAACCAGGAGCGCACCTGGGCCAGGAGGACGAGGACGCCCGGCATGACGAATGAGACGACGAAGTAGCCCACGATCGCGGCCGCGGAGTTGCGCAGCACGACACCGAGGGTGAAGCCGATGGCCATTCCGACCAGGTCGCCGAGCACCATCTGGGGCGCCATGGACAAAGAAATGTCCCACACGGTGTCGACGCCGGCGAGTGCGGAACCGGCCACGTTGCCGAGGGCGCCAACCGCGAAGGTGACGGTCATGGAGCCGAGGCCCACGAGGAGGGTCGCGATCGCCTTGGCGCCGATCACGTGTCCGCGGCTCGGCACCAGGGTGAACGTGGTGAGTCCGCTGCGCTGGCTCCACTCACTCGTGACGGCCAGGATCGCGATCATGGGCAAGATCACCGACATCGGGAGGCCGATCGCCCCGGAGAAGTTCGCGTAGGTGATGGCGCTGTCGGGAGCGAAGATGATAACCGCCCCGGTTGCGATGACCGACAGGACGCCGATGCTGATGAGCATCCAGAATCCGGAGCGGGTGGTGAACATCTTGCGCAGCTCGATCTTGACGAGCCGGGTGCTCGGGATGGGACGGGCGGTCCGGCGGGCCGGTGCGGCCTCCGTGGTGGTGGGCGGCGGGACGATCGTGGCGGTCATGCCGCAACTCCTTCGCGTTGGATGTCGGCAGTGAGCGACAAGAACATGTCTTCGAGGCCGGCGCCCTCGGCGGACCGGAGCTCGGTGAGGGCAATGCCGGCGGTCAGGGCCACGGCCCCGACCCGAGCGGGGTCGGCGTCGGTGCGGACCGAGCCGTCCCCTGCGAGCGTGCTGGGGATCCCGGCCTGCTCGAGGGCGTGCGCGAGGTCGCGCGGTGACGTCGCGCGGGCGAGCGTCCCGGCCGCGGCGAGGAGCTCTTCCTTGCTGCCGGACGCGACGATCTTGCCGTTCCCGATCACGACCAGGTCGTCGGCGATGACCTCGATCTCGTGCAGCAGGTGCGAGGACAACAGGACGGTGCCGCCTTGGCTGGCGAAGCCCGTCAGCAGGTCGCGCATCCACCGGATCCCGGCGGGGTCGAGGCCGTTGGCGGGCTCGTCGAGGATCAGCACCTTGGGGTCTCCGAGGAGTGCGGTGGCGATGCCGAGGCGTTGACGCATCCCGAGGGAGTAGTTGCGCACCCGGCGCTTGGCCTCGGTGGGGGTCAGGCTGACGAGCTCGATCATCTCGTCGACCCGGGTGCGGGGCAGGCCCATGGTGTCGGAGGCAATGGTGAGGATCTCGCGTCCGGTGCGGCCGGCGTGCTGGGCCGAGGCGTCGAGCAGGACGCCCACCTCGAGGCCGGGGTTGGGGAGGTCGGCGAACCGGACGCCGTCGATGGTCGCGGTGCCGGACGTCGGGACGGTCAGACCCACCATGACGCGCATCGTGGTGGACTTGCCGGCGCCGTTCGGGCCGAGGAAGCCGGTGACGCGACCGGACTGGGCTGTGAAGGAGACGTTGTCGACGGCGGTGAAGCCGGCGTACCTCCGGGTCAGTGACTCGACAGTGATCATGGGACAACCCTCACCGCGTCGCGGCCCGGCCGCATCGGCGTCGAGGCCGGAGCCGCCTCGGCCGTTGGGAGGAGCGGGGTCTCGTTCTTTCGGTCGGTCCCCGAGGCCTCGGCGGTCCCTAGGCTGGGTGGGTGGTCACCACCGCCCTGCGCTCGCTGTGGGCCGAGCCCCGCGTCGCGGATGC
>JBIOUF010000279.1:0-16589 GCA_044866695.1 Nocardioidaceae bacterium | reverse complement strand
GTGGATGGTCGGTGCCACCAGTTCTATGCCGGGACCGACCGCCGGCCCATCGGTAGCCGCTACCCATCCTTGGCGGCTCGGGTACCCATGCCGGCCAGCTCCCGGCGGGTGCGTACCCCGAGCTTGGCCAGGACGGACGCGACGTGGTGCTCGGCGGTGCGACGCGAGATCACCAGCCGGTCCGCGATCGCCGCGTCCGACAGACCGTCGCGGAGCAGGGTCAGCACCTCGGCCTCCCGGCCGGTCAGCCCGTCCGGGCGCGCGACACCGCGCGGGGTCCGGGGTGCCCGCCAGCCGCCGGCGCGCAGCATGGCCCGGGCCCGCGCGGCGGCGGCGTCGGCGCCCAGGCCGTCGAACAGCCGCACCGCGTCGGTGAGTGCTGCTCGCTCCTCGCTCCGGGCCAGGGCGAGCGCCTGCTCGAAGGGAGAACGCGTCTGCCGCCACAGCTCCGCGGCGTCCGCCCACCGGCCGGCGCGCTCGGCGGCGTACGGCGGCGCCAGCGACCCGGCCGGGACCTCGACGTCCGCGGGAAGCCAGGTCGCGACGGCCCCGCGGTTCCACGGGCAGTCCGCCGTGGCGGCGACGGACCAGGCGTCGAGCGCGGCGGCCGCGGCGGTGTCGGGCTCGCCGGCGATCCAGGCGGCCTCCGCTCGCGCCGAGGCCGCGGGCGCGACCCGCTGCAGCTCGCGCATGCCGGCGGCCAGGCGGGCGGACCGGTCCAGGAGCTCCGCCGCACGCGGGTCGCCGCACCGGGTGTGCACGTGCGCCAGCACCAGGACGGGCTCGATCGCGCCGATCGCCGCGATGTCGCTGCGTCGCAGCACCGACTCCGCGCAGGCCCGGGCCTCCGCGACCTCCCCGCGGTGGAGGTGCAGCCGGGCCAGGCAGCCCTGCAGGTACAGGGTCCAGGAGTCCAGGTCGCGGTCGACGCAGTAGTCCAGGCCCTCGTCGACGTACCGCTGGGCCACGTCGTGCCGGCGCTGCAGGACGGCGCTGGAGGCCAGGTTGCAGTAGGCGCGTGCGGCGTGCTCGTGCAGGTCCGCGGCCCGCGAGCCGGCGAGGCTCTCCTCCAGCAGCCGCTCTCCGGTGTCGACGTCGCCCACGACGAGCTCGATGGTGCCCAGGTTGTTCAACGCATGGACCCGGACCTCCTCGCGCCGCGCGTCGGGGGGCAGCCGCGCGACCAGGTCGAGGGTCCGGCGGCCCCAGTCCCGGGTCCCGGCCACGTCCTGGGACAGCATCCGCAGCTGCGTCCGGTTGCTGTAGGCCATGGCCTGCTCGACCGTCTCGGTGCCCTCGAGGAGGTGGACCGCGACCTCGGCCTGCTGCTCCGCGGCGTCGTTGCGGCCCGCCATCCAGCTCAGCCGGGAGAGGCAGCGCCAGGCGTCGCCCACCCGCACGCCCTCGCCGGACGAGTCCCAAATGTCCCGGGCCCGACCGGTGGCCTCGATCGCCTCGTCGATGCGGACCGTGAGGTAGCACTCGTAGCCCAGGGACCACAGCAGCTCGGCCCGGGCGTCGTCGGGCAGCCGGTCGGCGTACCGTAGCGCCCGGCGGTACTGCCGGACCGCCTCCTGGTGCGCGCCCAGTGCCGCCGCCCGGGCCGCGGCGACGGGTGCGTGCGCCAGGACGGCCTCGGCGTCACCGGCCGCCTCCGCATGGTGGGCCAGCCTGGCCGGGTCGGCGCCGCGAGCCCGGAGCGCCGCCAGCAGCCGCCGGTGCACGTGGACCCCGCGGCCGACCGGGACCTCCTCAGCGACCGCCAGGCGGGCCAGCTCGTGCCGGAAGACGACGTATGCGCCGCCCTCGCCGTCGGCGTCGCCACGCAGCAGCAGCCCCCTGGCCAGCGGCTCGTCGATCGCCGTGAGGCCTTTCGCCAGCAGGTCGGCCAGCAGCGCAGTCTCCGCCCGGGCGCCGGCCAGCGCCACCACCTCCAGGGCTCGCTGCGCGGGCTCGTCGAGGCGGGCGACGCGGGCCAGCACCGCGTCGCGCACCGTGGCCGGGACCCGCGACGTTCCCGCGGACAGCGCCTCGGTGACGAAGAAGGCGTTGCCGCCGGTGACCTGGTGCAGCCGGAGCGCGTCGGTGGCCCCGGCGCCCGGGTGCGTCCGGGCGTGCTCCGCGACCAGCTCCGCGACGGCGGCCGCGGTCAGCGGGGCGAGGTCGACCCGGCGGGTCCCGGACGCGGACGCGGTGTCGCCGAGCAGGATGCGCAGCCCGTGCCCGCCGGTCGCGTCCTCGGGGCGGAACGTCACCAGCACCACTGCGCGGCAGTCATGGATCCGCCGGGCCAGGAACCGGACCAGGTCCAGGGTCGCCTCGTCGGCCCAGTGGGCGTCCTCGACGACCAGGAGGTACGGCGGGCTCCTCGGCGGCGGCTCCCGCAGCGCGGCCAGGAGCCGGCCGAACACCTCCGGGCGCGTGGCCTCGGGCGGCCAGAGCCCGTCCGGGAGGGCGGGCAGCATCTCGACCAAGGGGCCCAGCGGCGCCGGCGTCGCCGACCCGTCGCACCCGCCGACCGCGACCCGGGCGGCCCCGCGTGCGTCTGCGACCACCCGCGACACGAACGAGGACTTGCCGATCCCGGCCTCGCCGCCGACGTACACCATCCGCCCATGCCCCTCCGCCGCCTCCGCGAGGTATCCGGCGGCGGCTCGGAGCTGCTCGTCGCGCTCCAGCAGCGACACGCCCTCGATGCTACGAGCACCTGCCACGGGCACACGCCGAGCCGTCAATCTTGGTGCGCCGACCCGTCAATGTTGGTGCGCCGAGCCGTCAATCTTAGTGCGCCGACCCGGCACTGTTGGTGGGTCGAGCCGTCAGTCGTGGTGGGTCCGCAAGGATTGACGGTTCGGCCCGCACGGATTGACGGTTGCGGCCCGCACGGATTGACGGTTCGGCCCGCCAGAGTTGACGGCTCGACGCACCAACATTGACGGCTCGACCCGAAAGGGGGGCGGTTCGACAGGAAGGGTTGTGGGTCAGGGGGCGAGCCGGTCGTCGTGCTGGGGGTGGAGCAGGATCGGCGGGCCGTGGTGGTGGGACCGGGCCAGGACCGTGCCGTCGAGGCGGAGGTCGGGTCCGTGCTCGGCGACGGAGTAGCCGCCCGCCGCCTGGGCCGGCGGGACGCCCTCCATCGAGACGTGCGCGAGCGGCATCCGCCCCCGGGCCTCGGCGATCGCGTCGGCGACGGCGGCGGATTCCGAGGCCGGCCAGTACTGCTCGGTGACCGACTGCCAGACCACCGTCAGCACGTGTTCGGCGACGGGCTCGGCGAGCCGTCCGGCCAGCCAGGAGGACGCCGGCGCGCGGTCGACGGTGACCGGGTGCCGCCGGGCGATGGCCAGGGCCGCCGCCAGACGTTCGTGCCGCTGCAGGTCGAAGGGCCACACGAACGACGTCAGGTGGACGGCGCCCTCCGCGGTCGACGCGTCGACCGGCGCCACGTCACAGCCGCGGCGCTCCACGATGGCGAGCTCCTCGGGCCGCACCCCCGGCGCCTCGGTGTCGAGGACCAGCGGGCTGTCCGAGGGTCCCCACGCCCAGCCCGGACCTGTGATCCGGTACCGGTCCACGGCCAGGTTCAGGCCGGCCGATGCGCCCGGCTCGAGCAGGCGGACCTCGGAAACGCCGTGGCGGCGCACGGCCTCGAACAGCCCGACCGCCAGGCAGGCCGACCGCCCGACCTCGTTGGTCTGCGGCGGCTGGTCCAGCGCGGCCCGAAGCTCCTCCACGTGCTGACCCAGCAGGGGCCGCAGCACCGGCCAGGCACCCGAGGGGTCCGCGGTACCGCCGCGGCAGGGGTAGAACCGTCGCAGCCGCGGCGCCTCGCCGCGCAGCACCAGGCGGAAGATCCCGGCCAGCAGCCGCAGCGAGACGGCCTCGCTGCGCGGCGCGGCCAGATGGGCGGCGCAGACCTCGGCGGTGGGCCCTCCCGCGTCCAGGTCGTCGGCGAGCTCGTCGAGCAGGACGCCATACAGGTGCTCTCGGTGTCCGAAGTGGTCCCGGAACTGCGCCGACAGCGCGCTGCCGTCGCCCACGCGGTGGCGGGTCAGTCCTGGGGCAGCTGGTAGCCCTCGGCGTTGAGCCGGATCCGGTACAGGCCCTTGCCCGCGGTGACGTAGAGCAGGTGGCGGTCCCGGCCGGTGCCGAACTCCGCCGCGGTGGGCAGGATGTCGCCGGTCGGGATCTGGGCGATCTCCTCGCCGTCGGGCGTGTAGACCCGGATGCCGGGATCGTCGGTGTCGCGGACGGCGACGTAGATGTTGCCGTCCACGTCGGCGGTGAGCCCGTCCGGACCGAAGCCCGGCAGGTAGTCCACCAGCGTCTCCCGGTCCCCGACCGTCCCGTCGGAGTGCAGCGGGTAGGCGTACAGCGCCATGTCCACGGGCGGGATCGAGGCCAGCTCGTCGGCGGTGAGCCGAGGGCCGTCGAGGAAGCCGACGTCGAAGTTGGCGACGTACAACGTCTTCTGGTCCGGGGAGACCAGCACGCCGTTCGGCTTGGTGGCGTTGACGATGATCCGGTGGATCGAGCGGTCGGGGTCGATCCGGTAGATGCCCTGCACCGGCTGCTCGACCGGCTCCGGTCCCTCGTAGCGCGGGTCGGTGAAGTAGATCCGGCCCTGCTCGTCGATGCTGACCCCGTTGGGCGCGAGCAGCGGGCGGCCCTCGTACTCGGAGGCCAAGATGACGCTCTTGCCCGTGTCCATGTCGGTGCGGGTGACCCGCTGGCCGCCGTTGTCCGCGGACTCCCCGACCACGAGCCGGCCCTCGGCGTCGAAGTCCATGCCGTTGGCCTGGCCGCTCGGAGACCGCCAGACCCGCGTGCGCCCGTTGGTGGAGCGGTAGCGGTAGATGATGCCCGCCTCCGGGTTGCCGTCCTCGTCGAGGCAGACCTTGCGCAGGGACAGCTCGGCGAAGTAGACGTCGCCGTACCGGTCGGCCGCCGGGCCGGTGGTGAGCGCGCACGCGCCCTCGAACAGGGTCCGCAGCCGGGCGTTGGCGGGGATGATCGCGGGGTCCCCGGTCGGCGGTGGGAAGTCGTGCTGCGCCACCTTCGGGACGGCGGCCCTCGTCGTGGCCACGCCCTCCCGCGCACTGCCCGCCGTCGCTGCCGTGGTGCTCCCGCTCGCGGGCAGCAGCAGCAACGCCGCCCCCAGGGTCGCCGCCGCGACTCCAGCCGTGGTTCGGTGCTTCATCTGCGAGCCTCCCCGTGACAGGGCGCACGCGACAGCCGCGGCTGAGACCTCTCCCGAGAGGCCGCGAGTCCGGGACGGACGGCGCGCCAGAGATCCAGTGCTGGTGCGGGAAACCTAAGCCCACTGGTCCGTACCGGTCAACGCCGGGCGACCGGACGTCTGCCGCCGCGCCCGAGGGGGCGGTCGCGGCCCGGCATCAGACCGCCGTACGACGGGTATCTGGTCGTCATGACCAACACCCCGCTCGAACCGCTGCCCGAGGAGCCCGTGGACGAGAACGAGCCGGTCAACCCGCCGGTCACCGACGACGACGAGCCGCTCGACCCGCGCCGCGCCGGCGACGACCAGCCGGCTCAGGAGCGCGAGCCGGATCCCGGGGCGATTCCGCCCGAGTCCACCAGCGGCTGAGGTCCGCGGTTGCCCTAGGCTCCCGGTGGGATCAGGCCCGGTCGGTGAGGAGGCAGCCGGTGAGCGAGCTCACGCCGTACCTGTGCGTGGCCGACGCCCGAGCCGCGGTCGACTGGTACGTCGCCGTGCTCGGCGCCGAGGTGACCCTCGCGCCGATCGTGATGCCGGACGGCCGGGTCGGTCACGTCGAGCTCGCGGTCGCCGGGGCGGGGTGGATGATGTCGGAGGAGTTCGCCGAGGCCGGGGTGGCCCCGCCCGGCTCCGGTCGCGGTGCGGCGGTGTCGCTGCACCTGACCGTACCCGACGTCGACGCGGTGTGCGCGCGCCTTCGCGAGGCCGGGGTCGGGCTGGACCGCGGCCCCGAGGACTCCGCGCCCGCGGGCCGCGTCGCGGTCTTCCACGACCCGTTCGGACACCGCTGGTTCCTCACCCAGCCCGCCCCGGCCGCATGACCCGGGTGACGACGCCCCACGAGGGCCGGCCGAGCGGGGTCTGGGACCCGGCCCGGGCCATCCCAGCGCCGCTGCGCCTGCACAGCACGCCCGTGCCCACGGGGTGGACCGACTACAACGGCCACATGAGCGAGTCGTGCTACCTGCTCGCCTTCGGGGACAGCGCCGACGCGTTCTTCCGGTACGTCGGGATCGACGAGGCCTACCGCGCCGCCGGCGCCTCCCTGTTCACCGCCCAGACCCACCTGCACCACCTGCGCGAGGCGCGCGAAGGCGACCGGCTGGACCTGTCCCTCCGGGTGCTGGACCTCGACGAGCGCCGGGTGCACGTGTACCACGAGATGCACGGCGAGGCCGGCACGCTCCTCGCCGCCGCCGAGCAGCTGCTCGTGCACGTCGACACGAACCGTGGGGGCTCGGCACCGATGCCGACCGACCTGCTCGAGCACGTCCGTGCCGTCCACGCCGCCCACGCCGTCCTACCCCTTCCCGCGCTGGTCGGGCGGCCGCTGCGGATCCGGCACGAGTGAGCGCGGACCAGGGGAGGCGGCCGTGGACTTCGCGCTGACCGACGAGCAGCGGGCCGTCGTGGAGACCGTGCGGCGGTTCGTCGAGCGCGAGCTGATGCCCCACGAGGACGAGGTGGAGCGCCTCGCCGAGGTGCCTGCCGAGCTCGCCGAGCGGGTCCGTCGTACCGCCCTCGATACCGGCCTCTACGCGGCCAACATGCCCGCCGACGTCGGCGGTGGCGGCCTGGACGCGGTGTCGATGACGCTGATGGAGCGCGAGCTGGGCCGCACGTCGTACGCGCTGCAGATGCTGGTGGCCCGGCCCAGCAACATCCTGCTCGCCTGCACCGGCGACCAGCGGGAGCGCTACCTGCTCCCGGCGATCCGCGGCCAGCGGCACGACTGCCTGGCGATGACCGAGCCCGAGGCGGGGTCCGACGTGCGGTCCATGCGCACCCGGGCGGTGCGCGACGGCGACCACTACGTCGTCACCGGCACCAAGCACTTCATCAGCCACGCGGACGCCTCGGACTTCGTGGTCCTGTTCGTCACCACCGAGGGGGCGATCAGCTGCCTTCTCGTCGACCTGGACTCCCCGGGGCTCGCCGTCCGCCGCGGCTCCAGTGCGGTCTCCCACCGCGGCTACCACCAGTGCGAGATCAGCCTGGACGGCTGCCGGGTCCCCGCCGCGAACCTGCTCGGCGCCGAGGGCGCCGGGCTCGGCCTCATGGGCACCTGGCTCGGGGCCAGCCGCCTCACCGTGGCGGCGACCAGCGTGGGGCGCGGGCGCCGGGTGCTGGAGCTGGCCACCCGGTACGCCGCGAGCCGCAAGCAGTTCGGGCAGCCCATCGGACGGTTCCAGGGAGTCGGGTTCGAGCTGGCCGACATGGCCGTCGAGCTGGAGGCCGCCGAGCTGCTCACGCTGCGCGCCGCCTGGCGCCTGGACCAGGGCCGGATGACCGACCAGGACGTCGCGATGGCCAAGCTGGCGGCGACCGAGGCGCTGGCGCACGTCACCGACGCGGCGGTCCAGATCCACGGCGGCATGGGGCTGATGGAGGAGCTGCCGATCGAGCGGTTCTGGCGCGACGCGCGGGTCGAGCGGATCTGGGACGGGACCAGCGAGATCCAGCGGCACATCATCGCCCGGTCGATGCTGAGGCCGCTGGGTGCCTGAGCCGGACGCCCAGAGATGAGCCCAGAGACGAGCCCCGAGATGACCGGTACGCCGACGTACGGCCCGGTCCGCGCCGAGGCCGTCGAGGAGGGGATCTGGCTGGTCACCCTGGACCGGCCCCCGGCCAACGCCGTCGACGTCGCGACCAGCCGCGCGCTCCACGCGGCGTTCGCCCGGCTCGAGGAGGACCCGGCCCTGCGGGTGGGCGTCCTCACCGGGGCGGGGCCCCGGTTCTTCTCGGCCGGCTGGGACCTCAACGCCGCCGCGTCGGGGGAGGCGGTCGACGCCGACCACGGGCCGGGTGGGTTCGCCGGCCTCACCGAGCTGCTCTCCCGCCGCAAGCCCGTGGTCGCGGCGGTGAACGGGCTGGCTCTCGGCGGGGGGTTCGAGCTGGCCCTGGCCGCCGACCTGGTCGTCGCGGCCGAGCATGCCGAGCTCGCGCTGCCGGAGGTCACCCTCGGCCTGGTGGCCGACTCCGGCGGCCTGCTGCGGCTGCCGCGGCGGCTGCCCCCCGCCGTCGCGGCCGAGCTGCTGCTCACCGGGCGGCGGATGGCAGCCGAGGAGGCGCTGCGCTGGGGCCTGGTCAACCGGGTGCTGCCGGCCGGTCGGCTGGTCGACGGCGCCCTCGAGCTGGCTCGGAAGGTCCGAGCCGCCGCGCCGCTGTCGGTCGCGGCCGTGCTCGAGGTGCTCGAGGCGACGGCGACCCTGGACGTGGCGGCCGGCTTCGCGCTGCTGAGGGGTGGCGGCCTGCCTGCCTACCGGCGGATGCTCGCGTCGGCGGACGCCGAGGAGGGGCCGCGGGCGTTCGCGGAGCGGCGGCCGCCCCGCTGGACGGGCCGCTGAGCGCCGTACGGGCTAGGACCGCACCAGCCGGCCGACCGCCGCCGACGCCTCCCGCAGCTTCTCCTCGGCCTCCGGCCCCCCGGTGCGGGCGGCGTCCATGACGCAGTGCGCCAGGTGCTCCTCGAGCAGCCCGAGGGCCACCGCCTGGAGCGCCTTCGTGGCGGCGGACACCTGGGTGAGGATGTCGATGCAGTACTGCTCGTCCGCCACCATGCGCTCGATGCCCTTGACCTGGCCCTCGATGCGCCTGAGCCGGCGCAGGTAGTCGTCCTTGCGTTGCATGTAGCCGGGGTGCACGTGCTCGGACGCCATCGCCGCTCCTGTCTCGGAAGTTGCCTCCAGCCTACCCCCAGGGGGTATGGTGCGGCGTTCGCGGCCAGCCTGCGGGGTTGTGGCCGATGCCGGCACGAAGGCCGGCTTGTGGCCTCTGCCGGCACCGACACGCCGATGCGGCATGCCGGCATCGGCCACAACCGGGCCGCGCCAGGAGCTCAGACCGCCCCGTCGGCGAGCATCGTGTCGAGCTTGGCGTAGCCGTCGGCCATGCCGACCTCCATGCCGCTGGCGAGCATCCCGGCCCGCGCCTCGAAGCTGCCCACCAGGCTCTCGACGTGCAGCCGGGTCCGGCCCCCGCCCAGGTCCTCGAACCACATGGTGTCCAGGGCGACCTCGTCGGGCATGCCCTCGTAGGTGAAGGTCTGCACCAGGCGGTCCGGGCGGACGGTGTGGAAGCAGCCGTGGAAGGCGTACTCGGCGCCCTCGTGCACCGAGCGGTAGCGGTAGCTGCCCCCGGTGCGGGCGTCCCAGTGGTCGATGGCGGCGCGGTGGCCCGAGGGGCCCACCCACTGCGCGAAGAGCTCGGGGTCGGTGTGCGCGCGGAACAGCTGCTCGGCCGTCGCGGCGAAGTCACGGTGGACCCGGATCACCGGCAGGTCCGGCACCGCCTCGACGGTGACCTCGGGCCGGGCCGAGCTCGTGGTCGCGGTCTCCTGGTTGCTGGTCATGACGCTGCTCCTTCCTCGGGGGCGATCTGCCCGCTGTGGTCCTCTACCTGGGGTCCCGAGTGGTCGTCCTGCGAGCCCATGGCGGCCAGCACCGCGTCGAGGCGGCGGTAGCGCTCCTCGGCGCGGCGCCGATACCGCTCGATCCACGCGGTCATCAGGTCGAACACCTGCGCCTCCAGGTGCACCGGCCGACGCTGGGCGTCGCGGGTGCGGCTGACCAGGCCGGCCTCCTCGAGCACCTTCAGGTGCTTGGAGACTGCCTGCAGGCTGACGGCGTACGGCGCCGCCAGCTCGCCCACGGTGGCGTCTCCCACGGCGAGCCGGGCGACCAGGTCGCGGCGGGTCGGGTCCGCGAGGGCGGCGAACGCGCGGTCCAGCGGGTCTGCCACGGCGAGCTCCTTGTTCAACCATTCGGTTGAGTACAGTGAAGCACGTCGGGCCCCATGTATTCAACCCTTTGGTTGAGAAAGTGACCTCCAGCTGTGTGGCCGATGCCTACATCCGCCGTCGGCGTGTCGGCGCGGTCTCGGGCCACAAGCGGGCACTCGTGCGGGCATCGGCCACAAGCAGGCCGGCGCGGGAGCGCGGCCGGGCCGGCGCGGGAGGCTCGTAGTCGGGTGTGTCCCGGGGGCCAGTCGGGTGTGTCCCGGGGGCAGTCGGGCCGGCGCGGGAGGCTCGTAGTCGGGTGGGCCCGGGAGGCAGCCGGGCCGGGAGGCTCTGTGGTCGGGGGTGAGCGCGCGGCTCAGCAGTTGGGGCGGCAGGTGCGCTGGCCGAGGGCGTCGAGGAACACCTTGCGGATGTCCTTGGCGCTCGCCGCGGGGTAGTAGGCGCCCCCGGACGCCTCGGCGATGGCGGCCAGGGACTGCCCGTCGCGGTCCGGGCCGAAGCCGATGGTCACGACCGGGACCGGCCGGTCGGAGTCGCGGTAGGACCGCAGCGTGGAGACCAGCGAGGACAGCGAGACGCCGCCCTCGGTGTCCTTGCCGTCGGAGAGGACGACGACCGCGTTGACCCGGCTCGGGTCCCATGAGCCCCGCATCTTCCGGACGGCCGCGAGCGTCGTGGCGTACAACGGCGTGCCGCCGCGGGGCACCTCCCGCAGGTCCGACAGCGCGGCGGCCAGGGACTGCCGGCGCCCCTCGGCGGAGAGCAGGGCGACCGGCACCACGCGCCGGTGCGTCCGCGGCGTGTCGGCCACCCGCGGGAACGTCCACAGGCCGAGCTTGGTGGTGTCCGGGTAGAGCGCCAGCCCGTCGGCCGCCGCCCCCCGCGCGATCGCGATCCGCGAGGGGCCCGGGGCGTTGCGGCCGCCCAGGCCCCAGCCCATCGAGCCGGACACGTCGAGCACCGCGAGCAGCCGCGACTCGCGCTGCACCAGGGCCATGGCCTGCTCGGCCATGGCCAGGTTCGCCGGCTGCATCGGGGCGGGGGTGACGGTCGTGCTGTCCACGCCGGCCTGCTCGACGGCGTCCACGCCGGCCGCGCCGTTCGCGTCTCGGAACCCAGCCTCCTGCAGCGCCGCCTGGCCCTCGGGGCTGCGCAGCCGCTCCAGCAGCTCGTCGGCCACCGCCGTGGCGTCGGGAGCGTCGGTGAGGACGGCGTACGGGTAGTCCAGAGCGACCGTGTGCGGGTAGATGCCGACCAGGCCGAGGCCGTCCTCGCTGTTGGCGGTCACCATCGCCTGCTCCGACACGGCGACCGCGGTGCCCTCCTGGTCCGGGAGACCGGCCAGCTGCTCGCTGGGCGTGCCGCCGGTGAGCTCGACGCTGCGTAGCAGGCCGGTCATCGCCGCCCTGGCGTCGGCGGTGCCCTGTACGGCGTCGTACAGCGAGGCCACCGCGCCGACCCGCTCCGGCGCCTGCTTCTCCGACGACACCTTCAAGGTCAGCGCGGTCCCGCCGACGGCGGCGCGGACCAGGTCGGCGACCTCGGGGCGAGAGTCCTCGGAGAGCGCGCGGGCGGTCTCCTCGCCGACCGCGAAGACCAACGGGCTGGAGGCGACCGACGTCGCCGACGCCGCCTCGTCCCGCGTGCCCTCGGTGGCGGTGAGCCACAGGGAGGAGTCCGGGAGCCACACGTCGGGGAGCTCGCCGCCCGAACCGGCCTCCGAACCGGCGGCGCTTGCCACCGCGGCTTCGACCGCCGCCGACTCCGCCGGGGTGACCTCCACCGCGGGGCAGTCCTGGTCGTCGGTGACCTGCGTCGCCACGTCGGAGACGACCGGGGCGAGCTCGGGCGTCGCGGCCACCAGCAGCGCCGGCGCCGACGTGCAGGAGCCGGCCTCCGCCGCGGCCGTGGAGTCCTCGGCGGGGCCCGAGGCGAGCCTGACCGCGACCACCACGCCGGCGGCCACCAGCACCGCGCCGGCGAGCAGCAGGGCGAGCACCAGGCGGGACGGCCGGCGAGGCTGCGACGGTGCCGCGCGGTGTCGGTAGGTGCGGGGGGTGTCACTCACTGCGGACGCTCCTTATGCCAGCCCCGGCGGGGGAACCGGTGCAGGCAGGAGCGTAGACGGGAGCAATGGGATACGTCGGAGAACGGCGGATTGCCCGGTTTGTTGGCAATCGGCGCGGGTGGCCGCCGTCCTCGCCGGCCCGGCCCCGGCCCGGCGGGGTCAGGCCGGGTCGCTCGCCCAGATCGGTGAGGACCAGGCCATCTCGCCGTCCACCTGGACGACCCGCGCGTAGTAGAACCGCGGCCGGGTGTCGGCGTCGGTCCACGCGACGTCCGCGGTCCGGGTGCCGAGGCCGGTGAGGCCGCCGGTGCCCGGCTGGAGCCGGAGCCGCCCGGGCCCGCCCGGAACGTCGTGGCCGCCGGGGTCCAGCAGCGCCGCCAGCGTGCGCGACGCCCGGCGCGCCCCCACCGTGACGCCCGCCACGCCGTCGGGAGGTCCGATCAGGGTGACCTCGACGCCGCCGCGCTGGGAGCCGTAGGGCTCCCCGAAGCTGTGCGTGGTCGCCTGCCAGGCCACGGTGGTGTGGTCGACCGCGACGATCTCGGGGCTCCAGTACGGCGTGCGCAGCACCCGCGCCCCCCCGGAGAGGCGCAGCACGCCGGCCCATTCGGTGGTCCCCTCCGCCCGCCCCCACTCGACGCGGAGCGGGACCCGCACCCAGCCGCCGGGGAGACCGAGGTTCGGCTGCAGGCTGTGGACGAACTCGCCGTCGCGGACGATGTCGACGCGGGCCAGCTCGGCGTACCCCTCGGCGTGAACGGTGAACGAGCGTGGCGTCCCGGGCGGCGCCTCCTCGCCCATGAACACCTCTCCCATGCGGAGGTCGACCACGACGTCGCGGGTGGTGGCGGCGAAGGTGCGGCGCTCGTACAGCGCCTCGAACACGTCGGCCCGGGTCAGCGTCCGGGCGAACGCGCCGACGTAGCTGGCGCCGTGGCCGTGGTCGGAGGAGGCGATCAGCCCGAAGCGGTGGCCCCGGCGCAGCCCGTCGAGGGTGAACGTGCCGAGGCGGGTGCCGTCGGAGTACTGCCGGAAGCAGCCGTCCGCCTCGTAGCTGCCGCGGCAGGCCTGGAACACCTCGACAAGCCGGGAGAACCGCGGGTCGTGGTAGTCCCAGTCGTTGTGCACCATCGCCGACCCGGGGTGGTGCGGGATGGTGACCGCCGGGAAGTCGGGGTGCGCGGCGAGCCGGCGCCACAGCCCCTCCGGCTCGGTGGTGCCCTGGGCGAAGGCCGAGTAGATCGGCGCCCCGCGCGCGACGTCGCCGTAGATGACGTTCTGGTGGCCGGTGTCGGCCGAGGTCCACTCGAAGCCGTACAGCGGCACGAACCGGTCCGGGACGTGCAGCAGGTCGGCGATCTTCTGGATCGACCACCACTGGAAGGCGCTGGAGTTCTCCGAGTGGTCGGTCACGGCCCAGAAGTCGTACTCGCAGACGTCCCAGGCGTAGCGGTAGAAGTCCTCCAGCGACGGCTCGTCGCCCGCCGTGCAGCGGCTGACCAGCGAGTGCCGGTGCAGGTCCCCCCAGTACAGAGTGAGGTCCCGGCTGCCGACCTGGGCGACGTACCGCTCCCGGCGCTCTCCGCCGGCCCAGCGCCGCGCCTCGACCCGGTCCCGGCTGGCCGAGACGGCGGTGGCCTGCCCGAGCGCGTCCCCGGCGGGCACCGGGCCCGCGCCCGGCACGTCGGCGGTCACCACGGCGCCGACGCCGTGAACGCCGTGCCACACCACGGCACCCTGGTGCTCGAGCAGGTAGGGGCACTCCCGGCCGCCGAACCCCTCGGTCCACCGCAGCGCCCGCTCCAGCCGCGCGTCGGTCTGGGCGGCCAGCACGCCCCCTCCCGGTCCGGCCGCGAGCGCGACCTCCTCCAGGGTGCCGTCGGTCCCGGCGTACGTCGAGGGGGGCAGCCAGCCGCCGGGGCCCAGCGCCTGGGTCGCGACCTCCCAGTAGTAGGTCATCAGCGGGAGCTGGCGGTGCACCCGGTAGGCCAGCAGCAGCCCGCCGTCGTCGGTGGCGGCCAGCCGGGGCAGCCCCGAGGGCACCACGTTGAGCCCGGGCGCCACCTGGCCGGGGGCCTCGCGGACCGCGTCGTCCTCGACCCGCAGGACGCGGACGGAGGCGCTCACCTCGGGGAGCAGCTCGGGCGGCACGCTCTGCCCGGCGGCGCGCTGGCCCGCGGCATGGAGCGGGTCGGCACCCACCTCGGCGTCGGGACGCAGCCGGGTCGGGCCGCTGCCCCCGTGGCCGGCCACCGTCAGCACGTCGAAGGCGCACCACAGCTGCTGGTCGCGGGTGACGGCCAGGTGCGGGTGCAGCGCGTAGTCGGTGCCGGACGTCAGGGCGCGCACGGGGCCGAGGAGTCCGGCCGCGTCACGTCTCCGGAACGCGATGCGGTAGGCGCCGTCGCGGTACTCCGACCAGGCGTACGCCGCTGCGCCGTCGGCGAACCCGGCCACGGTCGGGTCCCACACGTTGGCCTCGACACCGGCGCTGACCAGCACCCGGGCCCCCCATGCCGAGCCGTCGTGGGTGCGGGAGAAGACGCCGAACCGGTCCTTGTGCCGGCCCTGCCAGACCACCTCGAGCGTGCCGTCGGCGTGGGCGACGACCTCCTGGTTGAAGGCGGGGTGGTCGGAGTCGCCGACCCGCTCCGGCCGGCTCCACCGGTCGTCGCGCCAGGAGGTGGCCCACACGTCGACCCGGTCCTCCCGGCGGCAGCCGTAGAACACCCAGGGCACCCCGTCGGCGGTGACCACCGCGGTCGGCCGGAACGCGTCGGCCACGCCGACCGACACCACCTCGGGCCGCGCGTCCCGCACCGCCGCGCCGGGCGGCAGCAGCACCGCCCGGACCAGGTCGCCGGTGTCGGGGACCCACTCCAGCCAGGTGAGCAGCCGCGTGCCGTCCGGGGCGAGGGCCACGCTGGGCCGGCCCGCGTGCTGCGCGCCGCCGACCGGCTCCGCCGTACGCCGCTCGTGCCCGGGCAGCCGGGGCGCGCGTTCGAGCAGCGCCTCGGCCGCGCCGACCACCCGCTCGAGGGTGCCCTGCCCCTCGTCGACCCACATGTAGCGCAGCGGGTCGGGGTCGAGGAACCGGGTCGTCTCGGCGAGGTCCAGCCCGGCGTCGACCGCCTCGGCCATCCGCCGGTTGAACGCGAGCACGCGGTCCAAGGCGGCGCGCTGCTCGGGGGTGTAGCCGTCGCCGTGGTGGTCCAGGCCGCCGCACCGGGCGGCGAGGCCGCCCTGGCCATGGGTGTGGCCGTGGGAGCCGCCCATGGCCTGGTCACCTCCGCCGCGTCGATGGACTCCGACCATAGATCAGCAAGAGACTAGGGTTATCGATCGCCGTACTCAACGACGCTCGTCGGGGTACCCAGACGGGTTCTCTAGGGCGTCGATAGATGACGTCTATGGCTGTCGCGGGGTTCGCGAGCCGGGTGCGCGTGCAGCTCACGAGCCAGGGCGAGCAGGTGCTCACCGGCCTCGGACAGCCGGCCGGGCCGCCAGACCAGGTGCACGGCGGCACGCACCGGCGAGCTGAGCGGCACGACCCTGGCGCCCTTCGTGGCGGCATCGGCCGCCATCCCCACCGGCAGCACGGTGGCGCCGGCACCGGCCAGGACCAGCGGCCCCACCGTAGCCAGGTGAGCGGTCTCGACCGCCACGTCGGTGCGCTCGCCGGCGGCCTCGAGCTGCTCGTGGAGCAGCGCCCGCAGCGCGGTGCCGGGCGGCGTGCACACCAGTCCGAGCCGGGCGAGCGCGCCCATGCCGACGCTCGCCGCGGCGATCCGCGAGTGCGGCGGCAGCACGGCCACCAGGTCGTAGTCGACCAGGAACTGGCTGGCCAGGGCTCCCGACGGCGGCGTCCCGTCGATGAGCCCGAAGTCGGCGTCCCCGGCGCGGACCGCGGTGACGACCTCCGAGCGGGTCCCGGGGTCGGTGACGGTGACCTGGAGCGCCGGTCGCAGCTGGCGCAGCTCGCCGAGCAGCCGGACCAGCGGGTCCAGCGCCCACAGCGTGTTCGCGATGACCGAGATCCTGCCGAAGCCGGTGCCGGAGACGCCGGCCACCGCGCCCGCAGCGAGCGCGAACCCCCGCAGCACCCCACGGGCCGGCCCGACCAGCGCCTCGCCAGCGGCGGTGAGCCGTACCCCCCGGCCGAGGCGTTCGAAGAGCGGGGTGGCGACCTCGCGCTCGAGCGCGCAGATGGAGTGCGACAGCGAGGGCTGGGCCACACCTAGCCGCGCCGCGGCGCGGGTCATGCTGCCGACCTCGGCGGCGACCACGAAGTACTCCAGCTGGCGACGGTCCACCCGACCCCTCTCGTCGGCCCTCTCGTCGGTGCAGGCCGCGCCTGACCCGGCCGTCATGGTGGCACACGGTTCAGTACCTGCGGGCCCGAACCAGCCACGTCCCCACCCGTCCCGCCGACCCGTCCAGGTCGGTCAGTCGTAGCGGCCGAGCCGTCAGTGTTGGTGGGTCGAGCCGTCAGTCTTGGTGGGTCGAGCCGTCAATCTTGGTGGGTCGAGCCGTCAGTCTTG
>JBIOUF010000278.1:0-2850 GCA_044866695.1 Nocardioidaceae bacterium | reverse complement strand
GGAGTGCCAGTTCGTCATGGGAAGCCCATGCCTCCAGACCAGAGAGGGCACAGGTCGGCGTGGTGCGCCCAACCTCTCGACCAGCTCGACAGCCTGTCGTCGGCGCACCCGGCACTTGCAGGCGCGGCCCTTCCTACTCCCCGCTGCGGAGGTTGCCGGCGCCCCAGCGCCCGGCGAGGTACTTCCGCTTCTCGGCCGGGTCGCTGATCTCCCGGGTGCCGTTGCCGATGCGTACGTAGAACGCGGTCTTCTTGAGCACCTGCCCGCCCTTGTCGACCTTGACGTGGGCGTCGACGGGAAAGGCGCTGGGCGGCACGTGCACCCGACAGAGGTCCTCGCCGTCGACGGTGTGGATCTGGGTGGAGACGGTGCTGGCCGCGGCCTCGCCGAGGGCGTTGACGAGGGCCTGGTTGAGGTGCAGGAGGAACAGGTCGCGGTCCTGCTTGCCGGGCTTGCGCAGGGAGGCGTAGTCGCTGGCCAGGCCGTGCACGGAGCCGTCGTCGGCGACGCCGATGAGCAGGGTGCCGCCCTGGCGGCTGTTGGCGAACGCGGCGACGGTCTTGATGCTCGCGGTCTCCAGCGCCTTGATGACCTCACCGGTGCCGGCACCGGTGCGGAAGGTGGACTTGAGCTCGAGGTGGGCGTTCTCCTCCCCGTCCGACAACAGCTCGCCGATGGGGCAATGCTCCTGGTAGGCGACCTTGGCGCGGGCTTGGGCGACCGCCACGTAGGCCTTGAGTACGTCGGCGGCCAGCTCCTGGTCGTCGAGGTACTTGAACACCACCTCCTCGTTGCGGTCCATCCGGCCCAGCAGCGCCTTCTGGAACAGCTCGGGGAACACCACCCCGAAGTTCTCCGCGGTATTGTTCGCGGCCGTGACCTGCACGTCCTCGTCGGCAACCATGTCATCCAAGGCGGCGTCGAAGACGAGCCGGTCGGCGTCGGTCCAGTTGGTGCCGTGCAGGGCGTTCAGGCGGTCGATGATCACCGAGAGCGGCTCCGCCTCGGGCTCGGTGCTCTTCCCGGTGCCGGAGTAGATCGTGACCGCCTCACCCTCCTCGGCCTCGAGCGCCACCGAGCCCTCGAACTGCTTCTCGTGCCTCAGGTGGGTCAGCTCCAAGGCTCCGGAGAGGTCGACTGCCTCACCAGGGTCGGCCCTGACGAACACGAGCAGCGCCTTGCCGAACAGGTAGTCGCGCTCCAGCTCGGAGTCGCCGAAGGACACGATCTGCGACAGGAACGAGTAGATCCGCACGAACCGGCTGAGCGCGTCGCGGAACCGGTCCTGCTCGTCCTCCTCCAGCCCCCAGAACCGGTCGATCGCCGGGCCCAGCGCGGCATGGAGCCGGCCGTGGTCGGCGTCCTCGGCCAGCAGCAGCTGGGCAAACGTCCGCGCCTCCTGCGCGTCGAGCACCCCGAACTCGTCCAGCGCGTGCCGGGTGTCGTAGAGCAGGTTCGGGTCCGACGGCGGGGCGACGGTCTTGCCGTGGTACTGCTCGAACTCGTCGGCGACCTTCTCGGCGTCGTTGACGAAGTCCAGCACGAACGTGCCGTCCTTGTCCGGGTGGGTGCGGTTGAGCCGCGACAGCGTCTGGACGGCGGCCAGCCCGGTGAGCGTCTTGTCGACGTACATCGCGTAGAGCTTGGGCTGGTCGAACCCGGTCTGGAACTTCTCCGCGACGACCATGATCTGGTACCCGTCGCTGTCGAACCGCTCCGCGGTCTGGGTGTCGGGGAAGCCGTTGCACTGCGCCTCGGTCACCGGCGGGTCGCCGTTGACCGAGACGGCGTCGGAGAACGCCACCAGGACGCCGAGGTCGTAGCCGTGGTCGTGGACGTACCCGCGCAGCGCCTGGAAGAAGCGCAGCGCGTGCGGCCGGGACGAGCACACCACCATCGCCTTGGCCTGCCCGGCGACCTTGCGCGCGACGTGGGTGCGGAAGTGCTCGACGACGATCTCGGCCTTCTGGGCCAGGTTGTGCTCGTGCAGGGTGACGAACCGGGCGATGGCCGTGCGCGCCTTGGCGGTCTGGTACCTGGGGTCGTCCTCGAGCGCCTTCTCGAGGCGGTAGAAGGACGTGTACGTCGTGAAGCTGGCCAGTACGTCGTGGATGAACCCCTCGCCGATGGCCTGGCGCATCGAGTACAGGTGGAACGGCTCGTGCCTGCCGGTGTCGGGGTTGTAGCGGCCGAACAGCTCCAGCGTCTTGCCCTTCGGGGTCGCGGTGAACGCGAAGAAGCTGAGGTTGTCCTGTCGCCCCCTGGCCGCGACCGCCTCGGCGAGCGCCTGGTCCACGTCATCGACCGCGAGGTCGGTGCCGTCCGCGTCCACCATCCCGGTGGTTGAGGTGCGCCCTTCGAGGCTCGTCGCTGGCGCTCCTCGCACCTCAGGAACCGCGAAGCGAGCCTCGAAACCACCCCCCAGCACACGGCGCAGCTCCTTCGCCGCCTCGCCGGACTGCGACGAGTGCGCCTCGTCGACGATGACGGCGTACGACCGGTCCGGCAGGTCCGCCACCTTGTCCATGACGAACGGGAACTTCTGCAGGGTCGTGATGATGACCCGCGCCCGCGCGCCCGCCAGCGCCGCGGCGAGCTGGGCGGAGTCGCGCTCGATCCGCTCCACCACGCCGTGGGCGTGCTCGAACTGGTAGATGGTGTCCTGCAGCTGCCGGTCCAGCACCACCCGGTCGGTGATCACCACGACCTTGTCGAACACCTTCGTGTCGCCTCGATGCAAAGTCGACAGCCGGTGCGCCAGCCACGCGATCGTGTTGGACTTGCCCGACCCGGCGGAGTGCTGCACCAGGTAGGAGTGCCCGGGCCCCTCCTCCCGCGCGGCGGCCTCGA
>JBIOUF010000277.1:0-15549 GCA_044866695.1 Nocardioidaceae bacterium | reverse complement strand
GGAGTGCCCGGCTCGGGCGCCTCGAAGGCCTCGGCCCAGTCGTCGGCGGTGAGCCGGATGTCGGACCAGTCGACCGTGACCGTGATCCCCTCGGCGGGCGGCTCCTCGTAGAACCGAACGGCCCGCTCGATCGCCCTCACCATGTCCGCGGACGACTTCAGGCGGGCCACCTCCGGGTCGGCCTCGACCACCGCCGAGGCCCCCTCGGCGACGAGGTCGCGCAGGGTGCAGGTCTGCACGCCCTCCTCTCCGAGACTGGGCAGGACGTCGGCGACGTAGGCCAGGTAGGGCTGGTGCGGACCGACGAACAGCACGCCGCCGCGGCGGTGATCGAGGCGCGGGTCGGAGTAGAGAAGGTACGCGGAGCGGTGCAGCGCGACGACGGTCTTCCCCGTGCCCGGCCCTCCGTCGACGACCAGCGCCCCCCGGGACCCGGCCCGGATGATCGCGTCCTGGTCGGCCTGGATGGTGCCCAGCACGTCCCGCATCCGCGGCGAGCGGGCGCCCCCCAGGCTGGCGATGAAGGCCGACTGGTCGTCGAGGGCCGCCGAGTGCCCGTCGAACCCCTCCGCGGTGAACACCTCGTCCCAGTAGTCGCTGATCCGGCCACGCGTCCAGCGGTACCTGCGTCGGCTGGCCAGCCCCATCGGGTTGGCGTGCGTCGCCCCGAAGAACGGCTCGGCCGCCGGCGAGCGCCAGTCGACCAGGATCCGGCGGCCGGCGCGGTCGGTGAGACCGAGCCGTCCGACGTACACGGGTTCGGGGTCGTCAGCGCGCACCATGCGCCCCAGGCAGAGGTCCAGCCCGAAGCGACCCAGGGTGCGCAGCCGCGCGGTCAGCCGGTGCACCTCCAGGTCGCGGTCCATGGCCTGCTGGCCGGCGCCCCCGGACTCCCTGCGCGCCGCGTCGACCCGCTCCGACAGGTCGGCCAGGGACTGGTCGAGGGTCCTCTCGATGGCCGCGAAGTGTCCCTCGTCGCCCGCGACCATCGCCGGGTCGGCCTTTGCGGCCAGGTGCGGGGGAAGGTCGAAGACGCTGGTGGTCGAGAGCTCCACGGCCGCTGATTCTGCGGCCTCACCGGGGTCTTGCCGCAAGGCCCCAGCTGCGTTATACGTTGAAGGTGGAAGGGAGCCGGCTCCCTTCCGTTCTCGTCTCCGGGGTCGATGCAGGTCGCGACGGCCCGCGCGGTGGACTCATGAGCTCCGCTCGACCACGAAGGGGACCAGCGCGCGGATGAAGTCCACGTGCGCCGAGGGCGCCAGCGACCCGAACGCCTCGTCGAACGCGGCACCCGCCGCCGCCTGGATGCCGCGTGCGTACTCGGTGGCGAACTCCACGCTGCCGCACCGGTCCAGCAGCCCGAGCAGGTGCTCGACCTCCGCGGGGCCTCCGCTGGTCCGGGGGTCGTCGAGGTAGGCCACCAGCCAGCTGCGGTCCCGGCCGCGGGCGACTCTCAGCGCATGGGTCAGCATCAGCGTGCGCTTCTTCTCGCGCAGGTCGCGGTGGGCGTCCTTTCCGCTGTGGGCGCTGGCGCCCAGGTCGAGGAGGTCGTCGCGGATCTGGAAGGCGGCGCCGAGGTAGAAGCCGAACCTGCTCACCGACTCCAGCGGCGCGGCCCCGTGCGAGCCGATCAGCGCACCGACGCGGAGAGGTGTGACGGTGGTGTACCAGCACGTCTTCTGCGCGACCATCTCCAGGTAGTCCGCGGCACCGAGATCGACCACCTTGTGGCGTCGCCAGCCCAGCTCGGTGGCCTGTCCTTCGGTGGTCTTCTGCACGGCGGTGGCGACC
Source organism: Nocardioidaceae bacterium (assembly GCA_044866695.1). Classification (GTDB taxonomy): domain Bacteria; phylum Actinomycetota; class Actinomycetes; order Propionibacteriales; family Nocardioidaceae; genus JBIOUF01. The sequence continues at coordinate 13,758 of JBIOUF010000277.1, read as the reverse complement.
TCGGTGAGCAGCCGCTTCCCCAGCCGCCCACTGATGCTGCGGTCCTCCAGCATCGGGCGCAGCGCGAGCGACGCGAGCGAGTCCCCCGCGTTGACCGCGAGCGCGACGCCATGCAGCCGGTGCAGCGTGGGGAGGCCGCGTCGCAGCCTGCTCGAGTCCTCGACGTCGTCGTGCACGAGGAACGCGTTGTGCAGCATCTCGAGGGTGACCGCTGACGAGAGGCCCGCGGAGGAGGGTCGCCCGAAGGCCTCGCAGGTGGCGAGCAGCAGCGCGGGGCGGAGCCCCTTGCCGCCCCTGCTGGGATAGTCGCGGACCAGCTCGTAGAGGTACGACGAGGGCTCGCGAGCGGTGAGCCAGGTCTCCATGGCGTCGCCGGTCATCATGGCGTAGTCGCGAAGCCGGCCGAGGACGGCGTCGTGACCCGGCGTCATGCCCGGACCGCCAGCCGCAGCGCCACCTCGGCCGGCGGCAGCCGCGACACGACCCGTCCGGCGTACACCGTCGGCACGCTCCCGTGGGGGACCGGCAGGAGGATCGTGACGGGCGCGGTCCCGTTCGCGGGGACGTCCACCGCGTCGGGGCGGAGCTCGGCCGACGAGCCGGCTACCCGCCCGCCCCGTCGGCTGAGCAGGTCGGTCACCAGGAGCCGGACCCCGACCAGCGCCGTCCCGCTCGTGTTGTGCAGCCAGATCCGGCCCTCGGCGACGCAGCCGGCAGCCGCCTCGAGACGGACCGCGTCCTCGTCCTGGTCCGGCCCGCCCGTGGGCCCGGCGCTCCATCGTGGCCGCAGGTCCTCGTCGACGGCGGCCAGCAGGCGGTCGAAGACGGCGGCGGCGGCCGCGGCCGCGTCGTGCCGCACCCGCGCCGGGTCGGCGGGCTCCACCGGGCTCCCCCGGTCGCGCTCACCGGATCGAGCCGGCCTCATACCACTCGCCTGTGAGCTCGTCCATCCGGGGCCGGCCCAACGCGGCATTGGCTGCTTCCAGGCCGCCCATCACGGCCGCCTCGATGCATCCTGCGTTGAGCCCGCTGTCCACCCAGTCTCCGGCCAGGAAGAGGTTGTCGTACCCGGACTCGTCGGGCCGCAGCCGGTACGCCGCAGTGCCGGGCACGGACTGCACGTACAGGTCGGAGGGGTCCACGTTCGCACGCCAGTACTGCCAGTCCAGGCGCTCCCGCGCGCGCTGCCCGTCCGGGGCCCAGAGCAGGTCCCAGTCGAAGTCGCCGTCCTGCGCCACGGCCATCGGCCAGAGCTGCCGCACGTGGCCGCTGAGCAAGGCGTCGACGTTCCGGCGCACCGCGTCGCGCGCCGTCCCCCTGTCCCGGGCCAGCTCGGACGGCAGCACGCTGCAGAAGTAGCCGAGGGAGCGCACGGGGTTGTCCGGCGGCCAGTCCTCGCCCGGGACGAGGTGGCTCATCGCGGCGAAGGACTCGAACGGCTTGGCATACCCGGTAGCGACCAGACACCCCTCGTCCCATCCCAGCGCCGACATCGGCTCCCGCAGCCAAAGCTGGACCGACTGGGTGGGCACGCTCTTGATCCGGTCGACCATCGCGCGCCAGCGTGGTGAGTGCGCGACCAGCTCGCGGGCGACCTGTGCAGACACGGCCGGAGGAACCGCGAGCACCACCTGGTCGAAGTCCACGCCGAGCTCCAGACGCCGCTCCTTCCGCGGCCCCTGCGCGCCGGGAGCCGACGTGCTCAGCTGCAGCCGGAGCGGCTCACTGGGCCAGCAGGGCAGGTCATGGTGGCGCACCAAAGGCGAGTACTCCTCCACGCCGGGCGCCAGCAGCGCCTCCTGGCTCACCGAGACCCCCTCGACCCGGTCCAGAGTGGCGTCGAGGTGCAGCCCGAGGACGCGGTGGAAGAACTGGAACCTGACCCCGCGCGCAGCGAGAGCCTGGTACAGCGGAGCGACCACCGCCTCTCCCATGCCGGCCTCCATGCGCCACACGATCGAACCCTGGTAGCCGAAGAACAGCCTCCCGGCGAGGAAGAGGCCCAGCCCCGCGCTCATCGACGGCCTGTCGGGGTCGCCATCCTCGTAGGCGAAGGCGAGGTCGTACATCGCCCGTACCAGTGGCGACTCCACGACCTGCGCGGTCGCGCTGTGACGGCGCAGCCACTCCTGGAAGTCAAGGTGGTCGATGGCGGCGAACCCACGTGGATCTGTGAGCAGTCCGTCGGCGACGGCGCCTGCCACGCACGTGGCGACCAGGCCGGCGAAGTCGCGCGTGCGTCGGAGACTGGCGTCCGAGGCGAGCCCCGACATGAGCGCACCCGCCAGCGCGGTGATCCGCTGCGCCCCGGCGTTGGTGAAGGACGGCGACGGGGCCCTGCCGGCGCGCAGGCCACGGACGGCGTCCGCCACCTCGAGCAGGGCAGTGAGGTCGAGTGACCGCAGCGGCCAGCCATCCGGACGTTCGCCTTGCACGGCCGGGTGCCAGGGTGAGGGGCTGAGCACGAGCGCCGGTGCCCGGTCGGTCGCGGCCGGCGGCAGGGAAGCCGCGAAGTCGACCATCAGCAGCAAGCCCCGGGTGACCAGCTGGGACACCTGCAGCCGAGAACCCGGTCCGTCCTCGCCGGGCTCCGTCGGGCGCTGCCTGAACGTCGCCTGCCAGTGCGACCACGGCTCTCCCGTGTCGTCCTGCATGCCCAGCCGGTCGACCGGCGTGAAGGCGTCGCGCCACGTGGCCAGCGGGCAGTCCGGGTCCGTGCGCGGTCGGTCCAGCTCGTCGTACACCTCGCGCATCAGCCGGAAGGCGTTGTCGTAGTAGCCCAACCACACGTGCAGCCCGTGCTCCTCGATGCGGCCGTGCAGCCCCCGTACGCTGGCGCCCTTCCCCCCCAGGAGCCACCCGCGCTCGAACACGGTGACCTCCACGTCACGGCGATGCTCGGGAGCGCTGAGCCGCCACGCCGCCGCCAGCCCCGCCATCCCACCACCCAGGACCGCGACCCGTCTCATCCTGCGTTGGCCTTCTCCAGCGCAGCGGCCGCCCTCCGCTCGAAGAGGACCGCCCGCTGACTCCGGGCCAGCCGCAGCGCGGCTTCGACGTCTGTGGCCCCGTCGCGCTCCCCCAGGGCGAGCCGCACCTCACCCCGTCCGCGCAGCGCCTCGGCCGAGAAGAAGCCCGCCCCCGTGCGAGCCGCGACGTCCAGTGCGACGTCGAAGGTGCTCCGGGCCGCGGCCAACCGGCCCAGTCGCTGCTCGGCGACGGCGAGCCCGGTCAGCCAGTACGGCGTCCACGCATCGGCGGCAAGGTCGTAGCGCCAGGTCCCGACGGCGCTGGTCAGCTGGTCGCAGCACCGGGCGTCGCCGGCCTGGGCACAGTTCAGCAGCAGGTTGAGCAGGCCCGCGAGGCGCCAGATGCCGAAGCCGTGGTTCTCCGCGCGGGTCATCAGCTGCTGGCTGAGCCGCACCGCGGCGGCATGGTCACCGGCCAGGTTCAGGGTCATCGCCCGCATCAGCTCGACGTAGAGCTCGGTAAAGGGACCGTACGGGAAGGGCAGGCTGGCGGCACGGGTGGCTCCGTCCGACGCAGCCTGCGCGGCCGCCGCCGGCTCGCCGAAGATGTGCAGGATCGGGGCCAGGTGTGCGTAGACGACGGCCAAGGGGTCGTTCGGCAGCGGCCACCCTCGAGGGACCGTGCCGGGTGTGTGTGCCCATTCCTCGGTGACGAACGCCTCGAGCTCGTCGCGGGCGCCGACGAAGTCCCCCCGGAAGAAGCGGACCACCCCGTCGAACGCGGCACGCGCGGGGAACCGTCCGCCGGTCTTCTCGATGACCGTCCCGATCGTCCCGGTCACCTCGTCCGCGTGCGCCAGCTCCCCGCGGAGGGCGTAGTACGACCAGGACCGGACCAGGAACGGCACCACGTCGGCCTCGGGGCGCAGCGCCCGGCACAGCTCCACGCAGCGCGCGTGATCCTCGGCGGCCTCCGGTGCGGCGTACCCGTTGGCCATCACGACGCTGAAGCTGCGCAGGCCGCGGGCGGTGAGCTCGAGCGAGCTCCGGCCCGGGCCGTCGACCATCTGTTCGAGCAGCCCCAGGACGTGGGTCAGACGCTGGACCGCCTGGACATGCGAACCCACGCTCACGTCGGCCTCGGCGACCCGCAGGTGCATCCGGACCGCCTCGTCGTACCGCAGCGCGCGCTCGCAGTGAAACGCGATCTCCTCCGAGACGGCCCTCGTGGACGCGCTCTCCGACGAGCCGATGTGGTCGGCAAGCCAGCCGTGCCGCCGTTGGGCGGTCGCTCGGCGCTGCGTGTCGTAGGCGACCTCGCGGATGAGCTCGTGCCGGAACCGCACCTTCCCCTCGTCGTACTCCAGGATCCCGGCGTCCACCAGGGTGCCGACGCGACGCTCGAAGTCCCCCGGCCCGGCACCGACCGCGCTGCGCAGGACGTCCGGATCGGCCTCCCGCCCGATGACGGCGGCGACCTGCGCCAGCTCGACGTCGACGCCGGGGACGGTGAGCCGGGCGAGAAGCGGGTCCCACAGCGCCGGCGGGATGCGATGGCTGCCGTACCTGAGCGAGTGGTGCGCCGTGTCGGTGCCGACCGTGACCTCGGTGTGCACCAGCTCCTCGAGGAACAGCGGGACGCCGTCGCTTCGCTCCACGAGCTCGGCGAGGGCGTGGTCGGGCAGCTCGGCGCCGCTGTGGAGGGACCCGGCCATCTCCAGCATGTCGGCCGTCGCGAGTGGGCCGAGCTCGAGCGTTGCCTGGACGGGTCCTGGCGGGGTGAAGGGCTCCCGCGCGGCCATGACCAGGAACATGCCCGGACGCGGCGACTGCAGCACCAGCGCGAGAACGTCGAGGGTCCCCTGGTCGGCCCAGTGCAGGTCGTCGACGAACAGCACCCGGGGAGCCTGGCCGTCGCGCATGAGGTCCGCCGCCAACGCGAGCCCATGCTCGCGCAGGGCGGTCGGATCGATGTCGGGTGGCGCGTCGAGCAGGTCTGGCGGGATGTCGAAGACCGAGCCGAGGAAGGGCAGGTCGTAACCGGGCGCGAGGCCGGTCGAGCCCGACCGGGCACGGATCCTGTCCCGTCGGGTGATGGGGTCGTCGGACGGATGGATGCCGAGGGCGCTGGCCAGCGCGGGCCGCAGGACCTCCAGCGTGGCGTTCTGGTGCAACCGGGAGCCCGCGACCGCGGTGACGCCGGCCGCCAGCGCCGTCACCGCCTGGCGCACCAGCCTCGTCTTGCCGATCCCCGGCGGGCCCACGACGAGGACGGCCTTGCCCGATCCGTCGGAAGGCGCGCGAAGGGCCTCTCGTCCGATGACGAGGAGGCGTGCCAGCTCCGCCTGTCGCCCGACGAATGGGATTGCCCCAGGGGTCGGGTCATTCAGGCCGCCGGTGCGCCGTGCACGCACCGCGAACAGCTCGACGGGCCGCGACACCCCGCGGAGCCGGTGGGTGCCGAGTGACTCGGTCTCGAACCTGGACTCGACCATGTGCCGGGTTGTGTCGCTGACCACGACCATGTCGGGTTCTGCCAGCTCCTGGAGGCGGGACGCCTCGTTGGCCGTCGACCCGCTGATCCCCACGTCGCTGACGACCACCGGACCGGTGTGCACCGCGACGCGCACGTGCACGGGTACGGTCCCGCCCGGCCCGGCCCCATGTGGCCCGGCGAATGCCGAGCCGAGCCTCTCGACGATCTCAAGCGCGCAGGCCACGGCGCGCGAGGAGTCGTCCTCCTCCACCTGCGGGTAGCCGAAGAGGACCAGCATGCCGTCGCCACGACGGTCGTGGACGAAGCCGTCGTGCGCCTCGATGACCTCGTCGCAGGTACGTCGGTAGAGCGAGAGCACTTCCGTGACTTCTTCGGGGTCGCGGGAGTCGGCCAGCTCCGTGGAACCCACGATGTCGCAGAACAGCAGCGTCATCAGCCGGCGCGCCGCAGGCTGGGAGAGCAGCCTCGCGACCTCGGCGTTGCCCGGGTCCAGTGCCCCGATGGCCGCCAGCAACGTCTGTCTGAGGCGCCAGTCGCCTGCTGCCTCCGCGGCCTCGGCGTCGCGCAGCAGCTCGGCGACCCGGTCTTTCAGGGGAGTGCCCGGCCCCACGTGCCGGCGAGCTGCGTCGCTCACGGCAGCCGATTCCCGTGCTCGCTCGACCAGAGTCACACCGCCGGCGGCGGCCCGACGATGATCCGGACGTTCGCCAGTGGCACCGCCGGCTTCGTCAGGTACACCAGGCCGTCGTAGACGCCGCGGACGAGCCTGGTCGCCGACTCGGCCACCGGTTCGAGGCTGTAGACGCCTTTGGCGGGCTCGAACGTCGCCCGGAGGGTCTGCTCCAACGCCCGGACCCCCTCGACGCTCGCGTCGGCGCTGGGTGCCCCGCCGGGCTCGGCCGCCTCCCGGGGACTGACGCTGGTGCCGTTGAGCGCGATGAACGCCCGTTCCGGCAGGTCGTCCCGGTCGATGTCGGGGGGCACGGGGATGTCCACGGCGTCGGCCAGCGGAAAGCTTTCCGGGTCCGAGAGATCGAAGAACAAGAAGGCGGTGGGCAGGACGCTCACGGCCCGCTCCGTGCCCGGGGGTCCGGTCAGCACCCGCCATCCGTCCTCGGCGTTGCGCTGCATGACCGCCATGGCCAGGACCGCGTCGCTGGCCGCCGTGTCCGCGGAGTACTGCCCGCTGGAGAGGTTCTTCGCGATGGAGGCCCAGAGCTCCTGCTGGCGGCTCCACACCCGACCCGAGTAGCCCGCCCAGGCCTCCATGTACTGGCCGAAGCGGTTCCACGCGTCTTGGACCTCACGGGTCCTTTCGTCGGTCATGATGCCCCCTCAGCTGCTCGACAGGTATGCGTGTGGCTTCTTGCTCGGATGCGAGCCGGTGTACGGCCGGTCGCCGAGGCTGTAGGTCTCGGTCTCCACCCACCAGGTCAGGGCGGCGGGCGCCAGGTAGTTCAACAGCTCCCCGAAGTCGGTCCACCCGGGACTTCCCGAGTAGGGCGTGCGATCGCTGAAGCGGATGGCCTTGCTCCACGTGACCCGGAACCGGCCCTCGTCTAGGGCCCGGACCTTCAGGTAACCGTCGTCGACGAGCAGGCCGCCCTGACGGCGGTCCCACAGGACGGTGCTCTCGATGCTGCGGCAGAGCCCGTACCCGATGTCGATGTCCTGTCTCCCCGGAGCCCGCGTCGAGCCGACCTTGTGGCTGACCCGGAGGACGTTGTGGAACCAGATGCTCTGTTCGTCGTTCCGCCCCCAGGTGACGGTGCCCTCCTCCTCGAGCAGCCGGTCGCCTTCGTAGCCGCTGCCGACCGGACCGACCAAGGCCTCCTGGGCCTTCTCGGTGACCTCGCCCAGCCCGACGGAGAAGGGGTCCGGCACGAAGACGGTCCGCCTCATCAGGTCGCTCTGGGCAGACCACAGCCGCGGGTCGGTGGCGGCGCGCAGCTCGGCGAACGACCCCTGCACCACGGTGGTCACGGTCGCCTTGGCCTGCAGGGTCGTGGCGCTCTGCACCACCACCGAGGAGACCGGCAGCACGCTCAGGCAACCTTCGCTGACCGGCGCCGCCCAGTTGCCCGGGAGGTGCGCGCCGGCCCATTCGTTGAAGGCGACCGCGTTGGCGAAGTCCTCCACGAAGTCGTGCAGGTTGAGGCCGACCTCGCTCTCGATCTTCTGCATCTGTTCCTGAGCGAGCGACCACTCGCCGGGACTCGACATGCGGGCGAGCAGCTCGGCGGGCGGCACGCCGAACAGGACCACCACCGCGTCGGAGAAGCTCCGGCTGGCGCCACCTGCGGGGACCGTGTCGATGACCCCTTTGAGCAGCTCGAGCTGTTCCAGGTCACCGTCCCGGATGGCGACGAGGGCCGCGGCGAACAGGTTCGCCCCGGTGCGATACTCGCGGCGCACCTCGCTGAGCGCCTTCAGCCGATCTTCCGGGACGAGCTCGACGAGCTCGGCCGGATACCGCTCCTGCGGAGCGTTGGAGGGGCCCTGCAGGGGAGTGGACCGGACCAGGAGCCAGACAGCCTCCCGGAACCGGGTGGGGGACTCCTCCCAGAGCGTCGCCAGGGCAGCGCGCAACGGAACGAGGCGCACCTGAGGGCGCAGCAGCATCGAGGGCGCGCCGCGCACCTCGAACCGGCTGCCCACGGATGCGTAGTAGACGCTCAGCAACGAGGCGCGGAGCCTGGCACGCAGCTCGTCGGACTCCGGTCGCCGAGCAGCCGCACTCGCCGGGCTGCCGGCGTCCGCACTCGCCGGTACGTCCGAGAGTGGCGCGCGCACACCACAACGTAGCACCGGGCGGTCATTCCCGGCACTGAGCTCCTGGGAGCTCCTGGCCCCAGATTGTTGGTGGTATCGGCGATTCCCACGTTGTTTGCGAGCGTGAAGCGCCGAAAGCTCCGCTGACCAGCAGCGTCGCCGAAGCGGCGAGAGGCGTCCGGTTTCTCCGTCTTGCTTTCTTGGTTTCCTGCATTCTCCGCGCTGCTCCGGCTACGCGGCGACGCCTGCGCGTCCCGGCGCGGCCCCGACCAGGGCGCCGACCGCTGGACCGCGGCGGAGCTTCTCCAGGCAGCGGGCGCGGGTCGGGCCGATGCTCCCCACCGGCATGTCGAGCTGCCGGCTGATCTCGGTGTAGGGCACCGGAGGATCCGCCATCAGACGCACCAGCAGGCCCTGCTCCTTCGCGGACAGGCCGGACAGGTCCTCCTGGACCGCGCGGCGGTCCTCCTCACGCAGGATGCGCTCGTCGACCGCACCGTCCGTCGCCGTCCTGGCGGTCAGGGACGACCCGTCGACCTGGGCCCACTCGGCGTCCTGCGGGTCCAGGACGACCAGGCGCCGCCGCTGGTCGACCTCGCGGAGACACTGATGCGAGGTCGTCGTCGCGATCCAGCCCGGCAGCGCCCGCGGCTCGCGCAGGTCACCGACGTGCTCGAACAGCTTCAGCCAGACCGCCTGGCTGACGTCGTCGGCGTCCGTCCCCGAGAGCCGGTACCGCCGGCACACCGAGCGCACCAAGGGCTCGAACCGGTTGAACAGCTCCGCCCAGGCAGCATTCTCGCCCTGCCTTGCGCTCGCGACGAGCGCGGTGAGCGGCTGGTCACCGACGTGCGCCGCGGTTGCCGGGCCAGCTGCCTGGCGGTCGTCGTGGGTTCCGGGTCGAAGTTCCATGCCCAGCACCGTGCAGCGAAACGGCCGCTGGCTGTGTTCGCCCGCTGACTCAGTGAGTGTCGGGTCCCGACAGCTGCGCGACTGCGACGACAGCCAGCCGGCTTGCCTCAGTCCCCACACCGGCGGGCGAGCGCGCGCACGTCGAGCAGGTCGATCCGCCCCCGGCGCACCTCGACCAGCGACAGGTCCACCAGCCGTCGCAGGATCTGGTTGACCGACGGTCTGGTCGCGCCGACCAGGTCTGCGAGGTCCGCCTGGCTGAGCGGGATGCTCGCCTGGTTCGTGTCGCCACCGTACGACGTCGCGAGCTCCACCAGCCGACGGTAGACGCGGCGGTCCAGGCTCACGTACATCGTCTCCAGCAGGCGCCGGCTGAGCTGGTCGACCCGGTCGGCCAGCAGGACCGACAGGGCGTGTTCCACGCGCGGGTTCGTGGCGCACAGCCTGCCGAACGTCGTCGCGGCGACTGCCACGGTCCGGCTGGGCTCGATCGCCACAACGGTCGCCGTGCGCCGGTGGTCGCCGCGCAGCAGCGCAAGCTCGCCGAAGTAGTCGCCCGGGCCGAGGATGTTGAAGGTCGCGGTGACCCCGGACGCCAGGCCGCCCTTGACCGCGAGGTGACCGGACTCGACCAGGTGCAGGGAGTCGGCCGGGTCGCCGGCGTGGCAGACGACCTCGTTTCGACCGAAGCTCCGGGTGCGTGCCGTGGCCAGGAGGTCTCTTCGTTCGTCCGCGCTGAGCGCCGCGAGCAGAGGCCACTCCACGTTTCATCCAAGCACACCTGCGCACGCGTGGACTCCGTCGTCGTCCGGTCGTGAGCGCCACGGCCGGCCGGCACGCGTCACTAGGCTCGGGCTGTGACTGCTTCGTCCGCCGACGCCGCAGGGAAGGACCGCCGGGAGCGAATCCTGGACGCGGTGATGCGCCTGCTCTCGCGGCGCGGCATCTCGGCGGTGAGCATGCGCGCGGTGGCGCACGAGGCCCGCGTCTCGTTGGGTCTGGTCAATTACTACTACGCAGACAAGGCCAGTCTGGTGCGTGCGGCGCTTCATCACATCGAGGCGCAGGACGTCGCGATGGTCGAGCCTGACCCCACTCTGGAGCCGGTGGAGCGCCTTCGTGCCGCGCTCGAGCGGGTGGCCGCTCCGGAGCTGCTGACCACGGACTACCTGTCCCTGCGGCTGCAGCTCTGGGCTCTCGCCCGGGCCGACGAGGACTATGGGCAGATCAACGCCGTCGCGCAGCGGCGCTACCGGGACGGCCTCGCCGCGCTCATCCGGGCGGCCCGGCCCGAGCTGTCGCGCCGCGAGTGCAACCAGCGGGCCGCCGACATCGACGTCGTGCAGAACGGCCTGTGGCTCACCGCGCTGTTGGGGCTCGACCGCGCCTCGATCAGGCGGAGTGTCGCGCGCTGCGAGGAGATTGCCCTGGTCGAGTAACCGGAAACGGCCAGGCTGGACGATCGTCCAGTGCCTGATTGAACGATCGTCCAGTTTCTCGTACGCTCCTGCAATGGCAACAGTCACGCTCGGGGACGTGCGCCGCGTCGGCACGGGCTTCCACGAGGACCCCGCACGCTCCATGTCGCTCCGGGCGGAGACGTACACCGAGAGCCGGTGGCTCGAGGCCGACCTGGCGGCGGTCTTCGCCCGCACCTGGCAGCTCGTCTGCCACGTCGAACGGCTTCGCCCGCCGGGCAGCTACGTGTCGGCGACCGTCGCCGGCATGCCGGTCGCGGTGATCCGTGACCGGGACGAACGGCTTCGAGCGTTCTACAACGTCTGCAAGCACCGCGCCCACGAGCTCCTGTCGGGTTCGGGCACGACGCGCAGCATCGTCTGTCCGTACCACGCGTGGACCTACGGCCTCGACGGCCGGCTGAAGGCGGCTCGCAGGGCGGAGCGGATGGAGACCTTCGACAAGCGCGAGGTCTGTCTCGACCGGGTGCAGGTCGAGGTGTTCGGCGGGTTCGTCTACGTCAACCTGGACCCGACGGCCACCCCGCTGGCCGCCCAGGCCGGCGACCTGGCGGCCGACATCGCCCGGTGGGCCCCGGGCGTCTCGGAGCTGACCCACGCCAGACGCCTCACCTACGACGTCGCGACCAACTGGAAGAACGTCATCGACAACTTCCTGGAGTGCTACCACTGCCACATCGCCCACAAGGAGTTCGTCGACCTCGTCGACATGCGCACCTACGAGGTGCGGACCCACGGCATCTGGTCCAGCCACTTCGCGGAGGCCGGGAAGGACCACAACGCGGCGTACGACGTCTCGGACGCCACTGTCACCCAGCATGCTGTCTGGTGGCTGTGGCCGAACACCTGTCTGCTGCGCTACCCGGGACGTGGGAACTTCATGGTCTTCCAGGTCGTGCCCGCGGGTATCGACCGGACCCTGGAGACCTGGGACTTCTACTTCGAGACCGCCGAGCTCGAGGCGGCCGACGTGCAGTCGGTGCGGTACGTCGACGAGGTACTGCAGCGGCAGGACATCGCACTGGTCGAGAGCGTCCAGCGCGGAATGAGCACTCCGGCCTTCGACCAGGGCCGCATCGTCTACGACCCGTCGGGGCAGGGGCTCTCCGAGCACGGCGTGCACCACTTCCACGGCCTGGTCCTCGACGCCTACCGGTCCTACGCGGCGGGCAGCGACACCGAGAGCGAGCCTGGCCACGGCGTCGCTGCCCTGTCGGCCGAGGAGCGGCTCGGTGGCAACGGAACTGGCCGTGTCACCTGCTGAGCCGTCCGCTCGCCCCGCGCCGCCGACCGGCGAGATCGGTCGGGTCGCCGTGCTCGGGGCCGGGGTCATCGGCCAGAGCTGGACCGCGCTGTTCCTCGCCGCGCGGAGGTCGGTCGTCCTGTTCGACCCCGACCGCGACGCGGTGGCGCGGGTCAGGCGCGCCGTGGAGGAGGCGTGGCCGACCCTGGTGGAGCTGGGCCTGGCGACCACCGCCGAGCCGGAGGGCGAGCTGGTGGCCTGCCCGGACGCCCGCACGGCCGTGCGCGAGGCCGACTTCGTCCAGGAGAGCCTTCCGGAGCGCATCGAGCTCAAGCGCCGGCTGTACGCCGAGATCGAACCCGCCGTGGGCGAGGCCGCCGTGGTGGCGTCCTCGGCCTCAGGCCTGACCCTGACCGAGCTGCAGTCCGGATGGGGCCGCCCGGACCGGTTCGTCGTCGGTCACCCGTTCAACCCGCCGCACCTCATCCCGCTCGTCGAGGTCGTCGGCAACCAACGCACCGGAGCAGGCGTGGTCGACCGGGCCCGGCGCTTCTACGAGTCCGTCGGCAAGGTGACGATCGAGGTGAGGCGAGAGGTCCCGGGCCACGTCGCCAACCGGCTGCAGGCGGCCCTGTGGCGCGAGGCCATCCACCTGGTGGACCAGGGCGTCGCCTCCGTGGCCGACGTCGACACCGCCGTGTGCGCCGGGCCGGGTCTGCGCTGGGCGGCGTTCGGCCCGACGACGCTGTTCGACCTCGCCGCCGGAGAGGGCGGCCTGGCCGCCTTCTGCCAGAGGTACGCCGACAGCTTCAACCGGTGGTGGGACGACCTCGGCGACCCCCACCTCGACCGGGACACCGCGACCCGGCTGGTGGAGGGACTGGCGGCCGGCAGGACCACCGACCGCCAGCGTCTCGCGGCACAGCGCGACGCCGTCGTGGTGGCCGCGATCCTGGCGGCGCGACGCGCGAGCCTCGCCGCGCCCTCGCCGAGGTAGCCCGCGCGTGATCACCGCGCCGACGACGGCTTGCGCTCCTGGTCAAGATCAGCACTGGCGCCGCCGAAGCGGGACCAGCGCGGGGGGTCCTCAGTTTGCTGTCCACATGACGAGATGGCATCGGTTCGCGGCCCCGGAACTGTCGGTGCCGGCTGGTGGGATCGGGTCATGTCAGCAGAGCCGGTGCCGTCTTCGGACCCGCGCGCCAGCGGGCGTGGGGGGACGCCGGTGGGGGACCGGTCGGACCGGGTGCACTGGTTCGCGGGGCGGGTGCACGAGGTGCTGGACGGGCTGGGCGACCCGCACCCGTTGACGTTGACGCCGGACCAGACGGCGGAGGCGGTTCTGGAGCTGGAGCGGGCCGCCGCTCGGCTGTCGGGGTTGGCGTTGCGGCTGGTGGCCCGGGCCGACCTGCAGGGTCTGGCCGGGTCGGCCGGGGCGACGTCGACCGGGGCGTGGGTGCGCGGGCTGGTGCCGGTCACCAGACGCGACGCGATCGGCCGGGAGCGGCTGGCCCAGACGTTGCGGGACGGCCACGAGGCGGTCGACCAAGCGCTGGTCGCCGGACAGGTGCTGGTCGACCAGGCCCGGGCGATCTGCGACGCGGTGGACGACCTGCCGGTCGAGGTCGGGGTGGACACCCGGCGGGCCGCCGAGACGCACCTGCTCGACCTCGCCCAGAGGTTCGACGCCGTCGAGCTCGCCAGGCTCGGCAAGCGGATCCTGCACGCGGTCAACCCCGAGCTCGCCGACCGGCTGGACGCCGCCGCGCTGGACCGGGAGGAACGCCAGGCCGAGCGGGCCACCAGCCTGACCTGGGGACGAGACGGGCACGGCAGCGTGAACGGCAGGTTCAAGCTCCCCGAACGGTACGGGGAGATGCTCGCCGC
>JBIOUF010000276.1:0-2077 GCA_044866695.1 Nocardioidaceae bacterium | reverse complement strand
CGGGACAGCAGCGACCGGATCGTCTGCTCGTCGTCGTCGACGTCGAGCTCGATGACCTGGTCGAGCTGCTCGTCGGTGAGCCGGCCGGCGAGGCGAACCATCTCGCCGGTGAGCCAGACGTGGTGCTCGACCATCTTCGTCAGCAGTTCCATGGCGGTGACCTTGTCTCGTGCGGGCAGCCGGAGGCTGCCGGGTGGGTGGAAGTGGACGTCGCTCGGCGCCGGGATCCGGATCCGGCCGGGCGACCTGCGCCAGGCGGCCGGCGTGACGCCGTAGGCCCGGGTGAAGGCCCGGGTGAACGCCTCGTGCGAGCCGTAGCCCGCCTCGACGGCGATGTCGATGAGCGGAGCGGCCGTCGTCACCATGCGGTACGCCGCGCGCTCCAGGAGGATCCGGCGTCGGAACGCCTGCGGCGGCTCACCGGCCACGCTGCGGATCATCCGGTCGAAGTGGAACCGCGAGAAGTGGAACCGGGCGGCCCACTCCTCGCCGGACGCATCGCGGTGCTCGGTCTCGTCGAGCACCCGGGCGAGCTGGTCCACGAACTCGGAGAAGGTGTCCGCGGCCGTGGTCATGGGTCGATCGTCGGGCATCGGGCCGGGTGCCCGCTTGATCCGCATTGCCGTCGCTCGGGTCGCGCCTGCCGAGACGCCGGTCAGGGCGTCAGGCCCGCTCCGGGAGAATGAGCGACGTGGAGATGACCCTGCTGCTCTGCGGCCTGGCGGTGGGGGTGCTGGCCTGCACCTGGTTGGCCCAGCGGCTGGACGTGCCGGCGCCGTTCCTGCTCGTGGTCGTCGGCGTCGCGGCGTCCTACTTCCCGGGCGTGCCGGAGGTCGAGCTCTCCGAGGAGGTCGTCCTCTTCGGGCTGCTGCCCCCACTGCTGTACGCCGCCGCGCAGAGCACGTCGCTGGTGGACTTCCGGGTCAACAGGCGGGCGATCCTGCTGCTCTCGGTCGGTCTGGTCGTGTTCACGACCATCGGGGTCGGCGTGGTGGCGCACGCGCTGCTGCCCGACGTCTCCTGGCCGGTGGCACTGGCCATCGGCGCCGTGGTGGCGCCTCCCGACGCGGTGGCTGCGACCGCGATCGGGCGGCGGATCGGCCTGCCTCGTCGCCTGGTCACGATCCTCGAGGGCGAGTCGCTGCTGAACGACGCGACCGCGCTGGTGGCCCTGGGCACGGCGCTCGCCGTGGCCGAGGGCGACGGATTCACCCTCGGCATGGTCGGGCTCGACTTCCTGGTTGCGGCCGGCGGTGGCGTCCTGGTGGGCTTCGCGTTCTTCTTCGTGGTCGCCAAGTTCCGTCGGCACCTCACCGACCCGGTCCTCGACAGCGGAATGTCGCTGGTGGTGCCGTTCGCGGCGTACGTCACCGCCGAGCAGGTGCACGCCTCCGGGGTGATCGCCGTGGTCGTCGCCGGCCTGCTGCTCGGCCACAAGGCGCCGATCCTGCAGACCGCGCAGTCGCGGATCGCCGAGCGGCTGAACTGGCGGACCATCGCGTTCGTCCTCGAGAACGCCGTCTTCCTGCTCATCGGGCTCCAGGCCAGCGCGATCGTCGAGGGCGCCGGCGAGGGTGAGCTGTCGTGGGGACGGATCGTCGCGGTCTGCGCGGCCACCCTCGCGGCCTGCATGGTGCTGCGGATGGTCTGGGTGTTCCCGGCGCGCTACCTCATCGTTCGTCCCGGTCCGGACCCGGTGACCGGCCGGAAGCCGCCGTGGACCACGACGTTCATCCTGGGCTGGGCCGGCATGCGCGGTGTCGTCACGCTCGCGGCGGCGTTCGTCATCCCACCGGACACGCGCTACCGCGAGGTCCTCCTGCTCATGGCCTTCACCGTCGTGGCCGGGACCTTGTTCCTCCAGGGCGCGTCACTGCCGTGGTTCGCGCGCCGGCTGCACGTCCGCAGTCCCGACCCGGCCGAGGACGCGCTGGCCCGGGCCACCCTGCTCCAGCAGGCATCGAAGGCGGCGCTGCATCGCCTGGACGAGCTCGAGTACGACGACCCGCAAGGGGTCGTGGACCTGATCCGGCAGCGGCTCGACCAGCGCAACTTCGCGGCCTGGGAACGGCTCAGC
>JBIOUF010000275.1:0-24789 GCA_044866695.1 Nocardioidaceae bacterium | reverse complement strand
ATTCGGGCGCGCTGGCGGCGTTGCCGACGCTTGACAGACGCCCCGGTATGACTTCGCGCCGGCGCCTTGCCATCACACCCGCCTGGTGACGCTCGCTACGGCGGCCATCGGTGGATCCAGGCTCAACCAGCGGGGGCTCGGTGGTTGAGGACACCATCGTTGACGGCTCGGCCCACCAACATTGACGGCTCGACCCACCAAGGTGGAGGGGTCGGCGGGGTGGGGGGTCAGGACACCAGCAGGACGACCAGGGTACGGGGGCCGTGGACGCCCTCGACGCGGTCGAGCTCGATGTCGCTGGTGGCGCTGGGACCGCTGACCCAGGTCAGCGGCCTGGGCGCGGAGTCCTGCCAGGACAGCCGGCGGACGGCGTCGGGGACGTCGTGCACGACCTGCTCGGCGAGGACCACGCACAGGTGCAGGTCCGGCACGAGGGAGATCGCGCGACGGCCCTGGTCGGCGCCGTGGTCGAGCACGATGGTCCCGGTGGTCGCGACGCCGACGGCCGCCGCGGTGAGCACGGCCGGGATCCGGTCGAGCTCGGCGGCCGGCAGGGCCTCGTCGCGGACGACCTCCACGCCGGTGCCCGGCAGCCAGTCCGCCGGGATCCCGGAGGGGACGACGACCCGGCCGGCCCCGGCCTCGGCGAGCGCCTCGCCGACGGCCGCTGCGACGCCGTCGGGCGCGACCCGGAGCACCCGGGCGCGGTAGTCGGCGACGTTCTCGGCGAACAGCTCCACGGTCTCGGCCGGACCGGGGCTGGCCTGGCCGATGGCCGGCGCCGGGCCTCGGGCGCCCGAGGACGGGCCGACGTCGGCGGTGGCAGCCCGCACCCGGGCCAGGATCTCCTCCCGCGCGCTCACTGGTCGCCCTCCTGCGCGCCGTCGTCGCCGTGGGTGCGCCGCCACCACTGCCGGAAGGTCTCCGTCGGCGGGGCTGGGAGGTCCCTCGCGTTGGTCCAGGGTGCGAGCGGCCCGGGCAGCGGTCCGATCCGGCGGCCGCGCATCACCCGTCCCGCCGCCGTCGCGGCCCGTTGCGCGGCCTCGAGCCGCTTGTGGTCCCGGAACAGCCACGCGGTCGCCGCCATCGCGGCCGACTCACGCGACCTGCCCTTCTTCTCGACCACCTCGGTGCGGAGCCGCACCAGGAGCCGGGGGATCTCGATGCGCACCGGGCAGGCGTCGAAGCACGCACCGCAGAGGGTCGAGGCGTAGGGCAGGGACTTGTCGACGTCGCTGCCGACCCCGCGGAGCTGCGGGTTGAGCACCGCCCCGATCGGGCCCGGGTACACCGAGCCGTACGCGTGCCCTCCGGTGCGTTCGTAGACCGGGCAGACGTTGAGGCAGGCCGAGCAGCGGATGCAGCGCAGCGCCTGGCGCCCGACGGGATCGGCCAGGACGTGGGTGCGGCCGTTGTCGAGGAGGACCACGTGGACCTCGGAGGGGCCGTCGCCGTCGTGCACCCCGGTCCACATGGTCGTGTAGGGGTTCATCCGCTCGCCCGTGCTGCTACGCGGGAGGAGCTGGAGGAACGTGCCGAGGTCGTCCCAGGTGGGCAGCACCTTCTCGATGCCGACCACGGAGATGAGCGTCTCCGGCAGGGTGAGACACATCCTGCCGTTGCCCTCGGACTCGACGACGACCAGCGTGCCGGTCTCGGCGATGGCGAAGTTGGCTCCGGAGATGGCGACCTTCGCCCGCAGGAACTTCTCGCGCAGGTGCAGCCGGGCCGCCTCGGCCAGGCGACGCGGCTCGTCGGTGAGGCCCTCCGGCGCCGGTCGTCCGACCCGTCCCATCTCTCGGAGGAAGATCTCGCGGATCTCCGAACGGTTGCGGTGGATCGCGGGCACCAGGATGTGGCTGGGCCGGTCGTGTCCGAGCTGGACGATCAGCTCGGCGAGGTCGGTCTCCCACGCGGCGATGCCCTCGGCCTCGAGCGCCTCGTTGAGCTCGATCTCCTGGGTGGCCATCGACTTGACCTTGACCACCTCGTCGACGCCCTTGGCGCGGACGATGTCGACGACGACCCGGTTGGCCTCCTCGGCGTCCCGAGCCCAGTGCACGGTCGCCCCTGCCTCGACGAGCCGCTCCTCGAGCTGCTCGAGGTAGTCGGCCAGGTGGCCCAGCGTCTCGTCCTTGGCGTCCGCGCCGGCCTGGCGTAGCTCCTCCCAGGCCTCGACCTCGGACACCACCCCCGCCCGTTTGGTGCGGATGATGTGCGTGGCGTGGCGCAGGTTGCGGCGCTGCTGGGTGTCGCGAAGCGCCAGCTTGGCGGCCGCGGGGAAGCCCGGCATGCCGAGGAAGGCCGCGGTGGTCTGCTGCACCGGCCCCGGGGCGGGCGCCTGGCGGACCGGGCCCGCGGTCCCGGGCTGCTGCCCGGAGGCCTCGGGTCGAGGGTCGACCGCGGTCATGCCACCGACTCCTCGGTCGAGGCGAGCACCTCGGCGAGGTGCATCGTGCGCACCCCGGCGCGTTCGCGGGACAGCAGCCCGCCGATGTGGGCCAGGCAGGAGTTGTCTCCGGCCACCAGGACCTCGGCGTCCGTGGAGCGCACGTGGCGCACCTTGTCCCCGCCGATCGCGATGGACACCTCTGAGTTCTTCACCGCGAAGGTGCCGCCGAACCCGCAGCACTCCTCGGCGTACGGCAGGTCCACCAGGTCGAGGCCGCGGACCGCCCGCAGCAGCCGCAGCGGCCGGTCGCCGACGCGCAGCATGCGCAGGGAGTGACAGGTCGGGTGGTAGGTCACGCGGTGCGGGAAGTACGCGCCGACGTCGGTCACCCCGAGCACGTCGACGAGGTACTCCGAGAGCTCGTGGACGCGTGGCACCAGCGCCGCCACCTCGCGTGCCAGCCCCTGGTCCCCGGCGTCGGCGACCAGCTCGTGGTGCTGCTCGCGCACCGACCCCACGCAGGACCCGGACGGCGCCACGACGGCGTCGTACCCGCCGAACACCTCGACGAACCGACGCACCAGCGGCACCGCCTTGCCGGCATAGCCGGTGTTGGTGAGCATCTGCCCGCAGCAGGTCTGCTCCCGCGGGAAGACGACCCGGCACCCCAGCCGCTCCAGCACCTGCACCGTGGCGATCGGCGTGCCGGGCCACATCGTGTCGTTGAAGCAGGTGGCGAAGAGCGCCACCGTCTGGACCATCGGTCGAGCCTCCTGTCCGGTGCCGGCCGGCACCGAGGCCGCTCGGGCCCCGGGCGGCTGCGACACGCCGAGGACCCCTGTCGGCTGGGCCACCACCCTGCCAGGCTCAGGCTAGTACCCCGCCCGCCCGCCGAGCCCGAGACATCGAGATCGAGAGGTTGCACGACAATGCCCGCGAAGAGCACCAAGCCCACGTCCGACGGCTTCACCGCGGAGGAGCGCGCCGCGATGAAGGAGCGCGCCGCGGAGCTGCGCGCCGAGGGCCGCAAGGGCGCCAAGCAGGCCGACGGCCTGCAGGCGGTCCTGGACGCGATCGCGGGGATGACGCCGGAGGACCGCGCGCTCGCCGAGCGGATCCACGTGGCGGTGACCGAGAACGCGCCCGGCCTGACCCCGAAGACCTGGTACGGGATGCCGGCGTATGCCAACGCCGAGGGCAAGGTGGTGGTGTTCTTCCAGAACGCGGGCAAGTTCAAGTACCGGTACTCGACACTGGGCTTCCAGGACGTCGCGAACCTCGACGACGGCGACATGTGGCCGGTGTCCTACGCGCTGCGGCAGTGGAGCCCGCGGGTGGAGAAGCGAGTCGTCGAGCTGGTGCGGGCCGCGGTCTCCTGACGGGCGCCGCCACCTCCGCGGGCGGGCGCGTGTGCGCCGGCGCGGCTCGGTCCGGGAGGCGCGGAGGCGCGGTGGTCCACAATCGGGCTGTGGCGGCGGAGAGCGAGCGGGCGGCCCCCAGCGTACCTCGGCCGCGACGAGGCCCGGTCAGCCGGTGGATGCGCGCCAACCCGGCCGACGTCATCGACCTGTTCGTGTACGTCGTCGTCCTCAACCTCGCCGTCGAGTACCTCCCGTCGGTGATCAGCGAGGGATTCACCCTGTCGCTGCTGACGGCGGCGCTGCTGAAGGTCGCCCTGGAGCTGGTGATCCAGCTCAAGAGCCGGGTCCTCGCCCTGCTCCGCGGCGCGACCACGCGACGAGCCAAGCTCGCGGCGGCACTGCTGCTCTGGGTGGTCGCCGCCGGCAGCAAGCTGGTCGTGCTCTGGCTGGTCGACATCGTGTTCGGCGACGCGGTGAGCCTCGGCGGCTTCGTCCCGGTGACCGTCCTCGTCGTCGCGCTCCTGGTGTCCCGGGCCGGCGTCCGGCGGCTGCTCGGTGAGGATCCCGGCGCCGGCCCCCGGTGACGCGGTCACGCTCCCGACGGCCTCCGGGTCGGGCAGCGTCGCCCCCGCGAGAGGCGCGTCACCCGGCCAGCCGCCGTCGAGCGGCCGAAGGGCGCCTCAGCCGCGCGAGGCGCCGAACCCGGACGTGCGGATGACCCTGGCCGGGACGCCGGCGACGATCGCGTTGGCGGGCACGTCCCTGGTCACCACAGCCCCGGCGCCCACCACGGCCCCGTCGCCGATCGCCACGCCGGGCACGACCGTCACTGCGGCACCCAGCCACACCTTGCGGCCGATCGCGACCGGCGCCGGGATCATGTCCGCCCGCCGGTCCGGGTCGAGGTGGTGGTTGAGCGTGGTCAGCCTGCTGCCGTGCCCGATGAGCGTGCCGTCCCCGATGGTGATGCCTCCGGCGTCCTGGAAGAGGCAGCCCATGTTGACGAACACGTCCTTGCCGAAGGTCAGGTTCTTGCCGAACTCGCAGTAGAACGGCGGGAACAGGGTCACCGACTCCGCCACGGCCTTCCCGGTCAGCCGGGACAGGAGGGCGCGCACCTCGTCGGGCGTGCGGTACCCGCTGTTGAGCTCGGCGACGAGCCGCAGCGCCTCCTGAGCCGTCCGGTGCATGAACCTGTGCGGCTCCGAGCCGGCCTCGATGCGGGCGCCCCTGCTCACGTGGTCGAGGAATCCCGGCAGCTCCATGCCCGGATCCTGCCACCCCGCGCGCCGTCCGGGCCCTCCGCCCAGGACCCAGGGCCGTCGCCGTGACGCGAGGGGTCACCCGCGTATCACCCGGCCGCGGCAGCCGCTCTCCCGTTCGACGGCGACGTTCGACGGCGACGAGAGAGGTGGAGCCCGATGGGCAAGCTGGGGACACTGGTGACGGTCCTGGTGGCGTCGTGCGCGCTGGGGGTGCCCGCGGCGTCGGCGGCCCCCTGCGAGGACTGCCCGCAGGACGGCCCCGAAGGACCGGGCGGCGGCCCGGCGGCGCCGCTCGCGCCGACCACCGTGACCGGCACGTTCCGCTACGCCCACGCGGGAGACGGCAACCGGATCCGCCCGGTGCGCGGGGCCGAGGTGGAGGTGATCGCGGACAGCGGCACGACGGCGACGACCACGAGCGAGCAGGGCCGGTTCCAGGTCACGGTGCCCTTCGAGCCGGGGACCCCGTACCGCGTGGAGGTGCTCGCGGTGAACCGGGCGGCGCGGGTCTACGACGGACCGTCGGTCTTCCGCGCCGCGGCCCTGGACGGGTCGGGCGCGGTCCTCTCGCGGACCGCGGGCTCGCCCGGGTCTACGTTGGACTTCAGCACCGACTTCACCGACGCCGAGCCGGCCCGGCACCTCAACGTCGCCGAGGTGCTGCTGCGTGGGCGGGCGTGGGCCGACGCGCACCGCGACCCCCGGGAGACCGACCAGATCGGCGTCGTGTCGGCGGTCTTCGGCACCTGGCCGTCCCCGGTGAGCTGGTACGACCCCACGGTCGGCGGCGGCACCATCCGGCTCCGCCCGGCCCTCGGCTTGGAGGACCTGGCGATCCTGCATGAGT
This sequence comes from Nocardioidaceae bacterium, assembly GCA_044866695.1. Classification (GTDB taxonomy): domain Bacteria; phylum Actinomycetota; class Actinomycetes; order Propionibacteriales; family Nocardioidaceae; genus JBIOUF01. Next base: position 18,924 of record JBIOUF010000275.1, on the reverse strand, counting down.
ACGCCCACCACCTGCAGAACCGGGTCGGCACCTTCATCCCGCTCCCGTCGACGCACGGCGGCTGCCTGGCCACCCTCGGGCCGGTGGACGTCACCAGCCCGGGACTGGCCTGGCTGGAAGGCTTCGCCGACTGGTTCGCGCAGGTCGTGGACCAGGAGCCGGTGGGCACGCCGGGCGTGAGCACGCCCAGCCGGGTCGCCCTGGAGACCCCCGTCAACTGTGGCCCGCTCGGGACCGGGCACACCACGGACTCCTTCGAGCCGCACGTGGCCGGACTGCTGTGGGACCTGTCCGACCGGCCGGGCGCGGTGCTACCGGGGACGCCCGACGACGAGTCGTTCTCCGCGGTGGAGGGCCTCGTCTTCGGGATCTTCGACCACGAGCTCGACGTGGCGTTCCCCCAGCAGCGGGCCCCGATGGTCTCGACGTTCCGGACCGCGTGGTACTCCCGCGGGCTGGGCTGGTTCGACCCGATCCTCGGCCTCAACCACATCCACACCTACGAAGGCTCGGCGCCGGCTCCCGAACCCGTCCCGCTTCCCACTCCCGACCCCAAGGTGTGCGCGCACAACCCGGACCTGCCCGGCTGCTGAGGCGGCGGGTCACCGCGCTGCGCGGGTCAGGCCGGCCGCGCCTTGGTCAGCAGCCCAGCAGCCAGGGCTTCCGGTCGCACACCGGGTCGCCCGGCCCGACGGGCTCCTCCGGCGGCTCCGGGTCGACCCCGGGGGCACGAGCCCGCACGGGAAGCTGAGCCGCATGTGCACGCCGACCCGCTTCTGGTCGTCGTGGGCGACCGGGACGGGTTGACCAGCGTGGTGATGTTGCGGATCCGGTTGGCGTCGTCGATCAGCGCCCTGCCGTGGTCGAGCCCGGGCTCGTCGGTGCGGTCGGCGCTGAGGTAGGCGATCCGGGCCAGGAGGTGGTCGTCCTGGGCGGTGGCGGCCGGCAGAGCCTGGATCCATGCCGAGCCTGGCCGAGGCAGGTTCGAGACCGGCTCAGGGAGCGGCCGCGGCCACCGGGTCGAGGCGGGTCCGTTCGGTGAGATGGTCCATCTCGTCCGACATCGCCGAGCTCACCCGCCGCAGCAGCCGTCTGACCTCCTCCGGGGACCAGTCGTAGCCCGCGACCGCCTCGGTCACGGAGAACAGCGCCGTCGACAGACGGTCGCGAACGGTCTGGTACGTCGCCATGGCAGCGCTGCCCGCACCGAGGAGCACGCGGTCGGCGAGCAGCTCGGCGTCGCGGAGCGCGTCGGAGATCCCGTGCGTGGTGATCGGGTCCTTGTAGTAGCCCGCGTCACCGACCAGCGCCCAGCCCGGACCGAACGGCTGCCGGACGTAGCCGGGGAGGCCCCCCCATCCGTGGAGGCGACCGGCCGGCACGCACTGGTGGAGCATCTCGGCGAACCCGCCGCCCGCCGAGCCGATCAGGGCGTCGAAGGCCGCCTCTGCCCCGGACCGGCGGAGGCGGGCCAGCCGGGCGGGGTCGGTGGAGGCGAACACGCACGCCTCACCGAAGTTGGTGGGGATCAGCCCCGCGGCCGCGGAGTCGCCGTACGCCCACACGTACCCGTCGTCCGGAGCGCCCGAGACGTAGCGGTACAGCAGCGCGCTGGCCGCCTTGCCCCGGCGTACGACGGGCGCCTCGACCTCCCGGGCCACCGTCGACCGGATGCCGTCCGCGCCGACCGTGAGCGCCGCGCGCAGGACCCGTTCGCGTCCCGCCGGTCGCACCGCCCTGACGCCGCGGACCCGCCCGGTGTCGTCGCGGACCAGCCCGGTGACCGCCGTCCGGCGCTCGACCTCGGCGCCGGCATCGGCGGCGGCGTCCGCGACCAGCCGGTCGAGCACGTGACGGCGAGGCGCGTAGAGCGCGTCCACGCCGGGCGTCGCGCGCACCGACACCCGGGTGGAGCCGCCGTCGGCGTAGTGGAAGGTGGAGCTGCGGATCGCCGGCGTGCCCTCGGCTCGCACCTGGTCGAGCAGTCCCCAGCGGGACAGCTGGAGCACGCCGGCGCGCATCAGCGCGTGGGTGGACAAGGTGTCGGATCCGGCGCGGTCGCGGTCCAGGACGACGACCCGGAGACCTGCCCGGGCCAGCAGCATGGCCGTCGCGGCGCCGGCGACCCGGCCCCCGACCACCACGACGTCGTAGTCGTCCACGGCAGCGTCGCTCCTGGCCCGGTCCGGTCGTGGCCGGCCCGGCGACTCGTGCCCGGTCATGCGGACTCCTCGGAGGCAGTTTCGACGCGCGCGCCGGTCGCGACCGGCAGCGCGCCTGTGGTCAAGTGGGCCACCACGGCGGTGGCGTCGTGCCGGGCGCCGTCGATGAGGCCGGAGTCGCGGCGGTGCTGGAACCGTTGGCCGACGACGTACACGCCCGGCGCGGCGGTCACCCCTCGGTACTGCGCGATGCTGCCGTCGCCGTCCAGGATCGGCAGCCGCACGAAGGCATGGTCGGGCCGCAGCCCCGCGGCGAGTACGACGGTGCCGACGCCCTCACGGGCGAGGTCGAGGCGGCGCGGGGCGGCCTGCGTCCGCACCGGGGCCGGTCGCTCCGCCGGCGGCACAGCCGGCAGCGCCGCGCGCGCGGCGTACTGGTCGAACGCGTCGAGGACCCGGCGCAGGCGACGGTCCGCGTCGGCCACGCTGGCGGTGAGGTCGTCGCGGAACGTCGCGTCCGTGCCCTCGATGCCCTCCAGCCGGCCGGCGAGCCGCACCCCGCGACGCTGGAGGGCGCCCAGGTCGACGTCGCGCCGCCCTGCGCTGTGACCCACCAGCTGCATCGACGGCTCGCGACGCGCGGCGCCGGGGTCGGGCATCTCGTCGATGGTCCGAGCGAGCCGGCCCGTCGCCTGCAGCCACCAGAAGACGTCCCGGTCGCGGTAGCGGCGGGGCAGCCGCGTGTGCCGCCCGACGGCGAGGACCACGTCGCGACCGGACCGGGCCAGCTCGTCGGCGATCTGGACCCCGGAGGACGAGGCGCCGACGACGAGCACGCCACCGGCCGGGAGCTCGCGAGGGCTGCGGTACCGGTTGCTGGTGACGACCGGGAGGCCGGTCCGCGCGAGACCCTCCGGGATGCGCGGGACGGCGTGCGGTCCGGTCGCGAGCACCACGGACCGGGTCAGCCAGGTGGCGTCGTCGGTGTGCAGCCGGTACCTGCCGGCCTTCCCCGCGGTGAGGCCGGCGACCGTCGTCCCGCCCACGACGGGGGCCCGGAAGGACGCGGCGTACCGGTCGAGGGTCCGTGCGAACGACTCGGCAGGCATGAAGCCGTCGGGTGACGGACCGGAGTAGCGCCAGCCAGGGAGCCGGGTCATCCAGCTCGGCGTCAGCAGCCGCAGCGAGTCCCAGCGTTCGTGGCGCCAGCGCTCGGCGACCCCGCCGCGCTCGAGGACGACGTGCTCGCGCCCGGCCCGGGTGAGCTCGTGGCTGACGGCCAGCCCGGCGTGGCCGGCGCCGACGACGACGGTGTCGACTGCGTGCAGGACGGTCATGACTCTCCTTGCCGGACCGGCCCGCGATGAGGCGGGCCGGCCCGAGCTGTCGGGACGGGAAGGCGGTCAGCCGGTGACCACGTCGATCTCGACGGGGGTCGGGTTGGTCAGCACGTCGTACACGGCGGACCGGCGGCGGGACTGCTCGACGATGGCGCGCAGGGTCGCGTCGTCGGCATCGCCCTCGATGTGGAAGGCGACCTTGATCCGCTCGTAGCCGTTGCGGACGCTGCCGTCGGACAGGCCCAGGATGCCCAGCAGGTCGATGTCACCGTGGACGGTCGAGCTGACGTTGCGCAGCCGGACGCCGCGGGCCGCGGCGATGTTGGCGATGCCCGCCGTCAGGCAGGCCGCGATGGCGTGCAGGAGGTACTCGACGGGGGTCGGGGCCTCGTCCTGCCCGACCAGGACGGCCGGGTGGTCGGCGTCCACGACCGTGACCGCGCTGTGCTCGAGCTCCTGCATCGCGCCGCGGAAGCCGGTGAACGTCGAGCGGCTGTGGGTGCCGTCGACCCAGGTGTTGGTGGCGCGGAACTGGAACTTGGCGATCTCCGGCTGGGTCTTCACGGCGTCCAGGGTCGCGAACAAGGTGGCGGTGTCGACCCCGTTGGTGCGCGGGTTCTCGGTGGTGACGGACATTCTGGCTCCCTTTCAGGCGGCGTGGCCGGAGGATCCGGCCGGTTGGTGATGGCCGGAGGATCCGGCCGGTTGGTGGTGGTGGCGAACACCCGCGGGTCCGGCGACGACCGGGTCCCTCCAGACGACGGCCGTCCCGTCGAGGACGGTGACACCGGCCTGGTTCCTGACCGTGGTGGCCAAGGTCGTCACGGGCTTGTCCTCTCGGACCGCCGTGACGGTGGCCTCGGCCGTGATCACGTCCCCCGGGCGCACCGGTGCGAGGAACCGCCAGGAGACCTCGAGGAAGACGCTGCCCGGTCCGGGCAGCTGCTCGGCGACCAGCGCGTTGAGCAGGCCCGACGTGACCCCGCCCTGCACGACCAGGCCGCCGAAGCGGCTCGCCGCGGCGACCTGCTCGTCGTAGTGGATCGGGTTGCGGTCCCCGGTGATCTCGGTGAACAAGGCGATGTCCCGGGCGGACACGGTGCGGGTCCGCCGGGCCGTGTCACCGGTCTGGGTGGTGTTCATGGCCTCACCCTGGCCGGTGACCCTTCCCCGGACCTTCCCCCGGACCGGGGTCGACCAGACGGCGGGAGGAAGGCCGGGGGAAGGCCGCTGCGGCACGGTGCGCCCATGACCGGACCGCCCACTGCGCCGACCCGCCGGCCGGCGTCGTCGGCCCGGACCGACTTCGCGGTCGGGGTGGGGGCGATGTCGGCGGTCACCGTCGCCTACCTCCCCTTCGGCCTGCTCGTCGGCGCCGCGGTCGCGTCCAGCGCAGACCCGGTGGCCGCCTGGGCCGCGACGTGGGTGATCTACGGCGGCGCGGCCCACCTGGCGGTCCTCGAGGTGCTCGCGCAGGGCTCCGGGTGGGCCGCCGCCGCGGCGGTGGGGCTGCTGGTCAACGTCCGGCTGGCGGCGTACTCGACGGCGATGGCGCCGCGCTGGCGGGACGCCTCGGCCAGGGCCAAGCTGCTCGCCGCGGTGATGCTGACCGACGCGCCCTGGGCACTGGCGAACGCGCGGCCCGTTGCCACGCGCGGGTACTACCTCGGCGCGGCCTCCACGCTGTTCGTCGCCTGGCCGGTCATCGTGACGCTGGGTGCGGCTTCGGGTGGGCTGGTCTCGGCACTGGCAGCGCTCGCCCTGGTGCCGGTGCTCACCCTGGGCGCCGTCGTCGTGCCCCAGCTGCGGCAGCGGCCGGTCGCCTGGGGGGTCGCCGCCGCCGCCATCTCCGCAGCGGCCACCGCGCGGCTCGACGCCGGAGCGTCCCTGCTCCTGTGTGCGGCCGCCGGTCTGGGCGCGGCGCTGTACGCGGAGCGCCGGTCGTGAACGTCGTCCTCGCGGTCGCGGTCGTGGGCACGGGAAGCCTGCTGCTGCGGGCGCTGCCGCTGTTGCTGTCGCGCCGGCTGCCCGACCGGCTCAGCCTGCTGGCGAGCTGGGTCGGGGCCTCCATGCTGGCCGGCTTCACGGTGCGAGCGCTGGCGAGGTTCCACGACCCGGCGGTCCCGGCATCAGCCGCCCTGGCGGCCGTCGCGGCGACGCTGTCCTTCGGCCTGGCCTACGCCGGGCGCCCGGTCGTGGTCTCGGTGGGGGCGGGGATCGCCGCCTACCTCGTCCTCGCCTCGGCCGCGGCGCTGCTCGTCTAGGACCTGTTGCGAACGTGCCTGCCGTCGCGAGCGGCGGCAGGCGTGGTGCCTCGCAAGGCGGACGAGCGAAGTCGTAGCAGCGCTCCTTCGAGCGAGGACAACGCAGCGAGGTGCCGCGGATGTCGTCGCGTAGCAGGCAGCTGGACTTTCGTAACAGGTCGTAGTGCCCTGCCGTGCCGGGCGGGTCAGCCCAGCCAGGCGACCAGGTGGTGGTCCAGGTCCGGGCCGGCCTCGGGATGACCGGCGCGGACCGCTGCCTGGTTGAACGCCGCCAGCGCGGTCATCAGCGCGCGGCGGTCGGCGGCGGGCATCGCCTCGACGACCGTCGCCAGCTCGCGCCGCCGGGCCCCCATCACCGCCTCGATCATTCGGGAGCCGGCCAGGGAGACGGTGAGCGCGACCTGACGGCGGTCGTGGTCGGCCTCGGTGCGGTGCAGCAGCCCGGCGGTGACCAGCCGGTCGCAGGTGCGGCTGGCGCTGGAGGGGTTCACCCCGAGGGCCTCGGCGACCGCGCCCAGGTTCATCGAGCCCTCGACGGCGACCAGGACGAGGGCCCGCAGCTGGGGCACGCTCAGCGCGGGGTTGACGGTCGCCAGCGAGCGCACCACCGCCGCGGTCATCACCCGGCTGGCTTGCAGCAGCGGCTCGACGGGCTCCCCGGCAGCCGCGGCGTCGACGGTGCCAGTGGGTCGGGAGACGTCCTCGGTCATGGTGATGCCGAAGTGTAGCCCGCTGCAATGGTTGCATGAGAGCAATGGAAACGAGAGCCAGGAGGGAGACCGACCCGACAGCCGCGTCAAGGCTGGAACCGGTACCCCATCCCGGGCTCGTTGAGGAAGTGCCGGGGCCGCGCCGGAGTGGCCTCCAGCTTCCGTCGCAGCTGGGCCATGTACAGCCGGAGGTTGCCCTGCGCGCTCTCGTACCCGGGCCCCCACGCCTCGGCGAGCAGTCGCTGCTTGGAGAGCAGCACTCCGGGGCTGCGGACCAGCACCTCGAGCAGCTTCCATTCGGTCGGGGTGAGCCGGACTTCGGCGTGCCCGCGAGTCACCTTGCGCGCGGCCAGGTCCACCGACACGTCGTCGAAGGCGACGACGGGCCGCTCGTCGGAAGGGGCGCTGCGGCGGAGGAGGGCACGCAGCCGGGCCAGCAGCTCGGCCATGCCGAAGGGCTTGGTGACGTAGTCGTCGGCGCCGGCGTCGAGCGCCTCCACCTTGTCGCCGGAGTCGGAGCGTCCGGACAGCACCAGGATGGGGCTGGTCGACCAGCCGCGCAGTCCCCTGATGAGGTCGACCCCGTCGAGGTCGGGCAGCCCGAGGTCGAGGATCACCAGGTCGGGGGGATGGCTGGCGGCAGAGTCCATGGCGGCCCGCGCGGTGGCGGCAGGGTGCACCACGTAGCGCCTGGCGCTCAGGTTGATGGTGAGCGCCCGCAGGAGCCTGGGCTCGTCCTCGACCACGAGCAGGGTGCGCCGGATGTCGCTCATTCGGGGTCCGTTCCACGGTTGCCGTGTCGTTCGCCTGCTGAGCGCGGCCCCGCCCACGCCTCCGGTGTCGCGGTGGCCTGCGGTCGCCGCCTCCGCGTAGCGGCCTCACCTGGTCGCGGGGGCAGCGCCACATGCTGGCTCGGCTCGCTCACGGCCGGCAACGAGACCACCATGGTGAGCCCTCCTCCCGCCGTGTCCTGGGGCACCAACCGGCCGTTCATCGCCTCCACCAAGCCGCGGGCCAGAGCGAGCCCCAGCCCGAGACCCTCGGTGTTGTTGGTGTCCCCGAGGCGCTGGAACGGCCGGAACACCTCGTCCCGCTGCGTCTCCGGTACCCCGGGGCCGTGGTCCACCACGAGCAGGTCGAGGATCCCGTCTCGCTGCCGCGCCGTTATCGCGGGCGGGTGTCCGGGAGGGGAGAACCGCACGGCGTTGGCCACCAGGTTCCCCACCACGCGCTCCAGGAGCCCAGGGTCGGCGTACGCCTCCGGCAGGTCCTCGGGCATGTCGACGAGAACACGCAGCGCAGGACCGCCCAGCTGGTCCAACGCCCGGGCGACCACCTCGTCGGTCGCGGTCGCCCTGACGTGGACCGGCATGCTTCCCGCCTGGACCCTGCTGACGTCGAGCAGGTTCTCCACCAGTGCGGCGAGCCGGTCCAGCGACGCGTCCGCGCCTTCGAGCAGCTCGCGACGGTCGTCTGCGGAGAGCTCCACGTCGTCGCTGAGCAGCCCGGAGATGCTCGCCTTGAGCCCGGCCAGGGGAGTGCGCAGGTCGTGCCCCACCGCGGCGAGCAGCGCGGCGCGGACCCGGTTCGCGGCCTCCGCGGTGGCGGCCCGCAGCGCTTCGTCGTGACGCCGGACGGACTGGTCGACCGCCCAGCTGACGAGTGCCGCGACCGCGGCGAACACCACGAGGGCCACCGCATTGTTGGGGTCGGTGACCTGGAACGTGTGGTACGGCGGGGTGAACAGGAAGTTGAGCAGGACGGTCGCCCACAGGGCCGCTGCCATCCCCGGCACCAGCCCGCCGAGGAGCGCGGCGCCGACGACGGCGAGCAGCAGGACGAGCGCGTCGGTGACCAGGTTGAGCGTGCCGCGGAGCGGGACGAGCGCGACCGCGACCAGGGGCGGGAACGCCGCCGCGACGACCAGCCCCTGCCACCCGCGCCGGGACCTCGGCACGGACCTCATCGGATCATCCATCGGATCCAGTGTGCCGCCGCGCCGCAGCACGACAGGAGGGCCAGCCGCACCAGGTCTGGGCCGGTGAAGGTGAGCAGTCCGTAGGAGTTGGCCACGAACCCGGTGAACCACGCCCAGGCGACCAGCCCGAGCGCGAGCCCGAAGCCCGTCGGAAGCCCGACCGCGCAAGCCACGGTGATGCCGGACACCAGGACGAGCGTCAGCGGCGCGCCCACGCCGAGCATGCGGCAGCACAAGACGAGGATGACCACCGCGCCCTGCGCCAGCCCTAGGCGGACCGAGGGGAGGCGCCGCAGGGGCGAGCTCGACCAGGGGGTGGGCGAGGCAGGAACCCTCGTTCGGGGGGATCTCGCGGTCGCCGTGCCGGCCATGGACCCAGTCAAGGTCCTCTCGCGGCCGGAATGGCGTCCCTGACGGGTTCCTGACAGCGTGCCGTCGGGCACTGTCAGCGTGGCGTTAGGGCCCGGATGCACGGTGCCGGTGACTGCTTGTGTGGCGTGGTGAGCACGACGACCGAGATCGGGAGCGTGGACCCGGGCCGGGTCAGGGCCTGGATCTACGGCGAGCCGGGGGAGGCGGAGGACCACCTGGGCCCGCACGCGGACCAGCGGCACGTGGCCAGAACGCATCAATGGTGGAAGGTGATGTGCCTGACCGGCGTGGACTACTTCTCCACCCTGGGCTACCAGCCAGGCATCGCGGCGCTCGCGGCGGGGGCGCTGTCACCCTTGGCGACCATCGTCCTGGTGATGGTCACGTTGCTGGGCGCGCTTCCCGTCTACCGGCGGGTCGCTGAGGAGAGTCCGCACGGCCAGGGGTCGATCGCGATGCTCGAGCGGCTGATGCCGATGTGGCGCGGCAAGCTGTTCGTGCTTGCCCTCCTGGGCTTCGCCGCCACGGACTTCGTCATCACGATGACCCTGTCGGCTGCGGACGCGGCTGCCCACCTGGTGGAGAACCCGCACGTCCCACCGGCAGTGCGCGGCCAGGAGCTCGCGGTCACGCTCGTCCTCCTCGGGTTGCTCGGGGCGGTGTTCCTGAAGGGATTCAAGGAGGCCATCGGGGTCGCGGTCCTGCTCGTGGTCGCCTACCTCGGGCTCAACGCGGTCGTGATCGCCGTCGCCGCCGGACAGGTCGCCGACGACCCGGACGTCGTCGGGGACTGGACCACCCGGCTGGCCACCGAGCACGGAAGTCCGGTCATGCTCGTGCTCCTCACCCTCGTGGTCTTCCCCAAGCTCGCCCTGGGGATGTCCGGCTTCGAGACGGGCGTGGCAGTGATGAGCCACGTCCGCGGCGCCGAGGGCGACGACCCGTCTCGGCCGGTCGGACGGACTCGCAACACCAAGCGGCTGCTGACGGTCGCGGCGCTGGTCATGAGCGGATACCTGGTGGGCAGCGCGTTCGTGACGACCTGGCTGGTCCCGGCCGAGGAGTTCGAGCCGGGCGGCGCGGCGAACGGCCGCGCACTGGCCTATCTGGCGCACCGCTACCTCGGCGACGGGTTCGGCACGGTCTACGACGTGGTGACCATCGCCATCTTGTGGTTCGCCGGCGCCTCGGCGATGGCGGGCCTGCTCAACCTGGTCCCCCGGTACCTGCCCCGGTACGGCATGGCTCCGCAGTGGGCGCGGGCCACGCGTCCGCTGGTCCTGGTGCTGACCACCGTCGCGTTCGTCGTCACCTGGGTCTTCGACGCCGATGTCGACGCGCAAGGCGGCGCCTACGCGACCGGGGTCCTGGTGCTGTTCGCGTCCGCGGGAGCCGCGGTGACGCTGGCCGCCCGGCGTGCGCGGCAGTGGCGCCTTCTGGCGGCCTTCGCCCTGGTCACGACCGTGTTCGTCTACACGCTCACTCTGAACGTGGTCGAGCGGCCGGACGGCGTGAAGATCGCGGCATGCTTCATCGCCGGCATCATGACGGTGTCCGTGGCCTCCCGGGCCAGCCGCGCCTTCGAGCTGCGCATCACCCGCGTCGACCTGGACCCACGGGCGGAGCAGTTCGTCCGCGACACCGCCCGGCGCACGACCCGCTTCGTCGCCAACGAGCCGGACAGCCGCGACCGCGCGGAGTACCGCCAGAAGCTCGACCAGATCGTCGACGACAACGACCTGCCGGACGCGAACGACATCATCTTCGTCGAGGTCACGCTGACCGACCCGTCGGAGTTCGCCACGGTCCTGGACGTGCACGGCCAGGTCCTGCACGGGACCTACCGGGTTGTCACCATCTCCTCGCCCAGCATTCCGAACGCCCTCGCGGCGCTGCTGCTGCACGTCCGCGACGTGACCGGGAAACGGCCGCACATCTACTTCGAGTGGACCGAAGGCAACCCCGCGGGGCACCTCGCCCGCTTCCTGCTCTTCGGCGCCGGGGAGGTCGGCCCGATGACTCGGGAGATCCTGCGGCGCGCGGTGCCGGACCCCAAACGGCGGCCCCACGTCCACGCCGGCTGAGCGGGAGAGCCGGGCCGTTCGCCGGCGCCCTGGTCGGCCGGTCCTAAGGTCGTCTGGTGACCCAGCTGCCCACCCTTGGGCCGGAGGACCAGCGCGTCCTCGGCTGCCTGCTCGAGAAGCAGGTGACCGTGCCGGCGTCGTACCCGCTGACGGCGAACGCGCTGCGGGCCGCCTGCAACCAGACCAGCAACCGGGAGCCGGTCGTCGACCTCGACGAGCAGACCGTCGAGCGGACCGCGCGCTCGCTCAAGGAGCGAGGGCTGCTGCGGATCGTGTGGTCCGACACCGGGCGGCGGACGCTGAAGTACCACCAGACCCTCGACGAGCGGCTCGACCTCGACCCGGCCGAGCGGGCGCTGCTCACCGTGCTGCTGCTCCGCGGCGCCCAGGCGCCCGGGGAGCTGCGGACCCGCACCGACCGGCTCCATGGGTTCGCCGACCGAGGTGAGGTCGAGGCGTGCCTGCGCAGGATGGCCGAACGTCCCGCGCCGCTGGTGCGAGAGCTCGACCGGCGGCCCGGGCAGCAGGACCGGCGCTGGGTCCATCTGCTCGGTCCGGTGCCGCAGCCGGCCGCGCCCGCGACGGCCGAGGCCGTCGACCGCGAGGCGGTGATCGCCGACGGTGCGGACGTGCGCGACGCCCGCGTGCGGTCGTCGTACGACGCGGTGGCCGACGCGTACGCCGACCGGTTCGCCGACGAGCTGGGAGAGCTGCCGTTCGAGACCTGGCTGCTGGACCGGGTGGCCGCGCACGCGGCCGGACGGCCCGTCGTCGAGGTCGGCTCGGGCCCGGGACACGTCACGGCGCACCTGGCCGCCGCCGGCGCCGACGCGACCGGCATCGACCTCTCGCCCGCCATGGTCGGCGAGGCCCGCCGACGGTTCCCGGGACGCAGCTTCGAGGTCGGCGACCTGCGGCGGCTCACCCGCCCGGCAGCCGCCCCCGCGTGGGCGGCCGTGCTGGCGTGGTACTCCCTGATCCACCTGGCGCCGTCGGAGCTGCCCGGCGCGGTCGCGGCCCTGGCGCGCCCGCTCGCGCCGGGCGGATGGCTGGTCCTCGGCCTGCACGCCGGAGCCGAGCTCCGCCACCTCGACGCCTGGTTCGGCCGGCAGGTCGACCTCGACGCCGTCCTCCACGAGCCGGCCTTCGTCGTCGAGACCGTCGAGGCCGCCGGGCTGGCTGCGGTCGAGTGGTACCTCCGCGGGCCGATCGCCGCACGAGAGGAGACCACCCAGCGGCTGTACGTGGTGGGTCGCAAGCGCGCCGGTGGTTGAGCCCGCCGGTGGTTGAGGAGCGAGCTTGCGAGCCCGACCGGTGGTTGAGGAGCGAGCTTGCGAGCCCGCCGGTGGTTGAGGAGCGAGCTTGCGAGCGTCTCGAAACCACCGGTGCCCGGGCTGGGTCTGTGCCGGGGTGCCGCTGGTTTCGAGACGCCTCCGCTAGCGCTCCGGCTCCTCAACCAGCGGGGGTCGGCGGCCCGAGGAGCGAGCCGGTAGGCGAGCGTCTCGAAACCACCGGACCGTGGGCTGGGACTGTGCCGGTGCTCATCGGGTTTCGAGACGCCTCCGCTAGCGCTCCGGTTCCTCAACCAGCGGGGGGATGGTGGTTGAGGAGCGAGCTTGCAAGCGTCTTCTCGCACAAGACGTGCTTCCCGGCCGCGGCCAGTTCCGCGACGATCTCGCGGTGCAGGCTGTTGGCGACCACCACGCTGACCACGTCGACGTCGTCGGCCTTGACGACGTCCTGCCAGCTGGTGTCGAACCGAGGTGGGCCGCGACGTCACGGGCGGCGCGGTCGACGTCATCCGCAACGACGACGCGGTCGGGACCCGGCAGGCGGTCGACCACCTGGTCGACCTCGGCCACCGCGAGATCGCCTTCGTGTACGGCGGTGACAACCCCGGCGCCGACCTGCGGCGCGACGGGTACCGCGCCGCCATGGCCGACCACGGGCTGGCCACCCGCATGCGCGTCGTCCCCGGCGGCTACACCGAGGAGGAGGGGTCGGAGGCCGGAAGACGGCTGGTCGACGGGGGGCTGCCCACGGCCGTCATCGCTGCCAACGACCCCTGCGCCATCGGCCTGCTCGACGTGGTCCTTCGCGCGGGGGTCCGCATCCCTGCGGACCTGTCGGCCATCGGGTACGACGACTCACGGTTCGGGATGATCCCCGGGATCGACCTCACCTCGGTGCGCCAGAACATCCCGCGCACCGCGCGGCTGGCCGTCAAGACGGTCGTCGCCAGGCTCGACCGGCCGACCCGGAAGCCCCGCAGCCTGGTCACCCGGCCGAAGCTCGTCGTCCGCGGCAGCACCGCGCCACCGCCCGGCGCGGAGCGGGCAGGAGCTGGTGGACGGGGGACCGGCCGGCCGGTCCCGACGGCGCGGTGAGGCGTCCGCCTGCGTATCGTGGCCGGCGATGACGGCCTCAGACATCCGGTGCGACCTGTGCGACCTGCCGCTGTCCCAGTGCGTCCACGGCCGGCCGCCCGCGCCCCCGGCCCCGAGGCCGGCCGGCACGTCGCCGTCGAGGCCGAGGAAGCCGGCGCCGGCGCGCCGGCGGGCCACCGGCGACCTGGTCCGGCCGGTGAACCGGCGCTGGACGGCGCCCGAGGTGTTCAAGCCGCTCATCGTGCAAGTGCTGCGGGATGCCGGCGGAGAGCTGGACGCCGACGAGCTCTACTCAGAGCTGGAGATCCTCGCCGCGGACCGGCTGCTGCCGGGGGACCGGGAGACGACCCCCTCGGGGGAGCTGCGCTGGCGGTTCGCGGCCCGGCGCGCGCGGCTGGCACTGGTCGAGGAAGGGCTGATGACGACGGGCACCCCGGGGGTCTGGCGGCTGGCCCCGACCCGCTGAACCCAGGTGGGGGACGGCCAGGTCGGTGACGGCCGCTCAGCGGCCCACAGGCTCCGTCGTCGCCGGGGGCGGTCCTGTTCAGTCAGCTCGACGCGAACGGGCGGCGACGTTCCGGCCGGCACTTGCGACGCAGGCCGGACCGAGCTGGTGCGGGCCGGTCAGCCGCTCGGCGGCGCGTAGTCGACCGTCACGCTGCGGGCCTCGTCGACCTCCTCGGGGGTCAGCAGCACGACGGTCTCGTACCTGCTGACCGCGCCCGAGGACGAGACCGCGGCGGCCATCGCGACGGCAGCGGCATGGCTCGGCACGTCGCAGACCACGTAGACGTCGTCGGTGCCGAACGCGAAGTAGAACGACTCGAGCGAGCCGCCCACCCCGGACAGGGCCTTCTCCACGGCGGCCACCCGGGCCGACCCGCCGCCGGAGATGACTCCCTTGATCCCCTCGGCGGAGTAGGAGACCTTGAGCAGGTACTTGGACATGACGCCCTCCCTCCGTGGTCCCCCGATCCTGGTTCCCCCGATCCTGGTCCCATCGAAGACCCGGCGGCGAACCGGGGTCAATGACGCTGCTGGGTCATCGTCGACGTGTCCAGATGACCAGAACCGGGCGAGGAGCGGCGCCACGCAGCCGGGCCCGACCCCCGTCACTGCTGTGGAGCGGCCGGAGCGCCCGGAGCGTCGTGATGCTCCGGGGCCTTCGGCACTCGCCCGGCGGACCGAGGCCTCCTGCATCGACGGACCACTCCGGCGTAGACCGAAGTCATGGTCGCGCGGCCGGACCAGATGGCGCCGCAACGGCTCGGCGAGCTGCCGGTGGCTCCGCGGGCGTACCACGACTTCTACCGCGCCCCGCGCTTCCGCTGGTGGCACTCGCTGGTCGCGCTGGTGGTGTTCGCCGGCGCGTGGGGGGCGGCGGTGCTGGCCGCGGCGATCGCGGCGGTCCTCTACGAGCTGCTGTCCGGGTCGGCCACCGCGGAGGAGCTGGCGCGGGGGCTGGTCACGCCGGGGCTGTTCCTGGCCAACAACGTCGGCATCGCCCTCGCGATCCCGCTGGCCGTCGCGACCCAGCGGATCGTCTTCGGTCAGCGCGCGGGATGGCTGTTCTCGATCCAGGGTCGGCTCCGCTGGGGGCTGCTGGGCCGGTTCCTCCTCGTGGCCACGGTCGTCCACCTGGCCATCCTGGCGGCGTGGCTGGCAGCCAACGGCGTACCGGACGGCCTGGGGATCCGGCCGGAGACCTGGTTCCTGCTGGGCGTGGTCCTGCTGACCACCCCGCTTCAGGCCGCAGGGGAGGAGGTGGCCTTCCGAGGGCTGGCCGCCCGCGCCGTCGGGTCCTGGTTCGACGCGCCCCGGACCGGGCTCGTGGTCTCGACCGCGGCGACAGCAGCTGTCTTCACGCTCGTGCACGCCGCTGGAGACCTCTGGCTCAACCTGTTCTACCTCTGCCTGGCCGTCGGCGCCTCGGTGCTGACCTGGCGCGCCGGCGGGCTGGAGGCGGCGGTCGCGCTGCATGTCGTGGCCAACCTGACCACGATGCTGTTCCTGCCCTTCCTGGGCCTGCAGGGCGTGTTCGACCGCGGTCAGGGGGCCGGCGGCGCAGAGGCGCTGACCCAGGCGGCGGCGGTGCTCCTCACCACGGCTGCGCTGCTGTGGCTGAGCCGACGCCTTCACCTGCCCGTCCGCGCAGCTGCCGCTTCCACGAGCCGCGACCTAGTCTCGCCGCTGGCGTAGACCCGACGCAGGATCGGCCCGCGTGGCCGGTGCCTGGCATCACCGCCCGGGGACCCAGAGCTTCGAGGTCGGTGCCGCTGACCGGTCCTCGGGGCCGGCCTGCCCTTCACGACTCGGCGGCGGCGTAGGGACCCGGCTCAGGTCGTGTCGCTCGGGCTCCCCCTTCTTCGCCACCTCGCTCTCAGCGCTGACCTGGGCCAGCCGGAGCTGCCCGAGCGCGGTCGCGACCTGCCTGCCGAGCTCCTCGGTCAGGTACGGTCCGGCGTAGTCCAGCATCTGCGCGCAGAGGTCGATGAACAGCCGCGCGTCCCGCCGGCCAAGCTTGACCTGTGCCGTGCTGAGCAGAGCCGAGAACTGCTCGGCGACGATCTCCTCGGCGGGTGTGGACCGCAGCCGCTCCACGAGCTCCTGGGCCTCGCGTTCGGCGCTGCCCGGCGATCCGGGCTGCTCGCCGTCGTCGGATCTGGTCTCGGTTCCCATGTCCGCGATCATCTCCCCAGGATGCCTGCAGATGAAGGTCCGGCGGACCGGGCGGCTGGTGGGACAAGGGGGTGCCGAACTCGGTTGTAGGGTGCCTCGCGCCGGGCCACAATGAGACGACGATCCGGCTGCGTCATTCTCGGGAAGGCCGCTCGCCGAGCGGCCGGGGGCATCCGGCAGGCACACGAGCCGAGCGTGGTCCGCTATGGGTGAAGCAGCTCGCAGCGCGTTCATCGTCGCCAACGACGAGTACGCCGACGAGCGGCTGCGCAGGCTGCGGGCCCCCGCCGCCGACGCGCGGGAGCTGGCCGGAGTCCTCCAGGACCCCGGCGTCGGCGGGTTCGACGTCCAGGTGTCGGTCAACGAGCCCGAGCACGTGCTCCGACGGCGCCTGTCGGAGTTCTTCGAGAACCGCCGCCTCGACGACCTGCTCCTGCTGCACGTCTCGTGCCACGGCGTGAAGGACGAGGACGGCCGGCTGTACTTCGCGACGCCCGACACCCGGATGGACCATCTGGAGGCCACGGCGATCCCCGCGGAGTTCGTCAACCGCCAGATGACCCGCAGCCGTTCGCGCCGGGTGGTGCTGTTGCTCGACTGCTGCTACAGCGGCGCGTTCGCCCGGGGCTGGATGAGCCGCGCGGGTGACCAGGTGGACATCCGGGACCGGTTCGACGGCCGCGGCCGCATCGTGCTCACCGCCTCCAGCGCCATGGAGTACTCCTTCGAGGGCGACCAGCTGTCGGGCGAGGGCAGCCCCTCGGTGTTCACCTCGGCACTCGTGCAGGGGCTGGCCACGGGCGAGGCGGACCGGAACCGTGACGGCTACATCTCCGTCGACGAGCTCTACGACTTCGCGTTCGACCAGGTCCGGGCCGCCACGCCGGCACAGACGCCGGGGAAGTGGGTGTTCGACGTGCAGGGTGACATGTTCGTGGCTCGCAGCCGGCTCGAGCCGCTGCCTCCCCCTGGCCTGCCCGCTGAGCTGGTGGCCGCGACCATCAGTCCCTTCGCGAACATCCGGCTGGGGGCGGTCGAGGAGCTCAAGGCCCTGCTGGGGCATCCCGACGAGCAGGTCGCGGCCCAGGCCAGGGAGCAGCTGGCCGGGATGGCGCAGGACGACAGCCAGCGAGTCTCGCGGGCCGCCGCGGAGGTCCTCGAGCCGGAACCGCCGGCTCCCGAGGCCCCACCCGAGGCGGCACCGGAACCGGAGCCCGCGCCGGCTCCCCAGTCGACCGGGCCACGCGGTGCCGTGGCCGAGGCGACGGCCCCGGGCGGAGCCGACGGCGCGCCCGGTGCGCCCGTCCCGGGGGACACCGTCCCGGACGACGCCGTCCCGGACGGCTCCGTGCCGGCCCGGCCGTCTCCGGCGCCGGCCTCCGCCGTAGGGCAGATCGCCGCCCTGCCCAGGCCCCGACCGAGCCCGGCCAGCGACGAGCCGCGGCCACCGCAGCGGGTGAGGTGGACCGGCCGGGTCGGGGCCCTGGCGCTGCTGGCGGTGGTGCCGCAGTCGCTGGTGACGTTCGGCCTCTCTACGGAGACCGGGTGGAACGCGTTCGCCGCGTTCTCCCCGGTCGAGGCGGTCCTGGCGGCGATCGCCGTCTGGCTGCTCGTCGACGCCGTCGGCTCCGGGCGCCTGCCCGCCTCCGTCGGGGCCGGCGCGCTCCTCGTCGTGGGGGCCTCGGGCACGGTCAGCGCCCTGGCGCTCGCCGCGTTCTCGGGGCGCTGGGTCGGCGGCGCAGCGGTGGGCTGGGCCCTGGTGGCGCTGGCCGGCTCCCTGCTGACCGCCGCGGCCGGGGTCGACTGCCTCCGCACCGCGCTGCCGACCGCCAAAGCCGGCCGGGTCGGCGTCGAGGCACTCGTGCTCGGGGTCGGTGGTGTCGGCACGGCGGTCGTCGCCCTGGGCGTGAGGTACGACGGCTACAGCTCGCTGCTCACCGAGCTCGACGAGGGATACGGCGAGTACTTCTTCGGCGCGGCGTGCGGCTGCGTCCTCGCGCTCGTCGGGGTGCTCGCCTTGCGCGGATGGTGCCGCTTCGCGGCCGGCGTCCTGGTCGCGTCCGGCCTCGGGCTGGCGCTGCGCTACCTGGGCATCGTCCTCGCCTCGGCGAACGGCATCGGGGAGCCGGGCAACACCCGGGCCGGCGGGTTCATCGGGATCCTCGGCGGGCTGCTCGTCGCTGCCGCGGGGCTCTACGCCTTTGCGGCCTCTCGTCCCGCGCGCACGACGGAGGCGTGAGCAGCCGCTGCGGACGCGCCGGCCCGGGAGGAGCGCCGTCCCGGGCCTGGGGTCAGTCGGCCTGGCCCGAGCCGAACATGATCTCGTCCCAGCTCGGCACGGCGGCTCGGCCGCGCGAGCGCCGGGCGGCACGGGGTTCGGGCCGGCGGGCGGGGCGAGGCTTCCGGGTCGGAGCGGGGCCGGGCTCGGGCGGTGCCTGGACCGCCGGGTCTCCGGTGTCGGGACCGGTCGAGTCCTCCACCGGCGGGCCGGCGGAGAGGGCCCGCACCACGGCAACCGTGGCGGTCAGGTCCGTGGTGGGGTCGTCGCCCGGGCCTGGGGGCGCGTCGCGCGGCTCGGGCCGGCCGGTGACCAGCTCGATCGCGTCGGTGCCCAGCGCCAGCTGGCCGGGGTCCTCGGAGCCGGTGTCGGCCACCACCGGGGAACCGGCCGGGACGCCGGCCGCGGTGCCGGCGCCGGTGGCCTCGACGGGCCGAGCGCTTCGGCGGGGACCCGTCTCGCCGACCAGACGCCGGCTGTCGTCGTCCTCCGCGACGACGTAGCGGCCCGCGGCGTCGTACCCGAACTCCGCCCGGCGCACGCTGTCGCCGCACCGGTACTCGACGACCAGCGTCCACCGGCCGTCGTTGCGGCGCCACGCGTCCCACTGCGCCGTGTCGGGATCGACCCCGCCCGCTCGCAGCTGCTCGGCGACCGTCTCGCCGACCAG
>JBIOUF010000274.1:0-2142 GCA_044866695.1 Nocardioidaceae bacterium | reverse complement strand
CCTGATCGGCAACCCGCACCGGGTCGGCAAGCCACTGCGCGGAGAGCTCGGCGGCATTCACTCCGCGCGTCGCGGCACCTACCGCGTCCTGTATCGCATCAATGAGGTCGCCAACGAGGTGGTCGTCCTGCGAATCGACCACCGGCGCGCGGCGTACCGGGGTTTGTGACGCCTGCCCGGTCCTTGCGAGGCCGCCCCCCATGCAGCAGCGTGCACCGCGCGTGTGGCGACCGGTCCCAGGACCGCGGAGCTGCAGCCCGACTCGCCGACGTACCGGCTTTTTCGCTAGAACGATCTTGTGTTCAATCGTAGTGCGTTCTACCCTGTTCCCCGGAGGCGAGTGCCATGACCAGACGTGATGCCCCAGCCGACACCCGGATGATGGGGATCGTCCACTCCGCGCTGAAGCGCGACCTGCTGCGGGCACGGGAGGTGCTGGCCGCCTCGCCGGCTCCCCAGGGCAGACAGCGGCGGGCGCTGGGGGAGCACGTGACGTGGATGATCAAGTTCCTGCACGCGCACCACACCGGCGAGGACGACGGCCTGTGGCCACTCGTCCGGCGGCGCAACCCCGCGGCCGCCGAGCTGCTCGACTCGCTCGAGGCCGACCACGCGCGGATCTCGCACGCGGCGGAGGCGGTCACCGCGGCGGCCCGCGCGTACACGGCCACGGCGGCGGACCCGCCGCGTGCGGAGCTGGTCGAGGCCCTCGACCGGCTCGCCGACGTACTGGTCCCACACCTGGACCGCGAGGTGGCCGACGCCATGCCGGTCGTCTCGGCCAGCATCACCGAGCGGGAGTGGGACGCGGTCGAGCAGGAGTACAACATCAAGCCCAAGTCGATGCGGCAGCTCGGCATGGAGGGGCACTGGCTGCTCGAGGGCATCGACCCGGAGGGGTACGACGTCGTCGTGCGCAAGGTGCCGCCGGTGGCGCGGTTCGTCCTGCTGCACGGCTTCGGCCGCGCCTACCGCCGGAGCGCGCGGGCGCGGTGGACGCCTGAGGGGTCCCCACAGAAGAGCGCTGTTCGTTGACGGTCCCCTCTCCCAGCCGGGAGCGCCGGGCCTACCGGTCGCCGCGGCGGCAGCAGCAGGCGGCGGAGACCCGCGAGCTGGTGCTGTCCGCGGCCAGCACGCTGTTCGAGACCCAGGGCTGGGCCGCGACCGGGATGCGGGACGTCGCCCGGGAGGCTGGGGTCGCCGTCGAGACGGTGTACGCCAACTTCGGGTCCAAGAGCGAGCTGCTGATGGCGGCCATCGACGTGGGCGTCGTCGGCGACGTCGAGCCCGTCCCGCTGGCGCAGCGCCCCGAGTTCGCGGCGCTGTCCGCCGGCAGCTTCGAAGCCCGCGTTGCCGCCGCCGCGCAGCTCGTCACCGACATCAACCGGCGCATCTGCGGGCTGCGCAGGGCGCTCGGCGAGGCGGCTGTCAGCGAGCCGGCGCTGGCCGAGAGGCTCGTCCAGGCCGAGAACCGGCGCCGGGTCAACGTGAAGCAGGCCACCGAGCTGGTCACCGGTCGCCGCGTCGACCCCGACGTACGAGACGGGGTGTGGGCGGTCACCGGTGTCGACGTCTTCCATCTCCTCACGGGCATCGCCGGGTGGAGCACCCGCCGGTACCAGGAGTGGGTGAGGGAGACGCTCGGCCGGCTGCTCGCCGAGCAGGCAAGGGGAGGAGGAGCATCGTGAGCCAGGTCCAGAAGAGCGGCAGGGTCGAGGTGGTCGTCGACGCCGACGTCCGGGACGTGTGGCGCGTGGTGGCCGACGTCACGCGGGTCGGTGAGTGGAGCCACGAGTGCCGTTCGGCCCACTGGCTGGACGGGGCTCGCGCGCCGGCCACGGGGGCGCGGTTCCGTGGCCGCAACCGGGCCGGATGGCTGCGCTGGAGCCGGACGGCGGAGGTCGTCGCGGTCGACGAGCCTCACGAGCTGGTGTGGCGGACGGTCCCCACGTGGCGCTACCCCGACAGCACCCAGTGGCGGATCGAGCTGGCGCCCGCGCCAGAGGGGACTGTGATCACCCAGTCGTTCACCGTGCTCCGCGCGCCATGGCTGCTCGACCGGCTCTACGCCTGGCTGATCCCCTCCCACCAGGACCGCGACGCGCGGCTTGCCGACGACCTGACCCGGATCGGCGCGGCAGC
>JBIOUF010000273.1:0-88470 GCA_044866695.1 Nocardioidaceae bacterium | reverse complement strand
TCGCCATGCGATTCTGGCATGGCGGGCCCGGCGCGACGGCCCGGGAGGAGCGCACCGGCAGGCGATGATCTTCACCCACGGCATCGGGGGGGCCGCCGACCTGCCCATCCCGTTCGAGTACGCGCTGGCCGGCGGGGCGGCGGCACTCGCGGTGTCCTTCGTGGTGCTGGCGGTCGCCTGGCGCAGCCCCCGCTACGACGCGGCGACGCAGGGCCGGGCCCTGCCGGCCTGGGCGGTGCGCGTGGTCGACGGGCCGGAGCTGGCCTGGACCCTGCGGCTGGTCGGCCTCGCGTTCGCGGCGTACGTCTCGTGGGCGGCGCTCGCGGGACCCGACCGGGTGACCAACCCGACGTTCGGCGTGGTCTACGTGCTGCTCTGGGTCGGCATCGTCCCGGCGTCGCTGCTGTTCGGCTCGGTCTACCGGGCGGTCAACCCGCTCCGCACCCTGCACCGGCTGGTCTGCCGGCTGCTGGGCCACGACCCCCACCGCGGCCTGGTCGCGCTGCCGGCCCGGGTCGGCCTCTGGCCGGCCGCGCTGGGGCTGTTCTCGTTCGTGTGGCTAGAGCTGGTCTCGCCGGACGCGACGTACCTCGCCCCGGTCCGGCTGTGGTTCGCGGTGTACGCGGTGGTCGTCCTGGTCGGCGCGATGCTGGTCGGCGACCGCTGGTTCGCCGCCGCCGACCCGTTCGAGGCGTACTCGACGCTGCTCGGCCGGCTCTCGGTGTGGGGCCGGACGGCCGAAGGCACCCGGGTGGTCCGCTCGCCCCTGGCCAACCTCGACGGGACCCCGCCCGTCCCCGGCCTGCTCGCCGTGGTCGGAGTGCTGCTGGGCAGCACGGCCTTCGACAGCTTCTCCGGGTCGGGGACCTGGGTGCGGTTCGTCCAGGGCCGGGACGTGGACCTGGTGCTGCTGGACACGGTGACCCTGGCCGGCTTCTGCCTCGGGGTCACCGGGCTGTTCGCGCTCGCCTGCATGCTCACCGGGATCCAGGCCGGGACGTCGCGATGGTCGCTGCCCACGCTGTTCGCGCACTCCCTGGTGCCCATCGTGGCCGGCTACGTGGTCGCCCACTACCTGAGCTACCTGGTCGAGGTCGGGATGCAGACCCTCACCTACCTCAGCGACCCGATGGTCGAGGGCGCGAACCTGCTCGGGACCGCGGACTGGCAGGTGTGGTACTTCCTGTCCCTCCACCAGACCTTCCTGGCCGTGGTCAAGGTCCTGGCCATCGTCACCGGCCACGTGCTCGCCGTGGTCTCCTCCCACGACCGCGCGATCCGCCTGCTCCCCCGCCGCCACCAGCTCACCGGCCAGCTCCCGCTCCTGGCCGTGATGGTGCTCTACACCGTCGGCGGCCTCTACCTCCTGCTCAGCGCCTGACCCCCCCCTGCATCTCGAACCCGCCGCTGTCTCCGGTCGAGCCGTCAATCCTGGTGGGTCGAGCCGTCAATCTTGGTGGGCCGAGCCGTCGATGCTGGTGGGCCCAGCCGTCAATCCTGGTGCGCCGAGCGTCGGCGGTCAGCGGCGAGCCGCGCCGCGCAGCCGGCCCCTGCGGGTGGGCACCGGAGCCGGCGCGCCGGTGACCAGGTCGGCCAGGTCGGACACCGCCCTTCGCAGCGGCGACTCGCCGCATTCGACCAGGCTCCGCCCGGCCACCAGGGCGCGGTCGGCGCCGGCCCGGTCGTCGGGCAGGAAGCACACCCCGGCACGCGGCGCGATCTGCTCCACCATCGCGACCAGCTCGCGTTCGGACCAGCCCAGGCTGGACCGCATCCGGTTGACCACCACGACGTCCGGGCCGGCGGGACGGACGTCGACCAGCTCGAGCAGGCCGCGCGCCAGCTTGGTCAGCCCCACCGGGTCGGCAGACCCGACGGCGACCAGCTGGTCGGCATCGGTCAGCGCCGCAAGGGTCATGTCGTGGCGCGACGGCGCCGGGTCGAAGGGGTCGGGCGGCTCCCGGTCGATCCCGGGTCCGGCGTCGACCACGACGAGCGGGTCGAGCCGCGTGGCGAGGTCCAGCAGGTCGGTGAACGCCTGCGGCCGGACCTCCGCCCAGCGGTCGGGCCGAGGCAGGCCGGTGAGCACGCGCAGCCCCGCTCCGGACCGGCGGGCCAGCCCGGTCAGCCGGACCAGGTCCAGCTGGCCGCCGTTGGCCAACCGGGCGGCGGCCAGCAGCCCCGAAACCTCGTCGGTCAGGCCCAGATGCTGTGCCACCGCGCCGCCGTACGGGTCCACGTCCAGCAGCAGCGCACTGGTGCCTCGAGCACCGAGCTCGGCCGCCAGCCCCACCGCGACCGTGGTGCGTCCAGGACTGCCCATGGGTCCCCACACCGTCAGCAGCCGGCCCCGGGTGGGAGCCTCCGCGGCGCGTTCGAGCCGCAACAGCTCCGCATAGGCCCCATCCAGGTCACCGCCCAGGTCACCGTCGAGCGCCGCGGTGAGGTCGTCCCCGCGTGCGCCCCGGCCGGTCCCGTGCGGCCCCTTCGCCACGCCGGCCGCGGCGCTGGTCAGCAGGTCGAGCAGGGGGTCGAGGTCGGGACCGGTGAGCACCGCGTCGACACCCCAGCGGCGGAGCCGGTCCTGGCCTGGTTCCACGCGCTCCGTGACCACGACGGGGCCGACTCCGAGGCGGGCCAGGCGGGCCACGCTGTCGGCATCCAGCCCCGACAGCCGGCCGGACAGGACGGCGACCTGGGCCGTGCCGGTCGCCGCCGTGGCCAGCAGGTCGGGCAGGTCCACGCACCGCTTCACCAGTACGACGGCGGGACCGGCTGCCGCGATGCGTTCCAGGACCGCGGTCTCCCAGCCCGCCCCGCCCGCGGCGACCAGCACCGCAACCCGGCTCGGACCGGTCATCCGGCGGCCTGACCGGTGACCACGACCGCGCCCGCGGTGATGCGAGCCAGCACCGGCGCCAGCCGGGTGGACGACTCGTCGACGCCGACGACCACCTGTCGCGTGGTCTCCGGGCCCAGCGCCGTGGCGGTGACCGGCGCGGAGAGGACCGGGACGTCGTCGAGCACGAGGACCGCCTGCCCGGTCCGGCCGTCGGCGCCCTCCGGCGGGGTGACCCAGACATCGACGACGCTGCCGCGCCCGACGGCGTCGGGAACGGCGTCGGCGGCGACCGCGAGGGGCACCTCGGTGAGGGTCGCCGACCCGGGTGCGCCGAGCACGCTGCGCGGCAGCAGCTCGCCGGCGCCCACGTCGCGGAGCAGGACGGCGCCCTCGGGCAGCTCGTCGCTCGTCTCGACGTACCGGTCCGCGTCCTGGGGCGAGGCGAACCGCACCGACGCCTCGGTCACGTCGCCGGAGCCCAGCCGCTGTCCGGCAGCCAGCTGCCCGGTCGCACGGTAGACCGGCACGGTGTCGTCCGCCCCGCCGAGCAGGCGCGCCCCGAGCAGCACCGACCCGAGCACG
The DNA here is from genome assembly GCA_044866695.1 of Nocardioidaceae bacterium. Classification (GTDB taxonomy): domain Bacteria; phylum Actinomycetota; class Actinomycetes; order Propionibacteriales; family Nocardioidaceae; genus JBIOUF01. Next base: position 85,046 of record JBIOUF010000273.1, on the reverse strand, counting down.
ATGACCAGACCGACGACGAGCCGGGGGTCCCGCCACTGCCGTCGACGGTGCCGAGAGGCCGGCGGCGAGACCAGGTCGGGCGCGGCGGGGACGGGGGCGGACGGGCCGGCGGGCCCGCGGCGGGGGCTGGTGAAGACGCTCATCGCGACCCATGATGACCTCCGCACGCGCCGTGGTTGTGCCCGCCCCCGGGTTTTCCACATAGAAAGACGGCGACCCGCACTTCTCCACAGGCAAAGCGACGCGAACACGCAGCCGCCGCGGCAAACGGTGTCATAGTTGGCCGCATGCCCGACGGACCCCGGTTTCTCACGCTGACCGACGTGGCCGAGGTGCTCAACACGTCGCTGGCGCAGGTCACCGCCTTGGTCCGCCGGGGCGACCTGGTCGCGATCAAGCTCGGCGGCCGCGGGCAGTGGCGGGTCGAGACCACCGAGCTCGAGGCGTTCATCGAGCGCATGTACGCCGAGACCCGCGAGTTCGTCCGCGAGCACAACACCGGCCAGGAGGCCGACCAGCAGGCGGGTGCGGGCCCTGGCCGCGGCGAAGACTGAGCCGCTCCGCCGCGTCCGGCAGCCGCCTCGGCCGATCCCGCCGTCCCGGTCGGTCGAGGCTCACAGCAGGTGCGGCAGGCTCCGTCTCGCGCCGGTGCTGGTGTCGATGAGGACGGCCTCCGTCGTCGTACCGGCCACGGGCAGCACCTCGTTGACGTCGGCGGCGACGCCGGGAAGGTCGCGCAGGTGCAGTCGGGGCGCCAGCGTCACGTGCGGCGTCCAGGTGCCCGGCCGGTAGTGCAGGTGCAGGTCCGCTCCGGTGCCGGTGACCGCCGCGACGACGGCCGCCTGCCGCTCGGCGAGGTCGAGCGGGACGGCCGGAGCGAGCCAGCAGCGGCTGCGGCGGAAGACGCCGAGCGCGTCCAGGTGGACGGGCAGCGGCTCGCGGGCCGGGAGCCCGCCCAGCGCGAGCGCGACCGCGTCGGCGTCGTAGCTGCGCAATGACGCGAGGGTGAGGTGCGGGACGTGGTGGCCGTGGGTGTGGGTCAGGAGGGTGGTGACGCCGCGGTCCTCCAGCCGGCGCCAGAGCCGACGGATGACCTCGTCGGTGCGGCGGTCGAACAGCAGGCAGACGGCCAGCGCCATGGCGTCATGATCCCCCGCATCGTCACCGGCCGGTGACCGGCACCAGTGGCCGGGCACAGAAACCGCCCGACGCCGGTGGTTTCGAGACGCTCGCAAGCTCGCTCCTCAACCACCGGGACTGGCTCGCAAGCTCGCCCCTCAACCACCGAGACTGGCTCGCAAACTCGCTCCTCAACCACCGAGACTGGCTCGCAAGCTCGCTCCTGGGCCTCCGGGACTGGCTCCTAGGCTGGCCGGGTGTCCGACCACGACGTGCTCAGCCGGCCGGCGCGGCTTCCAGACCTGGTCCTGCGGTACGCCGACCACGACGACGGGGTCGTGGACGTGCACCTTCCGGAGGGCCGGCTGGGCGGCCCGCTCCTGGTGCTGCTGCACGGCGGCTTCTGGCGCGCGGCGTGGGACCGGCGGCACACCCGGCCCCTGGCCGAGGCGCTGGCCGGCCGGGGGTTCGTCGTCGCGACGCCGGAGTACCGGCGCACCGGTGCGGGGGGCGGGTTCCCGGCCACCACCGACGACGTGCTCGCCGCAACGCGCCGGCTCCCGCGGCTGCTAGGTGAGCTCGGTCTGGGTGGCCCGCCGGGCGCGACCGTGGTGGGCCACTCGGCGGGCGGGCACCTGGCGCTGTGGCTGGCCGTGCAGGACCTGCGCGACGACCTCTCCCTGCGCCGGGTCGTCGCGCTGGCCCCGGTCGGCGACCTGGTCGACGCGTTCCGACGCGACCTGGGCGACGGCGCGGTGCGCGCGTTCATGGGCGGGGGGCCGGACCAGGTCGACTACGCCCGGGCCGACCCGGCGGCGCTGCTCGGCCGTCCGCGCACCGGCGGCGTACCGGTCGTGGTGCTGCACGGGACCCGCGACGACCGGGTGCCGCTGGAGAACAGCGAGTGGGCCCGCGAGCGTCCCGGCGTGGTCCTGCGCGAGCTGCCCGGCGTGGACCACTTCGGGCTCATCGACCCGGGCTCCGGCGCGTGGCCGGACCTGCTGCGGGCGGTCGAGCAGGGGTGAGGCGGCCCGACGGCGCTGGGTACCCTCCTGCCTATGACGGGCACCGGAGAGACCGACTGGCCCCGCGTGCAGCTCCACATCGTCACGGGCAAGGGCGGCACCGGCAAGACCACCGTGGCGGCGGCGCTCGCGCTGGCGCTCGCGTCGAGGGGCAAGCAGGTCCTGCTCTGCGAGGTCGAGGGCCGCCAGGGCATCGCGCAGCTCTTCGACGTGCCACCGCTTCCCTACGAGGAGCGCCGCATCGCGCAGGGGCCGGACGAGGGCGGCGACGTCTACGCGCTGGCCATCGACCCGGAGTCGGCGATGCTGGAGTACCTCGCGCTCTACTACCGACTGGGTCGCCGGGCCGGCAACGCGCTCGACCGCTTCGGTGTCATCGACTTCGCCACCACCATCGCGCCGGGCCTGCGGGACGTCCTGATCACCGGCAAGGTCTACGAGGCGGTCGACCGCAACCGGCGGCACAAGGACGCCCGGGTGTACGACGCCGTGGTGCTCGACGCGCCGCCGACCGGTCGCATCGCGCAGTTCCTCAACGTCAACGAGGAGTTCGGCGACCTGGCCAGGGTCGGTGCGGTCAAGGGCCAGACCGAGAAGGTGATGCGGCTGCTCACCTCGCGCCGCACGGCCGTGCACCTGGTCACCGTCCTGGAGGACATGCCCGTCCAGGAGACCGGTGACGGCATCTCCGAGCTCACCGCGGCCGGCCTGCCGGTCGGCGGCGTGGTGGTCAACCTGGTCCGGCCGAGGATGCTGGACGACCCGGCGCGGAAGCAGGCGCTCGACGACGCGCTGCCGCGGGACCTGGTGTCGGCCGAGCTGGGCGCGGCCGGGGTCGAGGTGACCGAGGAGCTGGTCGACGTGCTGTTCACCGAGGCCCGCGAGCACGCCGAGCGCCGGCAGCTCGAGGACGAGCAGCGTGAGCGCATCGCCGCGCTGGAGCGCCCGACGTACGAGCTCACCCAGCTTGCCGACGGGATCGACCTGGGCGGCCTGTACGAGCTGGCGCTCGACCTGCGCGACCAGGGTCTGTCGTGACGAGGGCGGCGGCGAGGGTCGGTCCGCTCGCCTCGCGCAGTGTGGGCGCGCCGCCGCTGGCGGTCGACGACCTGCTGACGGACCCGGCGACGCAGGTGGTCGTGTGCTGCGGCTCCGGCGGGGTCGGCAAGACCACGACCGCCGCCGCGCTGGCGCTGCGCGCGGCCGAGCGCGGGCGCAAGGTGGTCGTGCTGACCATCGACCCAGCGCGCCGGCTGGCGCAGGCGATGGGCATCGAGCGGCTCGACAACGAGCCTCGGCCGGTGCCGGGGGTCGACGGGGCGTCCGGCGGCTCGCTGGACGCGATGATGCTGGACATGAAGCGCACCTTCGACGAGGTGGTGGAGTCGCAGGCCAGCCCGGAGAAGGCGGCGCAGATCCTGGCCAACCCGTTCTACGTGGCGCTGTCCTCCTCGTTCGCCGGCACCCAGGAGTACATGGCGATGGAGAAGCTCGGCCAGCTGCGCCGCATGTCGGCGGGGACCGGGCGCTGGGACCTGATCGTCGTGGACACCCCACCCGCCCGGTCTGCGCTGGACTTCCTGGACGCCCCCGAGCGGCTCGCGGGCTTCCTCGACGGCCGGTTCATCCGGCTGCTGCTGGCCCCCGCGCGGGGTCCGGCGCGGTTGATGACCGCGGGGTTCAGCGCGGTGACCAACACGATGGCCAAGATCGTCGGCGCGCAGGTGCTCAAGGACCTGCAGATGTTCGTGGCCGCGTTCGACACGTTGTTCGGCGGGTTCCGCCAGCGCGCGCAGAAGACCTTCGAGATGCTGCAGGACGACCAGACAGCGTTCCTGGTCGTCGCGTCGCCCGAGGCCGACGCGCTGCGCGAGGCAGCCTTCTTCGTCGAGCGGCTGGCCGGCGAGGAGATGCCGCTGGCCGGCCTGGTGGTGAACCGGGCCGGCCTCGCCGGCGGCTCGCTGTCGGCCGAGCAGGCCATCGCCGCCGCCGAGCGGCTGGAGAGCGACGGCACGTCGCAGTCCTCCGACGTGCCCGGGCTCACCGCCGGGCTGCTTCGCCTGCACGCGGACCGGCTCCGCCTGGTCGCCCGCGAGACCCGGCTGCGGCAGCGCTTCGCCGCAGCCCATCCGGGCGTGCCGACGGTGGTCGTGCCGGCTCTACCCTCCGACGTACACGACCTGGCCGGCCTACGCCGGATCGGCGCGCTGCTCGGCGCCGCGTGACCCGAGCCTGACGCGTCAGGCGCTGACCGCAGGCTCGACGCCCTCGCGACCGGCCTGGAGCAGTCGCTTCCAGGAGGTCACGTTGGGGCGCCGGCGCAGCAGCGCACGCCGCTCACGCTCGGTCATCCCGCCCCAGACTCCCCACTCGATCCGGTTGTCCAGGGCCTCGGCGAGGCACTCGGTGCGCACCGGGCACCCCGAGCACAACTGCTTCGCCTTGTTCTGGGCCGCGCCTCGGACGAACAGGTCGTCCGGGCAGGCCTGGTTGCACTGGGCGCGCATAGCCCAGTCGTCGTTCCACGTCATCGACGTACCCCCCTACACGCGGCCTGGTCTCCCAAACAGGCCGGCGAGGACAATCCCCACAAGACAAAGGTAAAGGGTGAGCAGCGGCGCATAACAGACACCGTGGGAGCACTCGCGATGGTCCGATCGGGCTACCGGACCACCGGACTCCCGGGAGATCGTGACGGCGGTCACGACTGGGCGCATCGTTTAGGCTGCGCCGACGCCCTCCCGTACCCTGAGGGGCATGTCTCGCAAGCCCCGTGACGACGGTCGCCGCCCTGACGAGGGCTCGCGCCGCGACCACGTGGGGTTCGGGAAGGTGCTCTCGCACCTGTCGGTGATGGTAGCGGTCGCCGTCGTGATCGGGCTGCTCGCCGCCGGGCTGGCCATCCCGTTCGCGGCCGTCGGGGGGCTCGGGGCTCGCGCGGTCGCCGAGAGCATGGACCAGCTGCCCAGCGAGCTGGAAGCCGAGCCACTGCCCCAGCGCACCCGGGTGCTCGCCGCCGACGGCAGCCTGATGGCGATGTGGTACGACCAGAACCGGGTCAACGTGCCGCTCAACAAGGTGGCGCTGATCATGCGCAAGGCGATCGTGGCCATCGAGGACTACCGGTTCTACGAGCACGGCGCGCTGGACCTCAAGGGCACGCTGCGGGCGTTCATCACCAACCAGGCCAACTCCGGCGTCGTCCAGGGCGGCTCTTCGATCACCCAGCAGATGGTCAAGCAGACGCTGATCAACCAGGCGAAGACGCAGGAGGAGGTCGCGGCCGCGCAGGCCGACACCTACGAGCGCAAGTTCAACGAGCTGCGCTACGCGATCGCCTTCGAGGAGCGGTTCTCCAAGGACTGGATCCTCGAGCGCTACCTCAACGTCTCCTACTTCGGTGACGGTGCCTACGGCATCGAGGCGGCCTCGTGGCACTACTTCTCCAAGCCGGCCAGCAAGCTCACGCTGGCCGAGGCGGCCACGCTGGCGGGGCTGGTGCAGAACCCGACGAAGTACGACCCGACCAACAACCCGGCCCAGGCGCGGGAGCGGCGCGACGTGGTGCTGAACCGGATGGCCGAGCTCAACGTCATCTCCACCACCGAGGCGCGACGGGCCAAGGCGAAGCCCGTGCGGCTGCGCATCACCCGCAACAACAACGGCTGCGTGCGCTCGGTGGCACCGTTCTTCTGCGACTTCGTGCGCGAGTACCTGCTGGACGACGAACGGCTCGGCCGCACCATCGAGGCCCGGCGTCGCCTGCTGAACGCCGGCGGGCTGACGATCCAGACGACGATGCGCCCCTTCATGCAGAACGCCGCGGACACCGCCGTACGCGACCACGTCGACCCGACGGACCAGGCGATCGGTGGGCTGGCCATCGTCGTGCCCGGCACCGGCGAGGTGCGGGCGATCTCGCAGTCCCGGCCGATGGGGAACAACCGCAAGCTCGGCCAGACCTACCTCAACTACGTCGTCCCCAAGAAGTACGGCGACTCGGGCGGCTTCCAGGCCGGCTCCACGTTCAAGGTGTTCGTGCTCGCCTCCGCGATCGACCAGGGGGTGCCGCTCAACACCAAGATCAGGGCGCCACAGTCGATCAGCATCCCGGCCAGCCAGTACCGCGTCTGCGACGGCAACCTGGCCAGCGCGGACACCTGGAACCCCAGCAACTCCACGGGTCAGGGCACCTACGACCTCTACTCCGGCACCCAGGAGTCGGTGAACACCTTCTACGCCCAGCTCGAGCTGCGCACCGGCCTGTGCCAGCCGGTGCGGCTGGCCCGCGAGATGGGCGTGGTGGTGCCCGAGCGCGACGTCGTCGGGCCGTTCACCCTCGGCGTCACCAGCACCGACCCGCTCACGATGGCCAGCGTCTACGCGACGTTCGCCGCGCGCGGGGAGTACTGCGAGCCCCGCCCGGTCAGCCGGATCCTGAGCCGCTCCGGCAAGCTGGTCGCCGACTACCCCGGCGAGTGCAAGCGGGTGCTGTCCGAGGACGTCGCCGACGCGGTCAACGACATCCTCAAGGGCGTGCAGACGCACGGCTTCGGTGCGCAGAACGGGCTGGCTCTGGACAAGCCGTCCGCGGCCAAGACCGGCACCATCCAGGACAACATGGCGGTCTGGTACGACGGCTACACGCCGCACCTCGCCGCGTCCGCCATGCTCGCCGGTGCCAACAGCGTGGGCCAGCCGATCACGCTCAACGGCCAGATCGTGGGGGGCAGCTACATCTCCCGCGCGTTCGGGTCGACCCAGGCCGGCCCGATCTGGGGCGACGCGATGAAGGCCGTGCAGGACATGGTGCCCGCCACCGACTTCCACGAGCCGGACCCCACCACGATCAAGGGCCGTCAGGTCACCGTGCCGAGCCTCTACGGGATGGCTCCCTCGTCTGCGGCCGCGCAGCTGCGCCGCGCCGGGTTCCTGCCCACCATCGGGCCGCTGGTCGACTCGGGGTACTCCTACGGGACGGTGGCGTACACCTCGCCGGGCGCCGGTTCGCTGATCGGCACCGGCAGCTCGGTGACCATCTACGTCTCCGACGGCACGCCGTACGTGCCGCCCAAGCCGAAGCCCAAGCCCAAGCCCGACAAGGGGAAGAAGGGCAAGGGGGGCAACGGCGGAGGCCGGGGCCGCGGGTGAGCCCGCCTCCCGTCAGCCGAGCTGTCGACGCACCTCTGCCGCGACGGCGCCACCGTCGGCGCGACCGCGAACCTGTGGCTGGAGCCGGCCCATCACCTTGCCCATCGCGCGCCTGCCCTCCCCGGTCGCTCCGGCGTCGGCGATGGCCGCCTCGACCAGCCGGCTGATCTCGTCGGGAGTCAGCGGGGCGGGCAGGTAGGTCGCGATCACCTCGGCCTCGGCCCGTTCTCTGGCCGCGCTGTCGGTGCGCCCCGCGTCCTGGAATGCCTCGGCCGCCTCGCGGCGCTTCTTCGCCTCCGAGCTGAGCACCGCGACCACGTCGTCGTCGCTGAGCTCCCGGGCCTGCTTGCCGGCGACCTCGGCGTTGGTGACCGCGGTCAGCACCATCCGCAGCGTGGAGGACCGCAGGGCGTCGCGATCCTTGATGGCGGTGGTCAGATCGGCGCGGAGCCGGTCCTTCAGGTCGCTCATGGGGCCATTGTGGCAGCCTTGTGCGCATGGGATCCGCTGCTGCGAAGGCCGCCCGCAGGGCGCTGGCGACGACCTCGGCCGTCGGCGCCGCCGGGCTCGGCTACGCCTGGTGGGAGGCCCGCTGGTTCACCGTGCACCGCGTGAACGTTCCGGTCCTGCCCCGCGGGGCGCGGCCGCTGCGGGTGCTGCACATCTCAGACCTGCACCTCACGCCGCACCAGCACCGCAAGCGCGCGTGGCTGCGCGGGCTGGCCGCACTCCGGCCGGACCTGGTGGTCAACACCGGCGACAGCATCGCGCACCAGCACGCCGTCCCGGTGCTGCTGGACGATCTCGGTGAGCTGCTGGACCTGCCCGGCGTGTTCGTGCTCGGGTCCAACGACTACTTCGCGCCGACGGTCCGCAACCCCGCCGGCTACCTGCTGCCCGACGACGGCACGCGCCGGACCGGCACCCGGCAGCTGCCCTGGCGCGACCTGCGCACCGGTCTGCGCCGCGGGGGCTGGGCAGACCTGTCGAACCACCGGACGTTGTTCGAGGCCGGCGGCATGGCGATCTCCTTCGCCGGTGTCGACGACCCGCATCTGGGCTATGACGACCTCGACGCCGTTGCCGGACCGGCCGACCCGGCCGCCGACCTCAGGCTCGCGGTCAGCCACGCGCCGTACCTACGGGTGCTGGACCGCTTCGCGGCCGACGGGTACGACGCGATCCTCGCCGGCCACACCCATGGGGGGCAGCTCTGCCTACCGGGCGGCCGGGCGATCGTCACCAACTGCGACATCGACCGGCGGCGCGCCAGCGGCCTCAGCCGCCACCCGGCCGGGTCCGTCCCCGGCGATCCCGGCTCCTGCTGGCTGCACGTCTCCGCCGGCGCGGGCACGTCCCCGTACTCCCCCGTGCGGTTCTGCTGCCGCCCCTCCGCGACCCTGCTCACCTTCACCTGACCGGGTCATGTCCCGCCCTCAGCCGGTGGTCGAGGAGGGCGCCCTTCGAGAAGGGCTCCTTCGTCGCCCTCCTCAGGAACCGCGGAGCGAGCCCGTCTCGAAACCACAGCCGGTGGTCGAGGAGGGCGCCCCTCGAGACGGGCTCCTTCGTCGCCCTCCTCAGGAACCAGGGAGCGAGCCCATCCCCGGTGGTTGAGGAGGGCGAGCTTGCGAGCCCGTCTCGAAACCACCGGCACGAGGGCTGGGACCCTGCCAGACGCCGGTGGTTGGCGTGGACCCGACCACGGCTCGTTCTGTCGGGTTTCTGCCCGCCCAACCCGCTCGGGTAGACTCCCCGAGGCCCGGGACGATCCCGGGGCATCGGGCTGTGGCGCAGTTTGGTAGCGCGCTTCGTTCGGGACGAAGAGGCCGCAGGTTCAAATCCTGTCAGCCCGACCACACAAACCACCGCTTGACCAGCGGTTTCACCAGCACAGGGGCGCAGCTGCACGCCCATCCCCCCGGCCCTGAGCAACCAACTGAGTGACTACCGCTGACCATCCGTGGACGCAGACAGCCGGTCCATGACCTGCGCACCCGTCTGGAGAACCGAGCGAATCTGATGCCGGCACACGGCCTCGGTGACCGTCGTTCCGAATGCCCGACCAGCCGCGAAAGAACCTCCAACGGCACCGACCGCCACACCTCCAGGTACGGCGGCACAGTCGGCTCCGTGTTCTCTTCGACCTCCGCACGCTGCATGTGACCTGGGTCACCGCCGATCTGGCCCTTGGCCCATGGCGGCCCGACCAGCGGGGACGCACAGTCAGGGCGTAGGACCACATCCTCTGGTGGAGAGGTCGGCATGACCGGGTTACGCACCAGCGACGGGGCGTTGTCCGGCCGCCGCGACGCTCCTGACGGTCACGCCGCGCCAGATGCTGGCGCCGTTCGGGCGGCGTGGACGGCCGCGGCCCTCCTCTGCATGGTCGCCACATTCCACGCGGCGCTCGTTGTGGGCGCGCCGTGGGGCGAGTACACCCAGGGAGGACGTGCCAGCGGCACACTCGCCACGTCCGCACGGGTCGTGGCAGCCGTGTCATCCGTCATGACAGTACTGATGTCCGGCGCCATCCTCGCCAGGGTCGGGCACGGCGTCCTCACCCACCTTCCAAGCCGTGCCAGGACGACACTTGCCTGGTTCACCCTGCTCTACGCAGTCCTCGCCGTCATTCTCAACCTCATGACGCGCAGCCCCGCGGAACGCACCGTATGGGCGCCCGTATCGATCGCTCTGCTGGCACTGATCGCCTTCGTCATGGCCCGCACTCACCGCCAGCATCGACGACACACACGCTGACCTTGCGGCACGCCCCCGACTCTCGCGAGTCTGCGCCAAGCCGTCCACAATGAGCCCGCAGCCGTTGCCCTGCGTGTCGCTGGATACGCCTGTACACCATCAAGGCGCCGGCTCCGCCGGCGCAACGGCCTGCACGCGGCGCTTCGCGCCGTCCTCGGCTCTGTTGGGGGCCGAGTCAATACCGCCCCCAACCTCGGATCGACTACCATCGCCCATCTGCTTGCTGACGATATCAACCTCAGCGTCCTGGCGGCGTCCGAAGAGCCAGCGCCAGTGACGAGGGCCCGCACTGCGGACACAGTGCGACAGCACTCGGCACCAGCGGGGCGGAACCGCAGGGTCCTCTTCGAGGCAGTGGCACCCCGGCGCACCGTAGACAACTCATACGGATTCGGGCGGTCGGAGTGCGGCTTCCAGCTCGTCCGCGACGGCGTCGAGTTCGAGCCCGGGGTTGTCGTCTGGGGTGCGCACGACCAAGTCGTCAACGGTGGCTCGAGCCTTGCGTACGGCGTCGCGTAGGTCGCGGGCGCGCTTTCGCGTCTCCTCGCTGGGAGCGGACGCCTGCAGGAGGGTGAGCCGGTCCTCCGTGGCCACAGCGCGGGCGGATCCGACGGCCCAGCCAGCCGCAGCCTGCGTCCGGGAGCCGGTCCGGCGCAGCTGGGGTATGAGCTCGTGGGCGAACCACGCCACATCGGCCTCCGTCGAGCTGAGCTCCGCGGCCCAGGCTCGGCGTCTCCGCCGCCGCACCAGGAGTGGAACGCCGGCGGCCAGAGCGACGACAAGCAACCCCAGCAGCCACCATCCCCAGGTTGGCATCCCGCCGGTCTCGCTGGACGCCGCCGCAGCGGTCGGTCCCGGCGATGGCGACGCTGCTCTGGTCTGCGACTCGGTCGGCGTCGAAGCAACCGTCGCCGTGCTTGTCGTGGCTGGGGCGGGGGTCGGCTTGGCGGTCCGCGTCGGGGCGCGGGTAGGCGACGGCCTGGGGGGGCGGGTCGGCTTGGGGGTAGGCGTCGGCGCGGGAGTGAGGGTCGGCTTGGGCGTGCGGCTTGGTGTGCGGGTACGCGTTGGTTGCGGTTCAGTCGTTGCGGTTGGACTCTCGGACCGGTCTGGTGTTCTGGTCTGATCGGGCCCCGTCGGTGTCCGGGTGGGCTCCAGGCTCGCGGTACGCGTCGGGCTCGCGGTCGGAGGACCCTCCGATCCACCACCGCAGGAGGTGAGCAGCATTGCGACTGACACGACCACCGCGGCGCACCCTGTCAGTGACCTGGTCACGGTGCGAGTCTGGTGATCGAGACGCGGAAGACGCAACCAGACCCGCCTTGTTCCGCTCGACGGTCTGCGGAATCGGTTCCAGCTGACGGCGTGTCAACACCAGGAGCGAGAAGCCCGAGACGCACTGGCGGGGCAGACGGACCCTGCACGGAGACAGCTCCCGGTGGGGGACCGGCCCACTCACCGGTTCTCCGGACAACGGGCCCTTGCCGGACCCACCCGTGTGCTCGGCGGGGCATGGAGACGACCGTCTCGGGTGACGACGGCGCCGCTGGCGATCGTGGTGTCGACGCGCTCGGTGGCGAGCTCGTCGGGGCCGTCCGAGGAGTTGTGCTGCATCGGTGAGCCAGGCTCGGCCGAGCAGGTGGGACGCCACCGGCTTGGGGGGGTGCCGTCGCGGATGATCAGAGCGACGGCGAGGATGCGACGGGCGCACTGATCAGGGTCTGCTGGCCGGCGGCGACCAGTCTCTGCTCGTCGTCCTGGACGGCGAACACCTCGAGCCGGCAGACGCTCAGGGTGCGGCCCGCCTTGAGCACGGTACCGATCGCAGTGAGGCGGTCGCCGGCGGCGACGGCGAGGAGGTTGAGCTTGTACTCGACGGTCAGCACCTCCGAGGTGCTCGGCATCAACGTGAGGGCGGCGTAGCCGCCGGCGCTGTCGGCGATCGCGCTGGTCGCGCCGGCGTGCACGTAGCCGTGTTGCTGGCTCACCTCAGCTCGACGGGGCAGGGTGATCCGCACACGTCCGGGAGCGACGTGCGTGAGCTCCGCGCCGAGAAGGCGCATCAGGCCCTGACGGTCGAAGCTGGCCTGGATCCGGGCGACGACGTCAGCGCCGGCCTGCTCGCCCGGCTCGTCGAACGTGTGCTCGCGCATGGAACCTCCTCCTCAGATGCCGTGATCTGGCCCCGTCGTCGCTGTCCGCAGCCTCCCCGGGCCGGTCCTTGGCTAGTGGGCGATCTGCTCGGTCAGCAGGAACGCTCCGATGCCGACCGTCGCGGCTCCGGAGAAGCGGCTGACGGCGCGGGCTGCCGCGGGCCGGGCGCCGAGCACGGCGCGGGCGGTGAGGCCGACGGCGATGTAGACCGCGGCGCAGTTGGCGACGTGGACCATCCCCAGGCACAGGATCTGCGCCGTCAGTGGCCAGACGCCGTCCGGGTCGGTGAACTGCGGCAGCAGGGCCAGGAACAACAGGAACACCTTGGGGTTCAGGCCGCTCACCCCGAGCCCCTTCAGCGCCTGCCGCGCCTCTGAACAGGCCCCAGGGTCGGTGCCGGTCTCGTTTGCGGCCCGGGGCGTCGCCGGACCCGCGAAGCCGCTGACCCCAAGCCAGATCAGGTAGGCAGCACCAACCGCGGTGAGGACGGTCAGCAGCAACGGTACGCCGGCCATCAGCGCGGCCACGCCGGCTGCGACCGCGAGCGTCGCAAGCAGATGCCCGGTCAGCAGCCCGGCAATGGCCGGCAGCGCGCTCCGGTATCGCAAGCCCGCGGTGACCGTGTACGCCCAGTCCGCCCCTGGGGTGATCACGAACAGCAGCGACACCAGCCAGAACGCACCGACCAGCCCGTTGTCCATGGAAAGGAGGGTAGGCGCAAGCCGGCGAAAGGTGCTTCCAACTCTTGCCCCGTAGCACCCGAACAGTGGAAGACTCTTGCCGGTGGACGTCGTTGACCGCAAGATCCTTGCCGAGCTGCAACGGGATGGGCGGCTCACCATCACCGACCTGGCCGAACGGGTACAGCTCAGCGTCTCTCCCTGCCACCGCCGACTGCGGGCCCTGGAACAGTCCGGCGCCATCGCCGGCTACCGAGCCCAGCTGGACGGCAAGACCCTCGGCCTGACCTTCGAGGCACTGGTCTTCGTCACCATGACCGGTGCCGACCGCGCCACCCTGGACGCGTTCGAGGAAGCCGTGGTCGAGACTCCGCACATCCTGGAAGCCCAGCGGCTGTTCGGGACCCCCGACTACGTCCTGCGCGTCATCGCCCGCGACCTGCCCGCCTTCCAGCAGCTCTACGACGACCACCTCGCCACCCTGCCCGGAGTCCAACGACTCAGCTCCACTCTGGTCATGAAGACCATCACCGAGAACCGGCCGCTGCCCCTGAGCTGAGGACGTCGTGACGCACCTGCTGCGGGGGCACCTCTGCATTCGACACCAGCGTGGAGCTGCCGTGGCTGCGGTTCCGTCGTCGGCGAATCCTCACCCGAAGGGGTTGACGTGACCGCCGTCACCCCCGATTATCGATAATCGAGCGTCGGTGGGGCGCCCCGCAACGTCGAGGAGAGACACCATGACCGAGCCAGTCGCGACGTTCTTCGGCGACGACGAGTTCCCGGTCGAGTGGGAGGACGGTCAGCGCGAGCTGCTGTGGGTGCACGACGACCTGCACATCCCGAACCCGATCAGCCCGATGTACGCCGACATCGGGGGGTGGTGGCTTCGCTGCGACTACATGTTCCGCCGGTTCGGGACGCCGTTCGCGTCGGACTGGATCGCCAAGATCATCAACGGCTACGTCTACACCGCGGCGATCCCGGCGCAGACCGGGTTCCACGCCGAGGCCACCGAGTACGGCGCCCGGTACACCCCGCGCGTCCCGGTGGACGCGGCCTACGCCGAGCAGATCGGCGGCTACATGGCCTGGACCCTGCCGACCTACGCGGAGAGCTTCCTCGGCTGGTGGCGGGACCGGCTGGTGCCGGAGATCAGGCGGAACTTCGAGCGCTTCGACTCCTACGACTACGACGCCGCGAGGCTGGTGGACCTGGCGATCCTGCTCGAGGACGCCATCGACATGCACGAGCGGCATTGGGCGATCCACTGGACGCTGAACTTCAGCCAGTTCTCGGCCACCATGAACCTCAACGCGGCGATCGCCGACGCGAAGGGCGCGGGTGACCACTCCGCGCTGATGGGTCGGCTGCAGTCCTCCACGGAGAACCGGAACTGGGACTCCATCGAGGAGCTGTGGAAGATCAAGGAGGCCGTGAAGAGCGACGGCGGCGCGGTGGCGCAGGCGTTCCACACCGGCGAGACCGGCGCGGACGTGATCACGGCGCTGCGGGCCAGCGAGGAGGGACGGGCGTTCCTGGCCAAGGAGATCGAGGCCTACCAGGCCGAGTACGGCTTCAAGTCGATGTGGGCGCACGAGTTCGCGTTCAGGACCTGGCGCGAGGACCCCACCCCGGTGGTCGAGGCGGTCCGCGGCTACCTGGAGGCCGACTACGACTACCCGGCCGAGATCGCCGCGGTCGCCGAGGACCTCGAGGCGGCCAAGGCCGAGTGCCTCGGCGGGATCGCCCCGGACAAGGTGGAGAGCCTCACCGCGGCGCTCGACCTGTCCCTGCGGATGAACCCGCTGACCCCCGACCACCACTTCTACATCGACCAGGGCACCAACGCCCGGGTCCGGCTGGTGCTGGTTGCGATCGGCCGCAAGCTGGTCGAGGCCGGGAGGCTGCACGACCCCGAGGACGTGATGTACCTGCGGTACAACGAGCTGCGGGCGCTGATGGCCGGGTCGAACGCCTTCGACGCCGAGGACCTGGTCGGTGACCGCCGGGACGCTCGCGAGGACGCCTACGAGACCCGGCCGCGGGACTGGGTCGGCACCGCCACCGAGGAGAACCTCGCGTTCCCGTACCTGAACCTGTGGGCGTTCCCGGAGAAGGTGTACCGCCAGCCACCGTCGGTGGAGAACCAGGTGCACGGGCTCGGCGCGTCCACCGGCGTGGTGGAGGGAACCGCCCGCGTGGTGCTCTCGCCGGAGCAGTTCTCGCAGGTCCAGCGCGACGAGATAGTGGTCTGCCGGATGACCAGCCCCGCCTGGGTGGTGCTGTTCACCAAGATCTCCGGTCTGGTCACCGACGCCGGCGGGATGGCATCGCACCCGGCGGTGGTCTCCCGCGAGTTCGGCATCCCCGCCGTCGTGGGCACCTCCGACGCCACCCGCAAGATCAGCACCGGGGAGCGGGTCCGGGTCAACGGCGCCACCGGAATCGTCGAAGTGCTCCGGTGACGCTGACCCGGTCCATCCTCCGCGACCAGGTCCGGGAGCTGGTCATCCAGCGGATCCTGGACGGCACGTACCAGCCGGGCCAGCGCGTCGTGGAGCTCGCCCTGGTCCAGGAGCTGGGGGTCAGCCAGGCGCCGGTGCGGGAGGCGCTGCGCGACCTGGAGGCGATGCGGTTCATCGAGACCGAGCCGCACCGCGGAGCCCGGGTCCGGCAGGTCTCCCGCGAGGAGCTGGCCGAGACCTACCCGGTCCGCGCCGCGCTGGAGGAGCTGGCCGGACAGGCTGCCGCGCCGGCGTTCGACGACGGCAACCTGCGGCTGCTCGAGGCCGAGCTGCAGAACATGCTGGACGCCGCGCGCCGCCAGGACAAGCACGGCCTGCTGGTGCACGACGCCCGGTTCCACGAGGTCATCGTCGAGGCCGCCGGCAACTCGGTGCTGCTCGACTGCTGGTCCGGGCTTCGCATCGAGGCCTACACCCTGGTCTCGGTGATCAGGTCCCACCTGGACCTCGTGGCGATCGCGAACGCCCACCTGCCCATCCTCGACGCGCTGCGCCAGCGGGACCCGGTCCTGACCGGGAAGGTCATGCGCGAGCACATCGAGCGCTTCGGTTCCACCCTGGTCGGAGGCGACGACCGGTGACGACCACTCCTCTGGTCCTGCCCTTCGGCGACGAGCGCTGCCGCGACGTCGACCTCGCCGGGGGCAAGGGCGCCAGCCTGGCCTCGATGACCGCCAACGGGCTGCCCGTGCCGCCGGGGTTCGTGATCACCTCCGCGGCGTTCGTCGACGCCGTGGACGGGAACGCGCTGCTGACCCACGTCAAGGCCGGTGACCTCGACGCGGCCCGGGCGGTGGTTCGGGCCACCGAGCCTCCGCGCGAGCTGGTCCGGGAGCACTACGACCGGCTTCCCGCCGGTTGCTCGGTGGCGGTCCGGTCCTCGGCCTGCGCCGAGGACAGCCAGGACGCCTCCTACGCCGGGCAGCAGGAGACCTACCTGTTCGTGGAGACGTTCGAGGACGTGCTGGAGAAGGTCGTCGAGTGCTGGCTGTCGTTCTTCTCCGAGCGGGCACTGTTCTACCGCCAGCACAAGGGCAGCCTGGACGACATCGCGATGGCGGTGGTGGTCCAGCAGATGGTCGACGCCACCAAGGCCGGCGTGATGTTCACCGTCGACCCGGTCAACCACCGCAGGGACCGGGTCGTGGTCGAGGCGGCCCGCGGGGTCGGCGAGCACGTGGTCTCCGGGGAGGTGACCCCGGACTACTACACGCTGGATCGCAAGGGCGTGCTGAAGAAGGCCAAGGTGGTCGACGAGCAGGTGCTCTCGGAGAGCGAGCTCGCCGAGCTGGTCCGGATGGGTCTGCACCTGGCCGAGCTGAACGGCTCGCCTCAAGACATCGAGTGGGCCTACGACGAGACCGGGCTGTTCATGCTGCAGTCCCGCCCGGTCACCACGATCTGAGGTCGCAGGGAGGACCGGCTGATGACCTGGCACGTGCCGACCACGGTGGCCGAGGTCCTGCGGCTACGCGCCGAGGACCCCGAGGCCCCCGTCGTCGCCGGCGGCACCTTCCTCGGCATCCTGGTCCGGCAAGGGCTGGTCGAGGCGGACAGCTGGGTCTCGCTGCAAAGGGTCCGTGAGCTCACCGGCCTGCACGACGCCGGAGACCTCTCGGTCGGCGCGATGGTCACCCATCGTCGTCTCGAGCTCGACCAGACCGTCCGCGGCACCTGGCCGGGGATCTCGGCGGCGTTCCAGGCCGTGGCCAGCCCGCGGGTGCGCAACGTCGCGACGATGGGCGGGGTCCTCGCCGACGCCGACTACGCCTCCGACCCGCCCTCGATGCTGGTCGCCTCCAGCGCCGTCGCCGAGGTCGCCAGCGTGCGGGGAACCCGGCGGGTGCCGGTCTCGGAGCTGATCGTCGGCCACTACGCCACCACGTTGGGAGAGGACGAGCTGATCACCCGCGTGGTCGTCCCGCGGCCCACCGGCCGCGCCGTCTACCGCAAGCTGCGCACCCGCTCCCAGGAGGACCGGCCGGCCTCGTCGGTGGCCGCCGTCGTCGCCGGCGACCGGGTGCGGGTCGTCGTCGGCGCGGTCAGCGACCGCCCGCACTACTTCGCCGACGTATGCGACGCCTGGCGGCCCGGCAACCAGGACGTCGCCGGGGAGATCGCCGCCGAGTACGCCGCCCGCATCGACTACATCGACGACAGCCGCGGCTCGGCGGCGTACCGGCGCCGCGTGGTCGAGGTCGAGGTGCGCCGCGCCCTGCTGGCGGTGGCCGCATGAGAGCGAGCGGTGCGACCACCGTTGGCTCTGGCGCCCCGCCGATCTGGACGGACGTGACCCCATGAGCACCTCATGACCAGCCGCGACCCGGGCAGCCCGGGCGCCAGCTCCGCCGTGGTCGGGACGAACCCGCGGATCACCGCCGGCATCCGGTACTCCGTCGACACCGGCGTCCCGGGGCAGTGGCACCTGCGGATCATCCGGTCGCAGATCCCGGCGGGCAGGGTCACCGGCTTCCAGACCGCACTGCTCGACGACGACGTCGCCTTCGTCACCCCCGACGACATCGACGACCTGTCCACCTTCGGCTGCCAGATCGCCGACCAGGTCGTGCTGACCCGCAATCCCAAGTTCGTCGGCGACCCCATCGCAGCGGTGGTCGCCCCCACCGAACGCGACGCCCGCGTCGCCGCCTCGCTGGTCGAGGTCGGCTACACCCACGAGCCGGCGGTCTTCGACCACCTGCAGGCGATCGCAGACGACGCGCCACTGGTCCACGACCGCCACCACACCTCGTGGTCCGACTCCGCCTACTTCGCCATGCGGCCCCAGGACGGCACCAACGTCTGCCACCGGTTCCGGATCCGCACTCCCGGCCTGCAGGGCCGTGACGAGCCCAGCCTGGTGACCGACCTCGGCGACGCCGACGAGGCACTCGCCGACGCGTTCGCCGGAGCCGACGTGGTGGTGGACGAGGTCTTCCACACCCCGGCTGCAGCACAGGTCCCCATGGAGCCGCACGCCACGACCGCGCAGTGGGTGCAGGGACGTCTGGAGGTGACCACCGGCACCCAGACGCCGTTCAACATGCGGCAGGACCTCGCCGTCATCTTCCGGCTGGCCACCGAGGACGTACGGGTCGTGGTGCCTCCGATGGGCGGCGCGTTCGGCGCCAAGACGTTCATCCGCACCGAGGCCGTCACCGCGGCCGCCGCCCGGGTCACCGGCCGGCCGGTCCGCTGCGTGCTGGACCGCGACGAGGTGTTCAACGAGGTCACCCGGCACCCGGCCACCGTCCGGGTGAGGCTCGGCGCGAAGCGGGACGGGACGTTCGTCGCCAAGCGGCTGTGGTGCTACGTCAACACCGGCGCCTATGCCGACTGCGGTCCGGGTGTGGCCCAGAAGATGGGGTACGCCGGCGTCGGCCCCTACCGGTTCGACCACGTCGCCGTCGACTCCTACTGCATCTACACCAACCTCCCACCCGGCGGCGCGTTCCGCGGCTACGGGGCGATGCAGTCGGTCTGGGCCGCCGAGCGCGCGGTCGACATCATGGCCGACCGGCTCGGCATCGACGCCGTCGAGCTGCGCCGCAAGAACCTGCTCCGCGACGGTGACGCGTTCTGCACCGGCGAGGTCATGCACGACACCCACTTCGAGGAGCTGCTCGACGACGCCGCCGCGGCCGTCGGCTGGGAGCCGGGCGCGGACCGCGCCGGGAAGGGCGTCGCGGTGATGCTCAAGGGGATGCAGACCCCGAGCAGGGCCGAGGCCCGCATCGAGACCCTCCGCGACGGTCGCTACGAGGTCCAGGCGGCGACCGCGGACGTCGGCCAGGGCGCCGGCGAGATGCTGACCAGGCTGGCCGCCGAGCAGCTCGGCTGCCCGACCGAGCGGGTCGTGGTCTGCGTGCCGGACACCGACCGGGTGCCGTACGACACCCGCACCACCTCCAGCCGGTCCACGCACATGATGAGCCGCGCGCTCGCCGAGGCCGCGAGGGACCTGTCCGAGCACGGCCGGACCGGACACGGGTACGTCTCCAACGACGGCGGCCTGGACCCCGACACCGGTCAGGGCATCGCGTCCTCGCACTGGCACCAGGGCTCCGCCTCCGCCCGGCTCACCGTCGACCCGGACACCGGGGTCGTCGACCTCGACGTGCTGCATGCCGCCTCCTACGCCGGCACGGTGGTCAACCGCCACGGCGCCGACCTTCAGCAGGAGGGGGCGATGATCTTCGGGCTCGGCAGCGCGCTGTTCGAGGAGCTGCAGTTCGTCGACGGGCAGGTCACCAACCCGAACCTGTCGGACTACAACATCGCCTCCGCCCTCGACGTCGCCTCCGTCCAGCACCGGGTCGTGGAGATCGCCGGCGCGGAGGTGCACGGGCTCGGCGAGACCGCGGTGCCCCCCGTGCCCCCCGCCATCGGCAACGCGGTGGCCTCGCTGGGCTACGACGTACGCCGCCTGCCCCTGACTCCCGAGCGGGTGCTCGACTCGGCCACCGGGGCCGGCGCGGCCCGCACCGACCACGCCGTCCCGCCCGCGTCGGCGCCCGGAGGGGAGGAGCCGTGAACCTGTCGCTGCGCGTCAACGGCCGCCAGGTCGACGTCGAGGTGGAGCCGCACACCATGCTGGTCGACGTGCTGCGCGACCAGGTCGGCCTGACCGGCGCCCGGGTGACCTGCGGGGTGGGCCTGTGCGGCACCTGCACCGTCCTGCTCGACGGGGAGCCGGTCTCCGGCTGCATCCTGATGGCCCCGCTGGCCGCCGGGAAGGAGATCACCACGGTCGAAGGGCTGCCGGCCGACGACGCGGTGGCCGCCTGCTTCGACCGGCACCACGCCTTCCAGTGCGGGTACTGCATCCCGGGCATGGTGCTCACGGCCCGTGACATGGTCGAGAAGGGCCACGCGTCCACCCGCGACGAGATCCGCCACGGGCTCGGCGGCAACCTGTGCCGCTGCGGCTGCTACCTGAAGATCATCGACGCCATCGAGGAGGCGGCCAGGTGAGGTACGTGACCTACCAGACCGACAGCGGCACCAGCAGGGTCGGCTTCCTGGACGGCGACCGCGTCGTCGACGCCGGGTTCGACGGCGACATGGTCGCCTTCATCGAGACCGGCGCCCGGCTCGGCGCGACCTCCGCGGCCGGCGGCCTCGCCGGCACCCGCCTGCTGGCGCCGCTGCGGCCCCGCACCCTGCGCGACTTCCTGGCCTTCGAGGGCCACCTGAGGAACGCCTTCGCCGGCCTCGGCAAGGCGATCCCCGAGGAGTGGTACACCGTCCCGGCGTACTACAAGGGACTCCCCGACACCGTGATCGGCCCCGGCGAGGAGATCCCGTGGCCCGCCTACACCGACAGGCTGGACCACGAGCTCGAGCTCGCCGCGGTCATCGGGCGCGCCGGCAAGGACATCGCCGAGGGCGCCGCGCTCGACCACGTCTTCGGTTACACCATCTGGAACGACGTCTCCGCCCGCGACGTCCAGGCCCGCGAGCTGCCGGTCGGCATGGGACCCTGCAAGGCCAAGGACTGGGACGGCTCCAACGTGCTCGGACCCTGCATCGTCACAGCCGACGAGATCGACCCGCACGACGTCGACCTCGAGGTCCGCGTCAACGGGGACCGGTGGGGCGGCGACAACACCAAGGCGATGCACCACACCTTCGAGGCGATGGTCGCCTACGCCTCCCAGGGGCTGACCCTGCGGCCCGGCGAGGTCCTCGGCTCCGGCACCGCCACCGGTGGCTCCGGCCTGGAGCTGGACCGCTGGCTGCAGCCAGGAGACCGCATCGAGATGGAGGCCGGCGGCGTCGGCATCCTCCGCAACACCGTCGGCCCGCGACCCGGCTGACCCGCGAGGCACCAGACCACCCCAGCCCTTGGTTTCGAGGCTCGCAAGCGGTCCTGAGGAGGGCGACGAAGGAGCCCGTCTCGAAGGGTGCACCTCAGCCAGCGGCGAGACCCAGCTCGCACCTCGACCAACGGACGGAACAGAACCCACGAAGAAGGAGAGACGCACATGGCATTCGTCGTCGCCGCCATCTGGAAGGCCAAGGAAGGCGAGGAGAAGCGCGTGGAGGAGACCATCCGGGAGATGACCCCGCTGTCCCGCGCCGAGGAGGGCAACCTCTTCTACCAGGCGCAGGTCAGTCCCGACGACCCGCGCACCTTCTTCCTCTACGAGCAGTACGTCGACGAGGCCGGCTACGAGGCTCACAAGGCCACGCCGCACTTCCAGGAGAAGGTGTTCGGCTACATCCTGGACTACCTCGAGGAACGGTCGGTCAAGACCTACACCACCATCGACGTCGAGCCCTGAGCCGGCGAGCCGCCCGGACATGCCCGACCCCACCCGGCTGCTGCTGCTCCGGCACGGCGAGGTCGCCTCCCACCACGGGGACGTCCCGGTGACCGCGGCCGGTCTCGAGCACGCCGAACGCGCCGGCCGCGCCCTGGCCGCAGCGGGGGACGAGGCCGTGACGGTGCTGTCCGGCCTCACCCGCCGTACCCGCGAGACTGCCGAGGCGCTCATCCGCGGCTTCGACCCCCGGCACGTACGCGGACCGGTGGACTGCTTCGCGCTGCGCAACCCGGACCTGTACCTCGCCGGCACCCGGGTGAACCTGGTCAGCTCGCCGTCCTCGCTGGCCGACCAGGTGCCCGGCCTGGACGCCGGCCAAGTGCAACAGCACCCGTGGTGGATGGGCTTCCTCACCGCCCCGGACCGGATCGGCTGGTGGCTGCGACACCACGACCCTCCTGGAGAGACCGCGGCGGACCTCGCCCGGCGAGTGCTGCGGTTCGCCGGAAGCCTCGACGATCCGGGCCCCACCCAGGGGCGGCTCGTCGTGGGGGTCACCCACTCCCCTCTGCTGAGGGCCGTCCAGCTGCACGCCACCGGCCACGACCCCGGCGAGCCCGGCTACCTCACCGGCGCCGTACTGCAGATCGGCGGCGGCCGCGTCCGGGTGCGGCCGTACGACCCGCTCGCCGCCGACCCCCTGTGAGCACCACCCACCCTCGAAGGGAGTGACCATCCATGGAGCTCGTCCACGACTTCACCGTCCCGGTTCCCGCCGACCAGGCGTTCGGCCTGCTGGTCGACGTGCGCCGGATCGCTCCGTGCCTGCCGGGCGCGGTGGTCACCTCCGTCGAGGGGGACCGCTTCGAGGGCGGCATGAAGGTCAAGCTCGGGCCGGTCTCGATGACCTTCCGCGGCGACGGCGAGCTCGTCGAGAGGGACCCCGCCGGCCGGCGGGCGGTCATCTCGGCCCGCGGCCGGGACGCGAAGGGGAACGGCGCCGCCCAGGCGACCGTGACCGCCAGCCTCGACGAGCAGGGCGGCGACACCGCCGTGCACGTGGTCACCGACCTGCACGTCACCGGAAAGGCTGCCCAGTTCGGCGGCGGGGTGCTGAAGGACGTCAGCAACCGGCTGCTGGGCCAGTTCGCCGACAACCTGGCCCAGATGGTCCGCGCCGACGGCGGCGAGACCACCGTCGGCGACGCCGGCCACCGACCCGCGGCCGCGCCCAGTCAGCCGTTCGCCGACGACCAGGGCCTGGACGCGCTCGGGCTGCTGCTCGGCTCGGACGCGGCCAAGAATCTCCTGCGCCCCGCCCTGGCCGGAGTGATCGGCGCACTGCTGGGCTACCTGTACGGCAAGAACCGAGTCCTGGAGAGGACGCTGCGTCGTGGCTGACCCGGTCCGCACGGAGCGCTCGGCCACCGCCTCCGACCGAACCGTCCTGACCGGCTGAGCCGCCCCGACCCGCACGCGAACAGGAGCATCGGATGCAGAAGATCACCAGCAACGTCTGGACCGACACCACCCTGCGCGGCTGCAACCCGAGCATGGTCATCACCGACGACGGCGTGGTCGTCGTCGACACCCCGCAGCTCCCGACCAAGGCCGTGGCCATGCGACGGGAGGCCGAGACCCACGGTGACATCCGCTACGTGGTCAACACCGAGCACCACGTCGACCACATCTTCGGCAACTACTACTTCCGCGGCGCCGGCCAGATCGTGCACCACCGGGGCGTCGCCGACAACTTCATGGAAGTCACCCCGTCCCTGGACTCCTACGACTACGCACGGGAGGCCGTCCCCACCGACGACCCGGAGGGCGAGGCGATCTTCCCCGACCGGAACACCTACTTCGCCGACCCCGGCCGGGCAACCATCACCTTCACCGGGGACCTCACCCTCACCGTCGGCGACCACACCTTCGAGCTGCTGCACACGCCCGGACACACCCCCGGCCAGATCGCCGTCCACGTCCCGCAGGAGCGGGTCGTGTTCACCGGTGACACGGTCTTCTCCCAGTGCCAGACCTGGCTCATGGGGTCCAACGTCACCCAGTGGCTCACCGCGCTGGACCGCATCGCCGCGCTCGACGTCGACTGGGTCGTTCCCGGCCACGGTGAGGTCGTCACCACGCCGTACCTGGCCCGCCAGCGCGCCGACCTGCTCGACTGGGTCGCCGCCGTCGCCGACGCCGTCGCCCGAGGGTGGACCCGCGAGGAGACCGTCCGACGGGTCGGCTTCGCCGACCGGTACCCCGTCGACGTCGGCCAGGGCTACATGATGAACCACATCCAGACCCTCAACGCCGGCTCGCTCTGGGACAAGCTCATCCAGGCCCGCCCCGCCTGAACGAGCCCGGGCTCCGGGCTCCCTCGCTCCCGCAGTCCAGGCTCAGGCCGCCTTCCGTCCCACCGCGAGCTTGACGGAGACGGGGACCTCGAACCGGTCACCGTGCCGGTACGCCAGGACCAGTCGCTCGAACGCCTCGCGGATCTCGCGACGCGTCGCCTCGGGCTGGCGCAGGATGAGCGGGGACGTGCGGACCGTGCCGGAGAGCAGCCCGTCCCAGAGCTCTCCGGCGTCCGACACCTGCGCGCCGAAGGCGACCGTGCTCACCTCGACGCCGCTCAGGCCGCCGGACTCCAACAACGCCTCGAACTGCTCGTCCACGGCGTACTGGAAGAACGGCGGGCCGACCGGGATGTCGGGCGGAGCGACCGCGCCCGCCTCGGCGATGGCGTCGAGGAGCACGCCCAGCAGCCGCATCCGGTCCGGGAGGTCCCAGACGGTGAGGGCGACGCGGCCGCCGGGCCCGAGCACCCGGGTGAGCTCCCGCACCGCCCGCTTCGGGCGGCCCAGGTGAAGGACGACGAAGTTGCCCACGGCCGCATCGAACGCGCCGTCGTCGAAGGGCAGCGCTTCGGCGTCGGCCCGGCGGAAGTCCAGGCCGGGGTGCAGGTCCCGGGCCAGCGCGACCATGCCCGCCGCGACGTCCACCCCGACGACCGAGGCGCCTCGCTCGGCCGCTCTGGCCGCGGCGTAGCCAGGGCCGCTCCCGATCTCGAGAACCCGCGTTCCCGGGCCGACCCCCGCGGCGTCCAACAGCGGCTCGACCAGCCGGCTGGTGATCCCGCCGAGGAAACCGGCATACGTGGAGGCCTGGCGTTCCCAACCGGCCGCCTCGAACGCGTTGAAGGCGTCGGCGTCGGCTGCCGACTCCCCCTGCGCGGATCCTGCCTGGTTCCCGTTGGTCATCGGTGTCTCCGGCCGGCACGTCGGCAACCTCGCGCGACGTCCCTGGCTCTCCCAGCCTGCCACCATCCGCCTCGCCGTCAACCGCCCGCGTCGAGACCACGGTGGCCGCAGGGCAGGATCGGGACGTGACGAGCGACGAGGCCTTCTACCTGCCGCTGGGTGAGGACCGCTTCGAGTCGACCGGCGCGACGGCCAGCCCGTGGGACCCGACCCTGCAGCACGGCGGCCCGCCGGCGGCGCTGCTCGCGCGGGCGGTGGAGCGGACCCGGCCGGACGCGGCCATGCCGGTGGCCCGGATGACGGTGGACATGCTGGCCGGGATCCCGCAGGGACGGGTGCGCACCGAGGCAAGCGTCGTCCGGCCCGGGAGGCGGGTGGAGATGGTCGAGGCGCGCCTGTGGGTGGAGGACCGGCTGGCGGTCACCGCCACGGCGTGGCGGCTGAGGTCGGAGCCCGGCGCCACCGACGAACACGCGACGCGCCACGAGGTGCCGGCGGTTCCCCCGGAGGCGCCGGTCACGTTCTTCCCCGGCGTCAGCGAGGACTGGGGCTACGGCCACGCCGTCGAGTGGCGCTTCCTGGACGGCGGGTACGCCGAGCTCGGCCCGACCCGGGCCTGGACGAGGCTGAAGATCCCGCTGGTTGCCGGGGAGGAGCCGTCCCCGGTGCAGCGCCTGCTCGTCGTGGCCGACTCGGCCAACGGGCTGTCCGGTGAGCTCCCCCTCGCCGAGTGGCTGTTCATCCCGCCGACCATGACCGCCACGCTGGCCCGGCCACCGACCGGCGAGTGGATGCTCATGGACGCCCGGAGCACCCTGGGTCCCGACGGCACCGGGCTGGCGGAGGCGCACATGTACGACCGCCGGGGGCTGGTCGCCGTCGTCGCGCAGCCGCTTCTGGTGGCGCGACGGGGCTGAGCGGAATGGCACGATGCCTTCCATGCCGTCCATGGCTTCACCTCCGGCCCACGAGGCGGCCGGCGACCCCCGGTGGGCGCGCCTGGTGGCACGCGACGCCGAGCTGGCCGCGGTCGGCAGGCTGCTCGCCGAGGACGGACCGGACCCGGCGGCCCTGGTCCTGGAAGGCCGGCCCGGGGTCGGGAAGACCAGCCTGTGGGAGAGCGGCCTGGCCCTCGCCGCCGAGCATGGCCTCCGCACCCTCGTCGCCCGGGCGAGCGGCGCGGAGACCGGGCTGTCGTTCGCGGCTCTGGTCGACCTCTTCGACCAGGTGGGCCCGGACGAGCTGGCCGCCCTCCCGTCACCGCAGCGACGGGCACTCGAGGTCGCGCTCTACCGCGCGGACCCGGACGGTGCGACCCAGCCGCACGCGGTGGCACTCGGGGTGCTGTCCGCCGTACGCGCCCTTGCGGCCCGGGAACGGCTCCTGCTGGCGATCGACGACCTTCAGTGGCTCGACCCGGCATCGGAGCAGGCGCTGGCCTTCGTCGCCCGGCGGCTGAGCGGGGAGAGCGTGCGGTTCCTGCTGGCCAGGCGGCCAGGACCCGTCCCAGCGGTGGAGAGCGCGTTCCCCGACGGTCACGCGGAACGCCTCGAGGTCACGCCGATGAGCCTGGGCGCGTCCCGGCAGCTCCTCTCCGAGCGGCTGGGGCTGCGGCTGCCACACCACCTGCTGCGCCGCGTCTACGACGCCACGCTGGGCAACCCCCTGTTCACCCTCGAGGTGGGCCGGATGCTGGCCGGCCGCGACGCGCACGCGCTGGGACGCGACGTCCCGGTCCCAGAACAGGTCGAGGACGCGCTCGGGATGCGGGTCGCCACCCTGGACGGCCCGGTGCGCCGCGTGCTGCTGGCGCTCGCCCTCCACGCCGACCTGCGGGTGCCGGAGGTCGACGAGCTGGCCGGAGCGGGCGCCGTCCACGAGGCGCTGCGGGAAGGGGTGGTCCGGCTCGACGGCGAGCGGGTGCGGCCGGCCCATCCCCTGCTGGCGGCCGCGGTGAAGCAGCAGTCGACGAGCACCGACATCGCCGAGCTCCACCGCGCGGTCGCCGAGGTCGTGTCCGACGAGGAGGCTCGCGCGCTGCACCTGGCGCTCGCTACACCGGGACCCGACGAGGTCCTCGCCCGGAGGGTCTCCGCGGCGGCGGCGAGGGCGGCGGCCCGGGGCGCGACGGTGCCGGCGGCCGAGCTCGCCGACCATGCGCTGCGGCTGACCCCGGCGGGCTCCGCGAGCTACGTCGACCACCTGCTGGACCTCGGTGAGCGGCTCGGCGTGGCCGGGGAGAAGCAGCGGCTCACCGACCTGATCGCCCCCCGGGTGAGCCTGCTGCCAACGGGCGCGCCACGGGTCGCCGCGCACCTGCTGCTCACCAGCGGCGTGGTGCGGGACAACGACGACATCCGACGGCTGGAGGAGACCGCGCTGGAGGAGGCCGGCGAGGACCACGCGCTGCAGGCGCCGGTCCTGGCCCGGCTGGCCGACAACGAGGCCGCGATCCGGGTGGCGAACATCGCCGGAGCCGCGGAACGGGCGCAGCAGTCGTTGCGGTACGCCGTCGAGAGCGGCGACGTGGGAGCCCAGCGGCTCGCGCTCTACGCCCTGGCGTGGACGACGGCGCTTGGTGGACACCCGGTCGACGACCTGTGCCAGCGGCATCGGGCGGTCTCCGACGAGCCGTACTTCCTGGCCCTGGGCCCGGAGCGCGTGGCTGCCCAGCGGCACGTCTGGCGCGGTGAGATCGCCGTCGCGCGCGACCTGCTGACCGCGTTGCAGCGCCGCGCCGAGGACCGCGGCGAGCCGTCCTCCATCGCCCTGGACCGGCTGCACCTGTGCGAGCTGGCGCTGCGGGCCGGCGACTGGGCCGAGGCCGAGCGCCTGCTCGAGGAGTGGGCGGCGTCCACCGACAGCGAGCTGCTGCACTGGCCGATGTACGAGCGGTGCCGGGCGTTGCTGGCCTGCGGCCGGGGCGACGTCGACGAGGCCCGCCGGTGGGGGGAGGAGGCCCTACGTCAGGCCGGCGTGACGGGCGTGCGCTGGGACTGGCTGGAGGCCAGCCGCGCGCTCGGCACCGCGGACCTCCTCGCCAAGGACCTCCCCGGCGCGGCCGACCATCTCGGCGGCGTCTGGGACCACACCGAGCGCGAGGGCGTCGGCGACCCCGGCGCCTTCCCCGCCGCCCCCGACCTGGTGGAGGCGCTGGCCGAGGCGGGGGGCCTGGACCGGGCGCGCGCGGTGACCACCAGGCTCGCCGCCCTCGCCGAGAGCCACCGGCATCCCTGGGCCGCGGCGTCGGCCACGCGGTGCGCGGCGCTGCTGGAGCTGGCCGCGGGCGCCTACACCGACCGGGCGGCGGCCGCGCTCGAGGAGGCCGCGTCGGCGTACTCCCGGCTCGGGCTGGGCTTCGACGAGGCCCGCACGCTGCTGGCGCTCGGCAGGGCTCAGCGCCGGGCCAGGAAGTGGGGCGCTGCGCGGGCCACGCTGGAGCGGGCCGCGGCCGCCTTCGACCTCGTCGGCTCGGGCGGCTGGGCCGACGACGCCCGGTCCGAGCTGGCCCGGGTCGGCGCGCGCCGTCCTCCCTCTGCGGGCCAGCTCACCCGCACCGAGCGGCGGGTGGCCGAGCTGGCCGCGGAGGGGCGGACCAACAAAGAGATCGCCAGGACGCTCGTGGTCACGGTGAGCACCGTGGAGTTCCACCTGCGCAACGCCTACGCCAAGCTCGGCGTGCGCTCCCGGACCCAGCTCGCCGGGTGGCTGCACGACCAGGCCGGCGCCGACCGGTAGCCCGCCGACCCTGGGGTCGCGGGGCCCGGCCCGGGGTCAAACCCTGGGGTGATCCGTAGTTTCGGCGACCGGTGCCGCGCCGGCACCGTTGAGTCATGGCCGAGTTCCTCGCCGAGATGTACCTCCCTCGCCACACCGCCGACCTGGCCCGGCAGTACGCCGACCGGGCGGAGCGCGGCGCGGCCGACCTGACCCTGGCGGGCGTGCCCGTCCGGTGCGTCAGGTCGATCCTCGTCCCCGAGGACGAGACCTTCCTGCTCCTGTACGTCGCACCGTCCGTCGCCGCCGTCCGGCAGGCGATGGTCCGCGCCGGACTCGGGTGGGACCACATCTCGGCGGCGGTCACGGCCGAGTCCTGACCCGTCCCTTCACACACGCAAGGCACCACCACCACCAAAGGAAGGCAACAACCATGTCACCGTCAGTGACCATCCCCACCACCCTCCCCACCACCGTCTCCGAGCTCCGCGACAAGCAGCGCGCGGTCTGGAGCAGCGGGGACTACAACAAGATCGCGGCGCTCACCGTCCCGGTCGCCGAGCTCCTGGTCGAGCACGCCGGGGTCCACCCGGGGTCCTCGGTCCTCGACGTCGCCACCGGCACCGGGCACGCCGCCCTGGCCGCGGCCCGTCGCGGCGCGGTCGTCAGCGGCATCGACTACGTGCCCGCCCTGCTCGACATCGCCCGGCGACGTGCGGGTGCCGAGGACCTCCACGTCGACTTCACCGAGGCCGACGCGGAGCGCCTGCCGTACGGCGACGCGACGTTCGACCACGTGCTGTCCGCGATCGGCGTGATGTTCAGCGCCGACCACCAGCGCGCCGCGGACGAGCTGGTCCGGGTCTGCCGGCCCGGAGGCCGCATCGCGCTGGCCAGCTGGACGCCCCAGGGCTTCGTCGGCGGAATGCTCGCGACGGTGGGGCGTCACGTCCAGCCGCCGGCGGGTGCGCTGCCGCCGACCCGGTGGGGCGACGAGGCCGTGGTCGCCGAGCTCCTGGGCGCCGACGTCACCCACGTGGCCTCCGTCACCGCCACCGCGACCCAGCGCTTCGCCGACGCGGCTGCGTTCGTCGACCTGTTCCTCACCTACTACGGCCCGACCTACGCCGCGGCGGGCCGGCTCTCCGAGGACGGCCGGTCGGCGCTGCGCGACGACCTGGTCGCCCTCGCGGAGCGGTTCGGTCACCGGACCGGCCGCGGCCT
Organism: Nocardioidaceae bacterium; assembly: GCA_044866695.1. GTDB lineage: Bacteria > Actinomycetota > Actinomycetes > Propionibacteriales > Nocardioidaceae > JBIOUF01. The sequence continues at coordinate 55,162 of JBIOUF010000273.1, read as the reverse complement.
CGTCATGGACTGGGAGTTCCGGGTCGTCACCGCCACCCGCCGCTGAGCGCCTGCGTACCGCCGCGGGCCACGACCACGACCGCGGCGGTTCGCCAGCACGGCGACACGGCGCCCGGCCCGTCCTTCGGCGGGCCGGGCACCGGCGCACCATAGTCTCCGGATGTGTCCTCAGCGGAGCTGACCCTGGACGCGGGCGCCACCATCGCCGTCTGCCTCGCCGTCGCGGTGCTCGCCGTGGTGGTCTCCGACGTCGCCGCACGGTGGCTGCCGCTCCCCGCGGTGGTGCTCGAGATCGCCGGTGGCATCCTGGTCGGCCCCGACGTCCTCGGCCTCGCCGAGGACAACGAGATCGTCTCGGCGTTCTCCCAGCTGGGACTGGCGATGCTGATCTTCCTCGCCGGCTACGAGATCCAGATGTCCAAGGTCGCGGGTGCGCCGCTGCGGTCCGCCGAGTTCGGCTGGGCCGGGTCGATGGCCGTCGGGCTCGGCGCGGGGATCGCCGTGGTGGCGCTGGCCCGGCCCGAGGAAGGGGTCACCGCCGGCATCCTGGTCGGGCTGGTGTTCACCACGACCGCCCTCGGAACGGTGCTGCCGATCCTGCGAGACGCGGGAGACCTCGAGACCCGGTTCGGCAGCTTCGTGCTGGCCGCGGGGGCGGTCGGGGAGTTCGGCCCGATCCTGGCCGTCGCCCTGCTGCTGTCCGGGCAGCGACCGGCGCACACGGCCGCGGTGCTCGTGGTGTTCGCGGTGGTCGCGCTCGGACTCCTGCTGCTGGCCACCCGTCCGAGCACCGCCCGGGTCAGCCGGCTGCTCGGCCACACCCTGCACACCAGCGGCCAGCTCGCCGTCCGCATCATCATGCTCGTGCTGATCGTGCTGGCGTGGACCGCCGCCGACCTCGGCCTGGACATGCTGCTCGGCGCGTTCACCGCCGGCCTGGTGGCCCGGCTGTTCCTGTCCGGGCAGGACGACCGCACCCACGAGCAGGTGGTTGCCCGCCTGGAGGGCGTCGGCTTCGGCTTCCTGGTGCCGGTCTTCTTCGTGGTCAGCGGCATCCGGTTCGACCTCGACGCGCTGCTCGCCGGCGGCTCCGCGCTGCTCCTGGTGCCGGTGTCACTGCTGCTGTTCCTGCTGGTCCGTGGGTTGCCGTCGTACGTCGCGCTCGGCGCCCTGTCCGGCCGGGACCGGGTCGGCGCCGCGGTCTACATCTCGACGGCGCTTCCACTGGTCGTGGTGATCACCTCGATCGGGGTCGAGCGCGGCCAGCTCACCGAGGCGACCGCCGCCGCCCTGGTCGCCGGCGGGATGCTCTCGGTGCTGCTGTTCCCGCTGGCGGCGACCCGCCTGCGGCGCACCACGACCCCGGCCGGCGATCGCCCCTGGCGCGGCGGCCCCGACGCGTTGTAGCGCCACGTTCCCATGGTCTCGGGGGGTTCCGGCGGTCCTCGGACCCACCAGAATCGACGGCTCGACCCATCAACATGGCCGGCTCGACGCGAGATCAGGACCTGTCCGACTGCCGTCGCGACCGTCAGTGGGACTGCTCCTCGCGCCACGCCTTCGAGCCCGCCGCGGCCGCGACCTTGGCCTGGTGCAGCCTCCGGTGGGCCATCTCGGACGGTGACTCGTCCAGCGCGGCGACCCACTTCTGCGCCGCCCGACCCAAGGCCGTCGCGGACAGCAGGGCGCCGATCAGCCAGATGAAACCGCCGACGGCCAGGAGGATGACGCCTCCCCGCAGTAGGCGGGCGTTGACTTCGAGTGTCGGTCGTGAGGCCGAGCTGGTCATCGTGGTCCCTTTCGACGTGGACGAGTCACGTGGGACGGACCGTCCGTGCGGGCGAAGCGGGATCTCCTCCCACCGCCGGTCGAGTCTAGGCCGTCTCCCGCCAGGGCGCCCGATGCCCGGACGGGCGCGGCAGCTCTTGGACGCGGCCGGGGGTCTGGGATGGCAGGCCGGACGAGACCCGCTGCCCACGGCGATGCGGCGCCTCCCACGACGAGCTCACCGCGGTGAGCACCAGATCGTCGTGGCGCCATGAAGGACTCGCCCGGTGCGCCCACCCCTCGCCGTCACGTCCGCCGCGGAATGACGGTCAGGACGCGCTCGGTGTGGATGCGGAACTCCTCCATGAAGTCGGCGAGGAACGCCGCGGTGGACTCGTCGGTCACCTCGCCGTCGTCGGTGAACACCCCCGGCCGGAAGTGGATGTAGGCCTCGGGGGCGGTCATCTGCCGAGCGTTGCAGAAGCTGAGCACCGCCCGCAGGCTCTGCTGCCCGAGCGCGGTCCCGATCTCACCGATCGAGGCGCCGATGACCGCCGCAGGCATGTGGTGGAAGGAGTTCTGCCCCCAGGGACGCGACGCCCAGTCGATGGCGTTCTTCAACGCTCCCGGGATGGACCGGTTGTACTCCGGGGTGACGAACAGCACCGCGTCGGAGGCGGCGATGGCGTCCTTCAGCGCTCGGGCCTCGGGCGGGTAGCTGTCGTCGAAGTCAGGGCTGTAGAGCGGCAGGCTCCCGATCGCGATCTCGGTGAACTCCAGGTCGTCGGGCGCCAGCCGGACCAACGCCCGGCTGAGCACGCGGTTGATCGAGGTGGACGACAGGCTGCCGACGAAGTAGCCGACCTGGTAGCTCACGATCTGCCTCCTGCTGTGGTTGTGGCGGTCCGCCAGAGGCCCGTCGAGCCCAGGCGGTAGTGGTGGCATCCGTGAGGAACTGTAGGCGCCGGCGACCGGGCTCGCTCGCGTGTCGATGCCCGGTCGTCCCGCGGGGCCCGGCCCACCACCATGGCCGGCTCGACCCACCAAGATCGACGGCTCGACCCACCAACATCGACGGCTCGGCCCACAAAGACTGACGGCTCGGCCCGCCAAGATTGACGGCTCGGCGTGGGGTCAGGTCAGGCTGCGATGGTGATGCCGACCAGCTGGTAGGCCTCGCGGACGGCGTCGACCCTGGCCTTGCGGTCCGCGCTGCCGCCGAAGTAGGTCTGCGCGACGTCGACGACGGCCTGCAGGGCGTCGGTGAAGGTGGCCCGCGGGGTCAGCCTGGCCATGCCCAGGTAGGTCAGCACGGCGACGTCCTCGACGGTGAACAGCCGGCCGCCGTTCTTCTCCATGGTCAGCAGGTTGTGCACGGCCTTGTTGTGGATGTTGCTGTTGAAGTGCACCCAGCCCTGGTCGTTGCCGCGGCTGGGCACCTCGCCGGGGCGCAGCGCGCGGAACTTGTCCATGTGGTCGGGGTGCCCGAGCCGGGACGGGTTGGAGAAGTCGCGCAGTGGCCGGCCGTCCGGGCGCAGGCCGGGGCCGATCTCCCAGCTCCACGTGGCGACGTCGTGCCGGTCCGGCGCCGTGTACCAGTTGTTGATGATCACGCCCGCGCAGTCGGCGAACGACTCGTTCAGCGCACCGGACTGGGTCTGGTAGACCAGCTTGGACGTCGACTCGACCACGCCGTGGGTGAGCTCGTGGCCGATCACGTCGAGGTACCGCGACAGGCTGACCAGCCGCTCGCCGCGGCGGACCTGGCCGTACCACATCCGCCCGTCCCACCAGAACGCGTTGAGCAGGGTCGGCGGCGCCTCCATGCTCGCCGCGGTCACGTTGACCAGGGACCGCAGCTCCATGCCCTTGTCGTCGATGCCGTCGCGCTGCAGGACGGTCTTGTAGAAGTCCTGGACCCGTGCCGCGTTGACGTGGGCGGAGACGGCGGCGCGGTTGGTGGTGCCGTAGTCGCCGGTCTCGGCGCCGACCGGGTCGGCCGGCATCGGCGGGTCGGTGTCGATGTCGGCGAAGCTCAGGTCGAAGGTGCGCACCGAGCGCAGCGGGTCGTTCAGCAGGCAGGCGGTGGCGCTCGGGGACCGGAGCTGACCGAAGAAGGTCTGCTGCTCCTCGTTCTCGTCGATGCCGGTGCACCGCGCCGGGGTCGGCAGCGCGGTCGGCACCGTGCTGTAGGCGAACAGGACCGACCCGTCGTGGGCGTCGACGAGGTAGTCGTAGCGCACCGGCACCGGCCGCGGGCCCATGCCGTGCCCCTCGTCGTACCCCTCGTGCAGCTCACCGGACGGCGGCTCGGCCGGCAGGTCGGTGAGCAGCCAGGCCAGGTGCCACCGCCCGGTCCCCTCCTCCTTGAAGAAGGTGAGCCCGGCGCCGGCGGCCGCCTCGATGGGGATGTCGACGCCGGTGTACGCCGCCACGCGGGCCACTGCGTCTGCCCTGCCGATCGACTCGACGGGGTCCACGCCGGTGACCTGGTCCAACGCCGCGTTGGCGCTGACCAGCTCACGAGAGCCGGTCAGCTCCACCACCGCGCCGGCCCCGAACACCGGGATGCCCAGGTGGGTCTGCGAGAGCCGGACCTGGTGGGTGCCGAGCGGACGCAGGTCCTGCTCGCTCTCCAGCACCAGAGCGGGCACGCGCTCCGGGCGGTCGGGCTCGGCGACCGCCTCGAGCGCCGGACGCTCGTCGGCGCGAAGCAGCTGGTCGAGGTAGTAGCGAGCGGCGGCCTCGTTGCTGGTGAAGGCGACCGCGGGCGCGGCGTCGGCGCCGAGGGCGCCCGCGTCCGGTTCGAAGGACTCCGGCCCACGGGCGGTGACGTCGTCGGCGAACGAGGCGTCCTCGGCGACGTGGTAGTGCAGCTTCTGCAGGGAGGTGGACATCGGCGGGTTCCTTTCAGGGGTTGACGAGCCCGGCGCGCGTCAGCTGCTCAGCGCCTCGAGGACGCGGCGGGTCTTGGTCTCCTGGTCGGGGCTCTGGGCGAGGCCCAGCGCGCCCAGGGCGTCCTCGAGGTCGCGCTGGCGGCGCTCGGCGTCGTCGAGGCCGGCCCTCACCGACAGCTCGAGGAAGTCCAGGCCGCGCACGGTCCACCGCTCGGCCCGCAGGTCCAGGCCGTCGAGTCCGGGCCCACCGGCCTTCTTCCAGCGGGTGGCCGCGACCGGGCCCAGCGCGGTGAGGCCCCGCAGGTCCACCCGCAGCGGCGCGCAGGCGGCGGCGTACGACGCCTGGTCGGTGCTCAGCAGGTCGGCCGGTGGCGGCGCGCCGGCGCGGACCCGGCCGGCGAGGGAGGCGCCGACATCGGCCTGGGCGGAGACCGCCAGGACCCTCCGCGCGCCGGCCCAGTCCTCCTCGGCGCGGAGCTCCAGGTCGTCGCCGGTCTCCCGGTCGAACCACTCACCGGCCAGCTGAGACGCCCGGCAGGGCCGCAGCTTCACGGTCACGTCGCCGCGGCCGGAGTCCTTGACGCGCACCCGGAGGACCAGCCCGGCCTCGAGCAGGGGGAGGTGGACGCCGGTCGTGACGTCGTCGAAGAACCAGACGGCCTGCCGGCTCTCGTCCTCGAGGTCGAGCACCCCCAGCGCGTGGTCGACCTGCGCATCCGCGACCGTGACCTTGATCTCGACACCGTCGACGCGCATGGCCGTCTCCTCGCCCCCAGGCCGCGCCTCCGGTCGAGCGCATGCGGCCGCCTGCACGCTATGAGTCTGGTCGCGGTCCGAGAGATACACCAGCCCCGAGCCCCATCTCAGCGACGGTGCTCGGCGGCGAGCCGGACGTAGGAACCGGCGTTGCGCCGCACCCGCTCGCGTTCCGCATCGGTGACCTGCCGCCGGACCCGGCCGGGAACCCCGGCGACCAGCGAACCTTCGGGCACATCGGTGTCCTCGAGCACGACCGCGCCGGCGGCCAGCATGGACCCGTCCCCGATCCGGGCCCGGTTGAGCACCACGGCACCCATCCCGACCAGCACGTCGGAGCCCACCGTGCACCCGTGCAGCACCGCCCCGTGGCCGACCGTCACCCGGTCGCCGATGGTGAGCGGGGCCCCGGGGTCGGCGTGCAGGGTGCAGTTGTCCTGCAGGTTGGTCTCCTCACCGACCCGGATCGGCGCGGTGTCGGCTCGGACGACGGTCCCGAACCAGACCCCGGAACGGGCGCCGACCACCACGTCACCGAGCACGGTGGCGCTGTCGGCGACCCAGGCCTGGTCGTGGACCCGCGGGGTGACGCCCCGGAAGCTGTGGATCACCGGTCCTCCTTCGGTCCGGCCGTGGCCGCCCCACGGCCGCCTGCGACGGCACCAGCCTCCCGTACGCTGTCCGCCATGCCAGCGGAGCGCCTCGAGCCCGGCGAGCCCGTCGCGGTCGCGAGGTCGCTGGCCCAGCGGTTCGAGTCGGCGTACGGCCGGCCGCCGGCCGGCGTCTTCGCGGCTCCCGGACGGGTGAACCTGATCGGCGAGCACACCGACTACAACGGCGGCCTGTGCCTCCCGATGGCGCTCCCACACGCGACGTACGCCGCCGTCGCGCCGCGCTCCGACCGGCGCGTCCGGGTCACCAGCCGGCAGCAGGACCGCCCCTGGTCCGGGTCGCTGGCCGACCTCGGACCTGGCGCCGTGTCCGGGTGGGCGGCGTACGCCGGTGGCGTGCTGTGGGCGCTCGCCGAGGACGGCCTCGCCCTGCCGGGGCTCGACCTCATGGTCGACGGGCGGGTGCCGCTGGGCGCCGGGCTGTCCAGCTCGGCCGCGCTGGAGTGCGCCGTCGCGCTGGCCGCCTGCGCCGCGGCCGGGGTGCCCGTGGACGACGGCCGGCGGCGCCGGCTGGTCGAGGCGTGCATGCGCGCGGAGCGCGAGGTCGCCGGCGCCCCGACCGGGGGCATGGACCAGACCGTGGCCCTGTTCGCCCGGGCCGGGCACGCGCTGCTGCTGGACTGCCGGGACTGGTCGGTCCGGCAGGTGCCCTGGGCCCCCGATGACCGCGAGGACGGGGTCGAGCTGCTGGTCGTGGACACCCGCGCCTCCCACGCCCTGACCGACGGCGGCTACGCGGCGCGGCGCGCCGACTGCGAGGAGGCCGCGCGGCGGCTCGGCGTGGACCTGCTCCGGGAGGTGGCCGAGCAGGACCCCGAGGCTCGCCGGTCCGCCCTGGACCGGCTCGAGGAGGACCGGCTGCGCCGCCGGGTGCGGCACGTGGTGACCGAGATCGAGCGGGTCCGCGAGGCCGTGCGGCTGCTCGGGACGGGGGACCTGGCGGCGCTCGGGCGCACCTTCACCGCCTCGCACGCCTCGCTCCGCGACGACTACGAGGTGTCCTGCGTCGAGCTGGACGCGGTCGTGGACACCGCGCTCGCCCACGGCGCGCTCGGCGCCCGCATGACCGGTGGGGGGTTCGGGGGTTCCGCCGTCGTGCTGGTCACCCGGTACACGGCCGGCGACGTCGAGGCGGCGGTCGGCAAGGCCTTCGCCGAGCAGGGCTGGCCCGCCCCGGCGGTCCTGGCCGCGACGCCCTCACCCGGAGCACACCAGGTTCGACACCAGGTTCGACACCAGCACGACGAGGAGGCCGGATGACCACGCCAGCGGGGTTCCCCATCCCGAGCACACCGCGCAGCGAGCCCGAGCGCGTCGAGCTCGGCGCCGTACCGACCGCGGTCGTCCGCCGCGCGGGGCTGACGATGGAGGGCATCCGAGCGTTCTTCGACGCCGCGTTCCCGGCGTTGGCGGCGCCAGCAGTCGTGCCGGCGGGCCCGCCGTTCGCCATCTACCGCGGCGACCCCGGGGCGGTCTTCGACGCGGAGGTCGGCTTCCCGGTGGCCCAGCCGCTCGCCGCGCCGGTGCCCGGCGAGCTCGTCGTCGAGCCGTCGTCCGTCCCGGCCGGCCCCGCCCTCGCGCTGTCCCACCTGGGTGCCTACGACACGCTGGGCGAGACCTGGGGACGGCTGCTCGGGGCGGTGGCGGCGTCGGGCGCGGTCCCGGGCTCGGTGTTCGTCGAGGTCTACCTCACCGAGCCGGGCCCGGACGCCGACCCGGCGGCGATGCGGACCGAGCTGTTCGCGCCGCTGGCCGGCTGACCGGGGCGGCCCCGGCCGGGTTGCACCAGGGTGAGCGGGTCGTCGAGGACCGCACCGAGCGCGATCCCGCCCGCGGCGACCGCCTGGACGCCCGCGCCGAACCGGGTGAACGACAGGTCGCTCGGCCCGCGGGTCGAGGTCTCCTCGAAGGCGGCCACCACGGTGTCCAGGACCGGCGGATAGCCGGTGAAGGCCTGGCCGACCAGGATCGTCCGGTCCGGGTGCACCATGTCGGTCACCAGCGCGGCGGTCCGGCCCAGCAGCCGGGCCCGCTCGGCGAGCAGCCGGTGCGCCGCGGCGCCGCCCCGCTCCGCGGACTCGCGCACCCGGCCGATGTCGGCGACGGGCACCACGCCGGCGCTGCGGGCACGTCCGGCGAGCGCCTCGTCGCTCGCGGTCACCTGCAGGCAGCCGGCCCGGCCGCAGTCGCAGGGCACCGCGGAGCCGGTGGGGAAGTGGGTCAGCCGGCCCACGCGCGACACCGTGACCCGGCCCGCGTCCTCGTGGGCCAGCGCCCAGCCCATCGTGTCGCGGGCGTAGACGTAGGCGGTGACCCCGTCCAGCTGGGCCGGGCGGGCGGTGTACTCGGCTGCCGCGATGGCTGCGATGTGGTCGCCGGTCACGACGGGCAGGCCGAGGGCGGCACCCAGCGCGTCGGCGGTCTCCTGCGCCGCCAGCGGCAGGTCGCCCCACGGCGCGACCAGGCCGGCGGCGAGCGGCCGGCGGTCCGGCGAGCGCAGCAGCATGGCCCTGGCCCGGGCCGCCATGAGGCGGACCACCACCGTCGCCGACAGGTCGGCGGGGGTGGCGACCAGCGAGCGGGTGACCACGCGGCCATGCAGGTCGGCGAGGCACACCGTCGTCGTACGCCGGCCGACGTGGCACCCCACGGTGACGAACCGGGTGCGGTCCAGCTCCACCGGGACCCGCGGCCGGCCCACCAGCCCGGTCTGCGCCAGGTCCGGCCGCTCCCGGACCAGTCCCTCCTCGCACAGCGTCGCCAGCGTGCGTCCGATGCTCGAGGAGCTCAGCCCCGTCGCGGTCCCGAGGTCCTCGCGGGTCACCAGCGCTCCGCCACGCAGCTGCTCGAGGACTCGGGCGGCCGGCGGCCCGAACCGGCCTCGCGCGAGCACGATCACGCCCGACCCCTCCTTTGTCGAGAACTCTAGTCGAACTTGTAGCCTAGGACCGCCCCTGCTCCTTCCGCGGCATTGGCCGCATGCCGGTCGGGTTGCGACCAGGACGGGAGGAACCCCTGCTCCCCCTCCCCCGCGGTCCCGTCCCAGCCCGGGTCGGCGTGGTTGTGGCCGATAACCGCAAGAAGCGGCTGTTGTGGCCGAAGGGCGCAACGACACGCCGACGAGACATGCAGGCATCGGCCACAAGCCGGCCGGCCGGCAGCAGGGGCGCGCCGACGGTCAGGAGAGCGTGGCGAGGACCAGCTCGGCGATCTGGATGGTGTTGAGCGCGGCGCCCTTGCGGAGGTTGTCGTTGCTCACGAACAGGGCCACGCCCCGCTCGTCGTCCACGCCGGGGTCCTGGCGGATCCGGCCGACGTACGACGGGTCCTTGCCGGCCGCCTCGAGCGGGGTCGGGATGTCGGTCAGCTCGACGCCGGGGGCGTCCGCGAGCAGCTCGGCCGCGCGCTTGGCCGGAAGCGGCCTGGCGAACTCGACGTTGAGGGACAAGGAGTGCCCGGTGAACACCGGGACCCGGACGCAGGTGCCGGACACCCGCAGGTCGGGGATGTCGAGGATCTTGCGGGCCTCGCTGCGCAGCTTCTGCTCCTCGTCGGTCTCCTCGGAGCCGTCGTCGACGACCGAGCCCGCCATCGGGAGCACGTTGAACGCGATCGGCCGGGCGTACTTCACCGGGGCGGGCAGGGCGACCGCCGAGCCGTCGTAGGCCAGCGGCGTGGGGTCGTCGCCGGCCGCGCGGAGCTGCGTCGCGAGCTCCTGAACCCCTGCGATGCCGGAGCCGGAGACCGCCTGGTAGGTGCTCGCGACGATCCGCACCAGGCCGGCCTCGTCGTGCAGCGGCTTGAGGACCGGCATCGCGGCCATCGTGGTGCAGTTCGGGTTGGCGATGATGCCCTTGCGCGCGTCGCGCACCGCCCCCGGGTTGACCTCGCTGACCACCAGCGGCACGTCGGGGTCGCGCCGCCATGCCGAGGAGTTGTCCACCACGACGACCCCGGCCTCGGCGAACCGGGGGGCCAGCGCCCGAGACGTGGTCGCCCCGGCGGAGAAGACCGCGATGTCGAGGCCGGTCGGGTCGGCGGTCGCGGCGTCCTCGACCGTGACCGTGCGGTCTCCGAACGCCAAGGTCCGGCCCGCCGAACGCGCGGAGGCGAAGAAGCGTACGTCGGCGACCGGGAAGCTCCGCTCCAGGAGGATGTCGCGCATCGCGACGCCGACCTGTCCGGTCGCTCCGACGACGCCGATGTTCACCCGCAGGGTCATCGGCCGGTCCCGCCGTACACGACCGCCTCGACCTGCTCGGTGTCCAGGTCGAACGCCGAGTGGGTGGCGGCGACGGCGGCGTCCACCTGCGACTCGTCGACGACGACCGAGATGCGGATCTCGGAGGTGGAGATCATCTCGATGTTGACCCCCGCCGAGGCCAGCGCGGCGAAGAACCTCGCGGTGATGCCCGGGTGGGAGCGCATCCCGGCGCCGATCAGCGACACCTTGCCGATCCTGTCGTCGTAGAGCAGCGACGCGTAGCCGACCTCGTCCTTCAGGCCGGCCAGGGCGCTCATCGCCGCCTGGCCGTCGTCGCGGGGCAGGGTGAAGGAGATGTCGGTGAGGTTCGTCGCGGCCGCCGACACGTTCTGGACGATCATGTCCAGGTTGACCTGCGCCTCGGCCAGCGCCTCGAAGATCCGGGCCGCCTCGCCGACCTTGTCGGGCACGCCGACGACGGTGATCTTGGCCTCGCTGCGGTCGTGGGCGACGCCGGCGATGATGGCCTGCTCCATGGGTTCACTCTCGCTGTCTGGGTCGGTGTCGGAGATCCAGGTGCCGCTGAGCATGCTGAACGACGAGCGCACGTGGATGGGCATGTCGTAGCGGCGGGCGTACTCCACGCAGCGCAGGTGCAGGATCTTGGCCCCGCACGCGGCCATCTCCAGCATCTCCTCGTAGCTGATCTGCTCGCGACGCCGGGCGGTCGGCACGATCCGCGGGTCCGCGGTGAACACGCCGTCCACGTCGGTGTAGATCTCGCAGACCGCGGCGTCCAAGGCCGCGGCGAGCGCCACGGCGGTGGTGTCGGAGCCGCCCCGTCCGAGCGTGGTGACGTCCTTGGTGTCCTGGCTGACGCCCTGGAACCCGGCCACGATCGCGATCGCGCCCTCCGCCAGCGCTCGCTCGATCCGGCCCGGCGTGACGTCGATGATCTTGGCCTTGCCGTGGCTGCTGTCGGTGATCACGCCGGCCTGGCTGCCGGTGAACGAGCGCGCCTCGTGACCGAGGTTGCCGACGGCCATCGCCAGCAGCGCCATCGAGATCCGCTCGCCGGCGGTGAGCAGCATGTCCAGCTCTCGCGGCGGCGGCAGCGGCGAGACCTGCTGGGCGAGGTCGATCAGCTCGTCGGTGGTGTCCCCCATCGCGGAGACCACGACCACCACGTCGTTGCCGGCCCGCTTGGCCTCGACGATCCGGTTGGCCACGCGCTTCACGCCGTCGGCGTTGGCGACGGAGGAGCCTCCGTACTTCTGCACGACGATGCCCACGGACGCGCTCCTCGGTGTGCGGGGTGGTGTGCTGCCGGTGTGCCCCGCCCTGCTCGCCGAGGCCGGGGTCGATTCTAGGCGGTGTCCCCGGCCGGGCCCTGCGAGCCGAGCATCGCCTCGGCGGCGCGGACGTCCTCCTGCTCGCTCTCGAACTCCGAGTCCAGCCGGTCGTGGGCGACCACGGACTGCAGGGCGCGGAGCACCCCGCTGGCCTCCGAACCCCAGGTGGACACGTAGGAGAACTGCCACCACCACAGCGCCTCGGCCACCCGGCCGGAGCGGAAGTGCCGCAGCCCGTGGGCCAGGGCGTTGGCCATGGAGGTGAGGTCGTCCGACAGCAGCCCGGAGACCAGCTCGGGCGGGTCGACGTAGGGGTCGAAGACCTCCGTGTACACGTCCACCGACTCCAGGAGTACGGCGAGGCGCAGCCGCATCTCGTCCAGGTCGGGGTCGGGACCGGGGTCGGGCTCGTACTCCTCGACCGGCTCGAAGTCCTCGTGCACCCCGAGCCGGCCGCCGGCGAGCAGCACCTGGCTGACCTCGAGGAGGAGCAGGGAGATGGCGCTGGCTCCGGCGTCGCCGCGCGCGATGGCCCGCAGCGCCAGCAGGAACGACTCCACCTGGTCGGCCACCTGCTGGGCGAACTCCTCGAGCTCGGCTTCCAACCGCTGTGGCGCGCGCCCGGGCTCACCCGCGGCGATATCGCCCCCGTCGCCCGGGGCAGCCGGCTGGTCAGTCATCCACGGCCCGCCTTCCTTCGAACGCCCGCCCCAGCGTCACCTCGTCGGCGTACTCCAGGTCGCCGCCAACAGGAAGTCCACTCGCCAGACGCGTCACGCGCAACCCCATCGGCCGCAGCAGCCGGGTGAGGTAGGTCGCAGTCGCCTCGCCCTCCAGGTTCGGGTCGGTCGCCAAGATCACCTCGGTGACCGTGCCGTCGGCCAGCCGGGTCATCAGCTCCTTGACCCGGAGCTGCTCGGGGCCGATGCCCTCGATCGGCGAGATCGCTCCCCCCAGGACGTGGTAGCGGCCGCGGAACTCCCGGGTCCGCTCGACGGCCACCACGTCCTTGGACTCCTCGACGACGCAGAGCACGCCGGCGTCCCGGCGGGGGTCGCGGCAGATCCGGCAGGTCTCCTCCTCCGCGACGTTGCCGCAGACGGCGCAGAACCTGACCTTCGCCTTGACCTCCAGCAGGACCTCGGCCAGGCGGCGTACGTCGGCGGGGTCGGCGGCCAGCAGGTGGAAGGCGATCCGCTGCGCGCCCTTGGGCCCGACCCCGGGAAGCCTCCCGAGCTCGTCGATGAGGTCCTGGACGACGCCTTCGTACATGCCCGCGTCAGAACGTCGGCGGCAGCCCGGGGTTGTCTGGACCGACGACCCCGCCACCGGCCAACGGACCGAGCTTCTGCGTGGCCAGCGAGGTGGCCTGGGCCTTGGCGTCGCGGTAGGCGGCGACGATCAGGTCCTCGAGGTCCTCGGTCTCGTCGGGGTCGAACGAGCCCTTCCGGATCCGCACCCGGCGGAGCTCGCCGGTGCCGTCGAGGGTCACGGTGACCAGGCCGTCGCCGACGGTCCCGGTCACCTCCGCCTCGGTGAGCTCCTGCTGCGCGGCCAGCATCTGCTCCTGCATCCGCTGGGCCTGGTCGAGCAGTCCGCCGAGGTCCAGGCCCCCGAGCCCGAGCCCGGCCAGGTCGAGGCCGGAGTCGTCCTGGTCCCGCCCCTCGGACGGGTCGGGCGGGTCGGCGCCGAAGGGACCCGCAGGTCCCGGAGGGATGGTGTCGCTCATCGTCTGCCTCTCGTCGGTGTCAGGTCCGGGTGGGAGCGGCTCAGTCGTGCCTGATCTCGGCGATCACGCTCGCGCCGAGGCGTTCCTGGAGCAGGTCGGCGCCCTGGAGCCCGTCGTCGGCGTCCTCGTCGTCCGGGTGCGCGGCGTCGTCCGGGTGCGCGGCGGCCGGCTCGGCCGGCGGCGGAGGCGGCGCGGGCGCAGGTTCGGGCGTCCGGGCCGCCGCGGCCGGCCGGCTGGCGGGCGCCGGCCGGTCCGGGTCCGAGCCGGTGCCGGTAGGGCCGCCCGGCTGGGCCGACGGGTCCACGATCGCCTCGACCCGGAAGTCCTCGCCGACCACGTCGATGAGCACCTGCCGCAGGATCTCGTGGTTGCCGCCGCCCACGAAGGAGTCCCGCGCCCCGGCGCTGTTGAAGCCGACGGTCAGCGTGGACCCGTCCACGGAGAGGACCTGGCCGTTCTGGCTGAGCAGGATCCAGGTCAGCCGGCGCTTGTGCTTGGCTGCCTCCACGACCTCGGGCCACAGCCGGCGTACGTCGACCAGGCCCAGCCCGCCCCGCGCCCGCGGCGTCGCCCCCTGCTGGGGCGGCGGTTCCTCCGACGCGACTGGGACCGGCGGGGTATCGGACGTGGGGGCCGCGGCCGGCGCTGCGCTCGGAGCGGGCGGCGCGGTCGGCGGGGGACCTGACCGCGGGGTCGCCGGCGCACCCTGCTCCCCGCGGAGCGCCGCCGCGGCCGGCGTACCGCTGATGGCCATGCGCCGCTCCAGCCGGTCCAGCCGCGCCAGGAGCCCGTCGGTGTCGTCGTCGGCCCCGGGCAGCAGCACCCGGGCGCACAGCAGCTCCAGCAGCAGGCGCGGCGCCGTGGCGCCTCTCAGCTCGGTGAGGCCGTCCGCGACCAGCTCGGCCGCGCGGGAGAGCTCGGCCCGCCCGAACCGGGCCGCCTGCGCGACCAGCCGCTCGCCCTGGTCCTCTGGCACGTCGACCAGGCCCGTGGCCGGGGCGTCGGGCACCGCGGCGATGACGACCAGGTCGCGCAGCCGGCGCAGCAGGTCCTCGGTGAACCGGCGCGGGTCCTGGCCGGTCTCGATGACCTTGTCGACCACGCCGAAGACGGTCCGCCCGTCGTCGGCGGCGAACGCGTCGACCACCTCGTCCAGCAAGGTGTCGGGGGTGAACCCGAGCAGCGCCGAGGTGATCTGGTAGGTGACGCCCTCGGGGCCGGCCCCGCTGACCAGCTGGTCGAGCACGGACAGGGAGTCCCGCGCCGACCCGCCGCCGGCGCGGACCACCAGCGGCAGCGCCGCCGGGTCGATGCTCACGCCCTCGCGCCGGCAGATCTCGGCGAGGTACGCCGACAGCACCCGGGGCGGGATCAGCCGGAACGGGTAGTGGTGGGTACGGGACTTGATGGTCCCGATCACCTTCTCCGGCTCCGTCGTGGCGAAGACGAACTTCAGGTGCGGCGGCGGCTCCTCCACCAGCTTGAGCAGGGCGTTGAAGCCCTGCGTGGTGACCATGTGCGCCTCGTCGATGATGTAGACCTTGTAGCGGCTGGCGACCGGCGCGAAGAAGGCCCGCTCGCGCAGGTCGCGGGCGTCGTCCACCCCGCCGTGGGACGCCGCGTCGATCTCGATGACGTCCACCGAGCCGGGGCCGCCGCGGGCCAGGTCGACGCACGACCGGCACTGTCCGCACGGCTCGTCGGTCGGCCCCTTCTCGCAGTTCAGCGCCCGGGCCAGGATGCGGGCGGAGGTGGTCTTGCCGCAGCCCCGCGGACCGGAGAAAAGGTAGGCGTGGTGCACCCGGTTGTTGCGCAGGGCCGCCTGCAACGGCCCGGTGACGTGGTCCTGGCCGATCACCTCGGCGAAGGACTCCGGCCGGTAGCGGCGGTAGAGGGCGAGCGGGGCGTCCACCCTCCGAACCCTAACCGCGCCTCCCCACGACGGGCCGGCCGGGAGAACCAGGCCCCCCGCGCACCCGACAGAGCTCACTTGCCCTTGCTGCCTTCCGGCCCTGGGGGAGTTGGGCGAGATGCCGTCGCACGGGGGGTTGGCCCCGATTCTAGTGGGCGCCCCCGGCGTCCGGGCAGGCGGCCTGGGCACCCGCTGGCTACCTGACTCCCCCGACCGCCGGGTACCCTCTCCGGCGGAGGATTCGCCTAGAGGCCTATGGCGCTCGCTTGGAAAGCGGGTTGGGTTAACAGCCCTCGCGGGTTCGAATCCCGCATCCTCCGCCACCTGACCAGCGCAAACCCGAGCCGCCCACCATGCAGTCACACGGCCCCGCCCCGCCGTAGTCTCACTCCTAGAGTTCACGTCAAGCGGTGTCCCGACCTGCGACGCGAACAGCCGATCGCCCTCCCGCCACAGCTGGCCGGCATGACGTCGCTCCCGGTCCTGCTCCTCACGATGCACCTCCAGCATCGCGACGAGCTCGTCCGGCAAGCCGATCACGCGATTCCCCGCGCGGCGCCGCTGCATGATCGGCCCGATCACGGCGTCCAAGGCGCCCACCAAGCCAAGCTCGTCGGCCAGCTCCGCCACCGCGCGGCAGCGCCCAACACTGCCCTGGGGGGCGCGACGTTGAGAACTACGCCACTACTCGCGGATCCGGGTCAGACGTGCAAGCCTCATTGTCCCCTGCGCGCCGCTGCCCACTTGGCCAGCCACATCGCAACTGGCAGGCAGACGATCAGGACGAGCGTCTCGAACGGGGAAACCTCGACGCCCCGAGTCCCCGCGATGAGGTACACCACCAGGGCACCCGCACCAATCGCCAACGTGAGGATGACTGCGACACGCACCTTCCCAAGGACCCAGCCGAGGGCAAGCCCAATCGGGAGAATCAGCAGCGCCATACCTCAGCCATAGTCTGAACGCTGGAACCAGTCAAGACGCGCCACTGGGAACGCGGGTGTTGGTTCGACGGCCTGAAAGGGCCGAGCCGTCAACCCTGGCGGGCCGAGCCGTCAATCCTGGCGGGCCGAGCCGTCCAGTCGGG
This sequence comes from Nocardioidaceae bacterium, assembly GCA_044866695.1. Taxonomy (GTDB): domain Bacteria; phylum Actinomycetota; class Actinomycetes; order Propionibacteriales; family Nocardioidaceae; genus JBIOUF01. The sequence goes on along the minus strand of JBIOUF010000273.1, from coordinate 38,787 downwards.
TGTGTGCAGCAACCTGGTCGTCGAGCCAGGGAGCTCACCTGACCTCGTGGCTGGCGTCATCCGGGCCGTGAGGGCGGGCCCGATCGGGCTGACGGTGGCCGTGTACGCCCCGGACGGCACGCGCAAGGACGGCTGCCCGCGTCGACCGCACCTCACGCGCTCGGCTGCAGCGGGGCGCTATCCGGGCCGACGACGTGGTGGTGCGGGCGTTCGCCGCGATCGGCTGGGAGTGGGGCGGCTCGTGGTCGAGCCCCGACTACCGGCAGTTGGCCGCGCCGGACCGCCCCAGCGCCGCTCGTGAGTGAAGAAGGGGTCCGAACCGGGTGTCCGCCCCGGGTCCGCCGGTCGGCCGGCGGTATCGCGAGACCCAGCACCGCCGCCCACCAACATTGACGGCTCGGCCCACCAACATTGACGGCTCGACCCACCAGGAGAGGCGGGTGCGTGGGTCAGTCGGTGGGGGGGACGTCCAGGTAGGGGTCGAGGGTGACCGGGCCGAGCAGGCCGTTGACGGTCGGGGGGCGGCTGGCGAACTCGGCGGGCCGGTGGACGCGGAGCCGGTTGAGCAGGGGGCTGGCCACCCGGACCTCGATCTGGTTCGGGCCCGGGCGCAGCGCCCCGCCGAGGTCGACCCGGGCGCCGAGCTGGTCGGGCGTGGGCGTCCGGCGACCGTTGACGTAGACCTGGTAGGACCCGGAGATCGCCCCGAGGTCGAGCACGGCGCCGGCCCGGGCCAGCGCGGGCGAAGCCTGGACCTCGGTGGTGTAGGCGCCGACCCCGACGGCGTCCTGGATGCCCTCGATCTCCGTCCAGGACTCCAGTGGGACGTTCTCGATGACGTGGGTCCGGTGGCGGGTCAGGCTGGAGGGGTCGCCTGGGCCACCGGGCAGCCACTCGTCCAGGCGCAGGTCCCAGCCGGCGAGCCGGGTCGCCGCGGGTACGCCGGTGACGGTGGTGCGCAGCGTCCGGCCGTTGCTGAGCGAGGTGAGGAACGACCCGTCGTGGTCGGCCCGCAGCCACAGCCCGTGCCGCGACCAGGAGGCGTCCAGCGCCTCGGTGGAGACCGCGTGGACCGAGGGCACGGTGGCGCCGGAGAAGCGCCGTCCGGCCAGCGCGACGAGGCGGGTCGAGCCGGCGACGACGTCGAGCTCGAGCCCGACCCGGTCGCCCGAGGACGTCCACACCCCGGCCGGCCGGACCTCGCCGCTCCACGGGTCGAGCAGGTAGGGAACCTGACCGCCCCGGGCGGCCAGCGACACGGGGGTGCGTACGTCGGCGGTGGAGCGGTTGACCAGCAGGTAGACGTCCATGTCCCCGGCCCGGCGATGCACCGCCTGCACCCGCAGGTCCTCGACGGCCGTCTCCGGCTGCACGTCTGCCTCCAGCGCGGCGGCCACGTCGTCGAAGGTCGCGGCGCGTTCGGCGTTCGGGCCGGCGAGGACCCGCGCGAAGACCCTGCGGACCCGCGCGTCCTGCGCCTCAGCCCGCGCGGGCGTGGCGGCGTACCCGAGCGCGCGCTGCGGGCCGTCGCCGACCACGACCACGGTCAGCCCGTCGGCGGCGAGCCGCCGGACCTGCCGCGCGGTGGCGAGGTCCACCGGGCCCTCGCCGACGACGAGGGCCTGGAACGCGGGGCCGTCCGCGGCCAGGCGGCCGTCCTCCACGGTCCTGCCGGCCAGCGAGCCGGGCGTGACGTACCCGTAGGTCAGGCCGGCCGCCGAGAGCGGGGCGGCGTCCACCGAGACGTCGGTGAGCGAGGTGTTCAGGACCGCCACGTCGAGCCGCATCGTCCCCGCGCGCAGGGCCCGCTGGGCACGCGCGTAGTAGCCGGAGACGTCCCGCTCCATCGTCCAGGACGGCTGGCGGGGCCCGAACGCCTCTCCGATGAACGCGGAGAAGGCGTGGAACCCGGGCCAGAACGACGCGTCGTCCTCGACCGTCCCGTCCGCGCTCGGCGGGACGGTCGGGTAGGGCAGGCCGTGGAAGACCAGGTGGTTCACCCCGAACCCGAGCTCCCGGTTGGCCCCGCGCCGCTCGGTGCCGTCGGGCAGCACCTCGCCGGTCGCCACCTGCGCCGGGGTGAGCCCGTAGAGGTTGCCGAAACCCCACGGCAGCATCTCCGAGCTGAGCAGGCTCTTGCCGGCCAGGGCCACGCCGGCGGCCGCGGTGCGGAAGCGGCCCTCGGAGCAGCCGAGGGTCTCGCACTCGGTGACGTCGAGGTAGCCCGGTGCCGCGCCGAGGTCGATCGGCTCGCCGTACGGCTGGGCGCGGAAGGTCAGCCCGAGCCGGTGCGCCCAGGCCTGGACCGGCCGGACGTGGTTGTCCCGGTAGAGCGCGTCGACGGTCTGCTCGACGTCGTAGCCGACCCGCTCGGCGATCTCGGCCTGCTCGCCGGAGAACGCGTACACCGCGGGTGAGGGCTGGAACGGGCCGGGCGGCGGCAGCTTCGCGACGACCGGCAGGTACCTGGTCAGCGAGTAGCCGTTGACGTCCCGGAACGCGTCGAGGAGCTCGGGGGTCCACAGCTGGCTGGCGCTCAGCTCCAGGGAGTCCTCGAACAGCGATCCGCCGTTGGCACGCAGCAGGCTCCGGGTCCTGGCATCCAGCAGGCTGCCGAAGAAGTCCAGCATGGCCTCGGCGCCGGCCGGGCTCAGGTGGTTGACCACGCGCGACTCCGGGTCGGAGAGCGGGCTCACGGTCGTGCCGAAGGGAGCGTCGTTGCGCTGGGCGGTGCCCCGCTGCCAGTACGCCGTCACGACCCAGGTGCCCTGGTCCGGCGCGGTCCACTGGATCCGGCCGTCCGAGACGGCGTCGTCCAGGTCGAGGACCGTGGTGAGGTCCAGCTGCGGGTTGGCGCCGTCGCAGTCGGCTAGACAGCGGGTCGCGGTCGCGGTGAGCAGGGTCGGCGTGGAGACCTTCGTCTGGCTGGTCACGACGCCGTTCTCCACGGTCCGGTCCTGGTAGGAGCGCTGTGGCGGCGCCGGTGCCGCCGCGTCGAAGGTTCCGCCGGCCGGCACGGTGGCGTCGCCGGTGACGAGCTCCTGGCTGGCCGCGTCGCTGGACACGTCCAGGCCGGGCACCGCGGCGGGCCAGCGGCCTCCCAAGGTCAGGTCGACCTGCAGGCCGATCCGGTTGGCCTCGGCGAGCACGGCGCGGACCGCGGCCCGCCACCGGTCGTCGCCGTACTCGAACCGGTCGGGGTCGACGACGTAGCCGGTGCCGTCCATGACGAAGCCGATCTCCACCCCGGCGTACCCGGCCGCCTTCACCTCCCGCAGCTGACGCACCGCCACGTCGGCGTCGACCGAGGACGGCCACCACCAGCGGAACATCGCGCCGGTGCTCCGGTCGCCGGCCCGGAAGTCGCCGACGAACGACTGCCCGCCCGGTTCGGCCGCCGCGGCGCTCGCAGCCGGCACGAGGGCCGAGGCGACACAGGCCGCCACGCAGACCAGAGCGACACCGGTGGACCGGCGGGGCCGGCGCCCGAGCGGGAGGGTCGGGGTCATGGCGGGCTCCTTGCGGTCGACGGGGACGGCGCGGTCTCATGTCTGCCACGAGTGGTGTGCCGCGCGCAACACCGGATCGGCCAGCGGCCGGGAGGACCGGTCAGCGGGCGCCCGCCAGAAGCCGGCGGACGACGTACCGGGTGATGCCGCCGTGGCGAGCTCGACAACGCCGCGCGAGTTGCCGGCGCGGACTGGCTGCAGCTCCATCAGCGGTGCGCGGTGATCGGTGTCGTCCAGCATTGTCGGCCTGTCGCGCCGGGAAGGACTCGGTGCCCGCGGCGTCCGCGGTGGCGCCCAGGACAGCCGTGACGACCCGAGCCTCTGGCTCAGCAGCCCGCCGGTCCGGGTGCAGTTGTGCCGATCGGAGCCGCGTGGTGGAGGGATCGGGTCACCAGGTGAAAGGTCGTGCGGGTGGCGGCAGTCAGGGTGTGCACGAATCGAGGATCGCTGCCGCCTCGATGAGGTCCTCGCCGAGGTAGATGCCGCTCACATGTGTCCTGGCCGAAGGGGCGGCGAAGGCGTCACCGGCGTAGAAGGCTTGGACGCCGGGGAGGGTGTTGGTCGCATCGATCGCCGCTGCGGCCGACCGCCGGGTCACGGCTCGCTGTGCCGTCACCACGGCGGCGGTCGCGCCCAGCGCCTGGACAGTGGAGACCAGCGCCTGCGTGGGCGTCCTGGCTCCGAGTACCCGGCACGGCCAGCCGCGTCGGGCCAGGATCACCGCGAAGGAGTCCAGCCCGATCGTGTGCAGGTCTTGAGGACCGCAGGCGAGGACGATCGGCCGGGGGCGGAACGGCGGCGGAGCGAGGAACGCCTGCCGGGCCAGCCAGGAGCGCACGGCTTCGGTGGCAAGGTGCTCCCGCCCGATGTCGCAGGCACCGGCCCTCCACAGGGCGCCGATCTCGCGCATCGCCGGCAGGATGGCCCTGCGGATGGTGTCCTCGACGCCGAGCCGCTCGGTCGCCGCCTCGAGCTCTGCCCGAAGCAGGGCGGTGTCCAGCGACTGCGCGGCACGGAGAACCGGCTCGGCCGGGGAGGCGTGCACGGGCCCCGCCACCACGGTGCTTCGCACCAGCGCTACCGCGTCCCTGGGGCTGTGCCCCCTTGTCACCAGGTCGCGAAGCGCGCGGAGCTGCTCGACCTCGATGTCACCGTAGCGGCGGTGCCGGCCGTCGGTTCTCGGTGGCGCCGGGAACTCGTAGCGCCGCTCCCACGAGCGGATCGTGGGGACCGGGACACCCAGCAGCTTCGAGACGGTTGCGATGGGCAGACCATCGGGATCGTCGCGGCTGGACCGTCTCGGCATGATCGGATCATAGGCCATCAGTACGCAAGAGCAATGCAAACTGCATAGGTTTGCGCATAGTTTCTCGGCCTCCGTCGATGCAGTCTGGGCGGTGTCCGGAACGACCGGACAGCACTGACCGAACCAGGGAGTCCAGATGCGCAGAACACCGATCCTCCTCGCCACCGCAGCGGCAACCGCAATGCTGCTCGCCTCGTGCGGCAGTGACGACGAGCCCACCGCGTCGTCGCCCAGCGCGACCACAGAGGCGACGCAGCCAGCCGACGACGGCGCGGCGAGCGCTGAGACGATCACCGACGTCGTCGCCGGCAACCCCGAGTTCTCGACCCTGCTGGCGGCGGTCAAGGCCGCGGGGCTCGGCGAGACGCTGTCCGGCGAGGGCCCGTTCACGGTGTTCGCCCCGACCGACGCGGCGTTCGCCGAGCTCCCCCCGAAAACCCTCGAGACACTGCTCAAGCCGGCCAACCAGGACCAGCTGACCGCGATCCTGACCTACCACGTGGTGCCGGCTGAGGTGATGGCCGCCGACGTGAAGGCGGGCACGGTGGCCACGGTCAACGGTGCACCGTTCACCATCGCGCTCGACGGGGGAGCGGTGGAGATCACCGATGGCCAGGGCAACCAGGCCACCGTCACCGACACGGACATCGACGCGAAGAACGGCGTCATCCACGTCATCGACTCCGTGCTCCTGCCGGCGGCCTAGGCACGCTCAGGACATGAACCGCCGCGCCGCCTTCGCCGCACGGGGCCGGTCATCCCGGCGGTGCCCCAGGCGCCGCAAGCCGGCCGCCTCGGCGATCGGCACGCCGACGGGGCGGGTCAGCCCGCGTCTGAGAACGCTGCTCGGTAGCTACCGCACGCGGTGAGGATCGACAGGACTTGCGCACTCAGCTCCGTCGAGCTCAACGGAAGGTCTCGCAGCTCTGCGCGAGCGGGAACGGAGGTGGTGGCCGCGTGGATCCGTGAGCGCTCCGAGGAGGGCAACGAGTAGTCGTGGTCGATGGCGGCGAGGACATCACGCAGGTCGCAGCGAGCGGCTTCGTCGGCACCGGCCAGCACGGCGATCGCGGCGTCCAGCCAGCGGGAATCGCCGACGGCTGACTGTTCCAAAGTGTCGGTGACGAGGCAGAACAGCTCCATGTGAGCTGCGAACGCGGCCGGAGCGGCCCGTTCGTGGTCGTCGTAGGGCAGCCGCACAGCCCGGTCGACGAACGCTCTGGCACGGTCGGGGTCGTGGGCGTCCAACGCCCGGCGCGCCTTCCTGAGCAGGTTCGCGGCGGCCTGCTGTCCGGCGATGCTGAACGGCTGCAGGGTCCGCCCCGACATCGACTCGACGTCACCGAACGCTTGGTCGGCTCGCTCGGTGAAGTGCTCCCCGAGGGCGGGCCAGGTGCCCAAGTCCATGGCACGGGAAGCTACCCCTCGCCCGCGGTCCGACCGGAGAGGCACACCGAGTGAGACCGCTCGCAATCGCGACAGCGGGCCTGCCGACGGATGCGCGCTGGCCGGGATCAGGCGCCGACCTCGGAGGCGAACCCTTGGAACGTCCGATGGCCGGGAAGGGCCGCCAGACACCGACGGACGAGGCTGCGCGCGGCCTCCTCCTCGCCGCGTCCGCGGGCGAGTCGAGCCTGCAGGAAGAGCACCTCGGGGCCTCCGAGCGCCTGGTGGGTGACCAGGCGGTCGAGGAGGCCCTCATGGTCGGATCCGACGAGGCGATCGATGAGGGTGGCGTGCCACTCGCGAAGGTCCTCGGCTCGCTGTTGTCGTCCGCGTCGGCGGTGCCCGTCGCGACCTCCGGAGGCGGCCCGGTCCAGGGCCTGGAGGTAGTGGACGGCGACGCCGTCCCACAGGTCGGGTACGACCAGCAGATCGGTGAGGACTCGGGTGAGCGAGGTTTCGCGTGCGGCGACCCAGCCGTCGCCTCGTCGCGTCCAGCCGTACTCCGACTCCCAGCGCAGCAACTGCTCGGCCGCCCGCTGGGCGAAGCGCGTCCCGTCCTCCTCGCGTGTCCGGGTCCACAGCGCCCGGACCGCGTCGGAGACCACGAACCGGGCGGCTTCGACCGGATCCTCGGACCGGAAGTAGTCGACGTCCCTCGACTCGCACGCCACGTCGACCAGCACGCTGACCGCGGCAGCGGCCAGCTCTACCCGGTCTCCGCCGAGTGCGTCCTGGGCCTGGGCGGCCAGCCGACGAAACGTCAGCCGCCACCGAGTTCTTTCCCGCGGAGAGACCCGTCGATCACCGCCCAGGTAGGCACCCCTGCGCGCGAGCGCGGCGAACTCGGTGACGTCCGCCAGAACCAGCCCCGGATCCAGCCCAGGTCGCCTCGAGGGCGCGTCCGGTTGCCTGGCCGGCGGGTCGATGGCCGCGTCGACTCGCTCCCGCACCGTTGCCGACCCACGCCAGTACAGCGTCCACAGAGCCTTCTTCAGCTCCGCCTCACCCAGACCCGACAGCTTGTCGAAGAACTCGTCCCGGTTCAGCCGCGCCTGCCCCATGAACGGCACCGTATCCACCCTCACAGCACCGACCGACCGCACCGCGGTCGGCGAGGAGGTCGCCCCCCGGATCCTGGGTGGCCTCGCCCCTCGGCTGGTGTGCGTCAGGGAACCGTGGTGGCGGACGGCGGCGGCCCCGGGGCGATGGTGTCTGCGTTCGTCCAACCGTGATGGGCCCAGGTGGCGAGGTCGGCGGGTACGAGGTCGGCGACCCGCTGGTGGTACCGGCGTTGGCCGTCGTCGTTGATCAGGTCGACCCACTGACCGTTGCGGCCGCGGTGGAAGAAGTCGCGGTTGCTGCGCCAGATGTGGTTGCCGGCATCGGGCACGAGGTCGTCGGCGCGCGCTCTCATGCGGTCGAAGGTTGTGGCGGCGGCGAACTGCTGCAGCCGGGTGTCGGGGATCGGGATCCGCAGGGCGTCGCTGAGACGGTGCAGCTGGCCGGGCAGGTCGGCCAGGAGGTCGCTGTAGTGGAACAGGGAGACGTTGTCGCGATCGTCCGCCGAGGTGTCAGCGAAGACCACGCAGCAGACGTGATCTATGCGATCGCCACCGACGAAGGCATCTTCCTGCGTCTGACCGGCGGATGCGGCTGGAGCCCAGCCCGCCACGCCGACCTCATCGCCGACACGCTCGCCGCGGCCCTGGCTCCGGCATGAAGCCTCGCACCGCCACCACACACCCAGACGAGAGCCGGTGCTGCCCTCACGGTCGTGGCGCGATGGAGCGGGAGCCACAGCCGGCTGACCTGAGCGCATCGCGCCTGGCGGCCGCTGCTGCCAGGTGAAGGCGCTACCGGGCTTCGGCGGCGGTCATGCGGCCCGCGGCGATGTCAGCGTCTGCCTCCCGTAGCGTGCTCCGCGTGCCCGTCAAACTCGAGCGCGCCGGCTCCCCCGCTCGACAGGTCGACACCCGGGTCCGGGCTCGCCGGACACGTCCAGGGTCCGCCGGCAGCCAAGGACGTGGGTGCCCGGGGCCGTCGCCCATGCCCAACGGGATATCGAAAGGATATCCTTGAGTCATGGACGTCTTGATCAAGGACCTGCCGGACGAGGTGCACGCTGAGCTGGCTCGGCGTGCAGCGGCCAGCCAGAGGAGCCTGCGGGCCTATCTGCGCGAGGTGCTGACTCAGCATGTCGCCGTTCCCTCCATGGAGGAGTGGCTCGAGCGCGTGCGAAGCCTGGGCCCGGTGGACACCGGCGGCCCGACCGGACCCGACTTGGTCGCGGCTGCGCGTGACGAGGACGACGAGCTCGTCGCCCGGTGAGGGTCCTCGTCGTGGACGCCGCCGTCGTCGTCGACCTGATCTGTGACTTCCCATCGGCCCACGGCTACCAGGAGGTGCTCGCGTCCGCGGACTCAGTGTCGGCGCCAGCCCACCTCGATGCCGAGGTCCTGTCCGCGCTGGCCCGTCTCCAACGCGCCGGTCGACTCACGCGCACCCCCGACCGCGTCGACGCCCTGGCCGCGTTCGGTGCCAGGCGTTGGCCGTTGCCGCCGCTGCTGGCGCCGGCGTGGGCGCTGATCGACCGGATCGCGACCCGAGACGCCCTCTACGTGGCGCTCGCTGCCACGCTGGACGCCACCTTGGTCACCACCGACGCACGCCTCCGCCGTGGCGCCACGGGCATCGTGCCCATCGCCGAGCCTGCGAGCTGAACCCTGGCTCGCCAACGCCCCGACACCAGACTCATTCGCCAAGTCCCATTCGGCGGTCACGTCCCGTGCTCGACGACGATCCGGTGGAGCAGACGCCTACCTCTACCGGGGTTCCTGCGGTGGCTTGGCGTAGGCGGCCACACCGGTGTCCAGCAGGACACACGCCTGGTCGCCGACCGTCCAGGCGTCGTGGCCGGGTTGGAGGTTGACCACGTCGCCAGCCGCCACGGTGATCTCGGTGCCGTCGTCGAGCTGGATCAGCATCTGCCCCGAGAGGCAGATGCCGGTGTGGTGGACCTGGCAGGAGTCGGTCCCGACGATCGGCTTGACGTCGTTCGACCAGCGCCAGCCGGGCTCGAAGACCCCCCGACCGAGAGTGAAGTCGCCCAGTGTTACGACATCCAAATGACCGTGGGCCTGGAAAGGCCGGGTCTCATGGGGCTGGTCGATGCTCTGCACTGATGAGGTCACCGGTCTCTCCGTCCGTAAGCCTGGCTGGCCACGTGGTCATCCGCGTGGTGGTGGCCCCCCTGGGCGCCAACCTAAGCCTGGATCCAGGCTAAGCGCGACCCCGGCCATGCGACCAGACCAATCGGGTAGATCAGACGTAGCCAAGCCGGCACAGCCTCGACGGGGCGGCTCACTGCCGACCGCCGGGGAGCCGGCAGGTCAGCCCACGGGGGGGTTCGTCCCGGAGACAGCCGCACGCACCTGGTCCAGCATTGCCTCCTCCCGCTCGCTGACCTGCTGTGCACCGAATCCCATGAAGCCACCTTCCTTGGCGGCGTCGGCGGCTGCCTGGGCCGCCGCAACCAGCCACTGGGCGAAGCCCGTTGCTTCTTCTGGGGTGGCCTTGGTGGCGACGAGCGCCTGCACCTCTCGCAGCTCCTCGAGCACCTGTTCTCCCCAGGGTGCGCCGTGCGCCGTGGGTCGATACCCGCCGAGTGGGCTCTTCCTGTGCTGCGTCATGTACTGGACGTCGAGCGCTACCTCGGCCAGCAGCTGCTCACGGCTCGGTGGGTTCGCGACGCTCCTCAGCGTCGCCATGGTCTCCTTGGTGGCTTCGATGGGACCGCCGGGATCGGCGAGTGAGATCGCCATCCCAGCCACGAACGGCGCGCGCACGATGCGGGACCACTCGTCCTCGGTGAAGTCGCTCTTCGTCGTCACAGCCGCATCCTTCCACGATTCTCGGGCGCGGGACCATGCGGAGCGACGCTGCGGCGGTGCCCATCGGACCTGATCAGCTGCCGCGGAAGTGATGCCGGTGGTCGCCCGGTGTGGTGTCGAGCCGTCGACGGAAGCAGCGGTTCATGGTCTCCGGGGTGCCGAAGCCACAGGTCTTGGCGATCTGCCCGATCGTTCGGTTCGTGGTTTCGAGCAGCCGGCACGCCGACTCGAGCCGGATGGACTCGACGTGGTCAGCGGCGGTGACGCCGACCTCGGACTTGAAGACGCGGCTGAACTGCCGTTCGGAGAGGTGGATCTGGCCGGCAAGCGTGGCCACGGACAGGTCGTCGGCGAGGTGGTCGCGTAGCCAGGAGAGCAGGTCGCGGATCGGCTCGGTGTCGGCGGCCTGGGCGGCCAGGACGGCGGAGAACTGGGCCTGTCCACCGGATCGCTGCAGGTACACGACGAGTCGCCGGGCGACGATGGCAGCGGCGGTATGCCCGTGGTCGTCGGCGACCAGCGCCAGCGCCAGGTCGATGCCGGCGGTGACGCCGGCTGAGGTCCACACGTTGCCGTCGTGGACGTAGATGGCATCGGCGTCGACCGTCACCTCCTCGTACTGGTTGTCGAGGAGCTCGCACTCGGCCCAGTGCGTGGTGGCGCGGCGGCCCCCCAGGAGACCTGCCGCGGCAAGCACGAAGGCACCCGAGCAGACGGAGGTGACGCGTCGTGCGTCGAGGGCCAGCCGCCGGACGTGGCGAAGCAGCTCCTCGTCCGCCGCCACGGCCTGCATGTCCGCACCGCCCGCGACCATCAGCGTGTCGACGGGTCCGTCGACCTCGCCGATCGGCGTCGATGCGAACTCCAGACCGCAGCTCGCCATCACCGGACCACCACGAGTCGAGACCACGTCGGTCCGATAGGGCACCGAGTCGAGGAACCGTGAGGCCGTCGAGAAGACCTCGAGCGGTCCCGTGACGTCGAGGATCTGCGCGGTGTCGAACGTCGCGATCACGACTCGCGGCCTACTCATCGAGGACCCATGGTGTTCACAGTAGGCCCGTTGTGATGGCCGACATCGTCAACCGTGTGTCCTGCCCAGCTCATTGTGGTCGGCTCCTGCCGCGCTCACGCTGAGGTGGTGACCCGGACCGAGCTGCTCGACCCCCGCCCCCCGCCGCTGACCGCGCCCGGGGACAACGGCCTGCGGCACCGCCTGGTGGCGACCGGAGTGATCGTCGTGCTCGCGGTCGGGTGGTTCGCACTTGGTGCGGTTCGCGGCGGTGGCCTGCCGCACCTGCTCCCGCTGGTGGTCGCCGTGCTCTTGCTCGTCCAGCTGGTGGTGCGGCGCCGGCAGCTGTCCACGGCGTTCGCCCGCGACACGCGTTCGCTCGCGCGTCGTTGGCCCGGCAAGGTGCTCGTCGCGGGCGTCCTTCTGGGGATCCCGGCCCTGCTGGTTCTGGAGTCGTACGGCGCGGGCCGGTACGCCGACGACACCTGGACCGCGCTGCTGATGGCGACGGTCCTGGCGGCGGCGTACGTCGCCTTCCGTCGCCTCCTGCTCACGGTGCTCATCGCGGGAGTGGTCGTGACGACGACGCTCCTGGTCATGGCGCCTGACCTGGCAACGGACCGCAACGGCGACGCCGCCGTCCTGGCCGACCTGACCCTTCAAGGCGACATGGGGACCTTGGACGGCCTGCACGACGTCGCGGTTGCCATGGTCGACCTCGACGACTCGCAGCCGATCCGCGTCGCCGGCCTCGGCGCCGACGAGACCACCCCGATGGAGGTCGGCTCCCTGACCAAGGCGATGACCGGCTTGGTGATCGCCGATGCGGTCCGCCGCGGGGAGCTGAGCCTGGACGCCCCGGTCTCCACCTACCTGCCGCGGCTGGCCGGTTCACCCGCTGGCACCGTCACGATGAACGAACTCGTCACCCACACGGCAGGCTACGCCGAGTTCGGTGCGGCCACGCTGCGCCGAGCAGCCTGGAGCGCACCGGTCGGCAGGAACTTCCTGACCACGGGCACCGCCGAGATGATCCAGGAGGCACGCAACGGGTCGCTCTCGACCAGGGGACGGTACGTCTACTCCACCCTGGGCGCAGCCGTCGCGGGACAAGCGGCCGCTGCCGCGGCCGGCTCGAGCTACGCCGACCTGATGGCCACGCGTCTCTTCGGGCCGCTCGACATGACCCATACCGCCGTCCAGGACCACGACCCCCTCGTCCCCGGCGGCCGCTCGACCAGCGGTCTACCAGTCCAGCCCTGGACCTTCGGTGGCTACGCCCCCGGCGGGGCGGTCGTCTCCACAGCCGGCGATCTCGCCAACCTCGCCGTCGCGCTCCTCGACGGCACCGCCCCCGGCATGGCCGCCCTGGAACCGACCGCCGGGACCGCCCGGTCCAACACTCGCATCGGCAGCTTCTGGCGCATCTCCACGTGGGGCACCGGCCAGACCATCACCTGGCACAGCGGCCAGACCGGCGGCTACACCTCCTACTTCGGCCTCGACCGCGCTCACAACACGGCCACCATCGTCCTCGCCGACGTCGCCAGCCCGACCACCGAGGACCTCGGGATCGGACTGCTCGCCGACCGCGACTGACCTCCTCCCGTCCCGCCCGGACACCCGCCGCGAGAAGTGCTGGGCACTTGCCCGGCTGGCAGCAGGGTCGAGTACGTCGCCCGGTGAGCCTCATAGCGCGCCCGAGGTAGCTTTCCCTACCGGGATGGTCTTGCCGGCGACGAGGATGTCGAGGGGACAGCCGTGGTCGGTGGTGCGTCATTCCGCGAAGGACGCGGGCCACCCAGCACCGCTCACCGTCCCGCTGGACGATCCCGCACCGGCGATCCGGATCCCTCGACATCATCGGGTGTCCGTACACTTGTCCGTACGGACCCTGTGGAGGTGGTCGGCGATGGCAGCAGCGTCTGCTCGTTTGGAGTTCCGGGTCCGACCGGAGCGCAAGTCGCGCATCGAGCGTGCGGCGGCGCTGGTGCACGAGCCGGTCAGCGAGTTTGCCAGGACTGCGGCTGAGGAGAAGGCGGAGCGCGTCATTCGCGAGCACGAGGCCACCACCACAGTGCCTGCTGAGTTCTTCGACCATCTGCTCGACGCGCTCGACCCGGCACCTCGTGCTAACGCGGCGCTCGCGCGTGCGGCACAGCAGGCGCGCGAGACGCTCATCCGCGACTGACGGTGAGTCTGCGGTCCGAGCGGTTCGATCCCAAGCGGCACCACGTCGGCGGTTTCGGTTGCGGTGAGCCGTCGTTGGACGCGTGGTTGGCTGAGCAGGCCGGTCCCGCGGATGCTCGTCGCACGGCTCGAACGTGGGTCTGGGCCGACCAGGACGGTGCCGTCGTGGGCTACTACGCGCTGGCCGCTCACAAGGTGGCGCGCGATGAGGTTCCCAGCAAGGTCGGGCGTGTCGGGCCGGTAGAGGTTCCGGCGGTCCTGCTGGCTCGCCTCGCCCTGTCGGAGTCTCTGCGGGGGCAGGGCCTGGGAGAGGTCCTGGTCGCCGACGCGCTGCAGCGGGTCGTCGATGCGACTCGAACGGTCGCTGCCCGACTCGTCGTCGTGGACGCCCTCCACGAACGAGTCGCTCGGTTCTACGAGGCCCTGGGCTTCCGCCGCATTCCCGAAAGCCTGCTCCTGGTGCAGAAGGTCGCCGACGTCGAGGTGGCGCTCAGAAGTGCGGACTGATCCGGGACCGGTCCATCGAGACCGAGATGCAGAGCCGGTCCATGGTCGCGTTCGCGATCTCCGGGAGCCGATCGGCTGGTGTCGCTTGCCTGGGAGGGGTGACCGCGAAGAGCTGAAGCCGCCTTCTCCAGAGATGATTCGAGCGCTGAGGTAGACGCGACGCTAGCGGGCGACGGCCCGTCGTCGAGACTGCGAGTTCGCATCTTCGAACACAACCCGGATCTGGCCGCATTGAGCGCGTATCGGTGACCGATGGGCCCGCGGCGCGTGCCACAACGGGATCCCCATCCAATGATCAGCACCCGGCAGTGCCCTGGCAGTGCCGGGTGCTGTCGGTCGCCACGACGCCCTCGGCGAGCTCCACATCACCGGTCATCCGGGTGGCGCGCCGTAGGCGGAGAGCACGTGGATCCAGGTTCAGTCGCCAGGCGCGTCCGGGCCCGTGGAGATCTGGCGCAGGGTCGAGATCACGGTGACCTCGGGCCAGTACTTCGCGTGCAGCTCGGCGAACTCCTGCTGATCGACCACGGCCTCCTCGAGAGTGTCGTACTGCATGATGGCCCAGCCACCGACGACCTCCTTGGTCTCGGCGTACGGTCCGTCGACCCGGCTGACCTCGCCGTTGCGGACCACGAAGTTCACGGCGTCCTCGGTGCCGTACAGACCGCCACCGTCGAGGAACACGCCCTTGGCGGCCCGCTCGGCGATGTGGGCGTCCATCGCGTCGAACAGCGCCTGCGGCGGCGTGCCGACGCCTTCTTCCATCCTCACGAATCCCATGAAGCGCGGCATCTGCGATCACTCCTTCTGGTGGTTGGGGGGCTTCCCTCGCAGGTACGTCGAACGGCTGCCCGCCTCTTCGACATTGACCTCGGAAGGTTTCTTCGAGCTTGCAGACATCTTCACCTGGCCGCACCAGGTCGAGGGGTCCTGCCGACCCGCGGGGTCGCGACGCGGACGAGGACGCCGACTAGGAAGTCGCCGCATGAGACTCGCGGAGCAGTACCGTCTTGGCCGTGACCTCGCACGCGTTCGTACCGGCCGGTTTCGATCCGCCGACGTCCCTGGTCACCGACCGGTTCCGTCTCGAACCGCTCGGCCCGCAGCACAACGAGGCGGATCACGCGGCCTGGACGTCGAGCATCGGTCACATCCGCGCGACTCCCGGGTACCCCGACGGTGACTGGCCACCGCTCGGCGGCATGTCGCTCGAGGAGAACCGCACCGATCTGCGCCGTCACGCCGCCGACTTCGCACGACGCACCGGGTTCACCTTCACCGTCCTCGACCCGGTCGACGACGACGTGATCGGTTGTGTCTACCTGTACCCCTCGGCGTCCGAGGAGTACGACGTGACCGTCCAGTCCTGGGTGCGGGCCGACCGGGCTGGTCTCGACGTGCCGCTCGCGGACGCCGTCGCCAGCTGGCTCGCGGCGGACTGGCCCTGGGAACGACCGGACCGGCGCGGCCGCTGACGAGTCCGCCTCGACGGGACTTCCAGCCTTTCCGGCTTCGCCGGCATGCAGCCCGCCTCTGGCACGGATCGGCCGGGCGGTCTTCCGCGGTGGGGGTGGCCCTCCGCCGCGGGCCTCCGCTTTCGATGGTGGTCTCTTGGGTCGGCGCCCGGCCCGGGTCGACGGGCTGCGCCGGATGGTCGCGCGCGGCCGCTCACGTCAGCACGTTGACGGCCCGGGCGACCACCAGCCCCAGCACGGTGAGCGAGATGAGCGACTCCACCGACATCGCCAGCTTGGCCCACCCCGCGAGCGGCATCGCGTCCGTGGGACTGAACGCCGTTGCCGACGTCAGTCCCAGGTAGAGGTAGTCGTGGAACTGCGGCCGCCAGTCCGGTGGGGCCAGCTCCGGACTGAGCTGCTGGGGAAATGCCAGGTCGGGGGTGGCTGGCAGGCCATGCGCGCGGGCAGCCGCGCCGCCGCTGTCGAGCTCCCAGTAGAGAAGGGCGAAGGCGATGATGTTCGAAGCCCATACCACCACGCCGGCTGCCAGCAGGGTCTCAGCGGAGTCGGTCAGTCTCCCGCCTTGGATCAGGACCGCGACCAGGTACCCGGTGGCAAGCAGCGCGTCGAGCACCAAGAGGCCAACCGCGCCGATCGACACCGCGCGAAGTACCCGCGACCGCCGGTCGATCCGACCTGGGTCCCGGACGACCAGGACGACCAGCAGAACCGCCTCCACAAGCGGCAGCACCCACCAGGGCGCCACACGTAGCTCGGCGGGTCGCGCCAGGGTGAGCGCCGACGCGACGCCGACCGCGGCGGCCATCGGCCACCGCGGCTCACCCCGGACGGTCGGGTCGTCCACGGGCGCGCCCCCCTGGCTCGTCGCTCATGAGAGTGCGTCTCGGATGGTGGATCTGAACACTTGATCTTGGCACATCGCGGGCCTTCCGGTGGTTTCGAGACGGGTTTCGGGACGGGCTCGCAAGCTCGCCCTCCTCAACCCAAGTCGCAAGCTCGCTCCTCGGGCCGCCGGCACCGCCGGTTGAGGAGCCGGAGCGCTAGCGGAGGCGTCTCGACTCGGGCTGAGGAGCGAGCTTGCGAGCGTCACGAAGCCAACCAGCGGCACCGTGGCAGGCCCGGAACCAGGCGGCTCACTCGATGACGCCGGCCTTCCTGCCGGCCTCGATCAGGTTGCGGGCGGCGTACTCCAGGCCCTCGATCTGGCCGAAGGACGCGTCCTCGTGCTCGATGTTGACCGGCAGGGAGGGGTCGACCTGGTGCAAGGCGGACAGGAACCGGGTCCAGAACTCGACGTCGTGCCCGCGGCCCACCGCCACGAACGACCAGCCGGGCACCGCCGGCCAGCGGGTCACGGTGTAGTGGCCGCCGAGACCCAGCGGGTTCTCCTCGGCGGGGATCCACTCGAAGCGGTCGTCGAGCACGCCGTTGACCGCCGCGGTCTCGTGGATCAAGGTGTCCTTCGCGGCCGCGAAGAAGACCAGCTCGCCGAGGTCCTCGACGGCCCGGACCGGGTCGATGTGCTGCCAGAACAGGTGGCTGGGGTCCATCTCGGCGCCGACGTGGTTGACGCCTCCCTCGGGCGTGGTGCGCTCGACCAGCCGCTTCAAGGTGGCCGGGTTGAAGACCAGGTTGTGCGGGTGCATCTCGATGGCGACGCGGACGTCGTTCTCGGCGGCGAGCTGCTGGATCCGCTTCCAGAACGGGACGGCGACCTCGTCCCACTGGTAGTCCAGGGTCTCCTTGTAGACCGAGTCCCAGGGGATGACCGTCCACGACGGGCGGGTGCCGCCCGGGTCCGCGGCGGGGAGGCCGGACATCGTGATGACGGTCTTGATGCCGAGCAGGCCGGCCAGCCTGATCGCTCGCTCGAGGTCGTCGGCGTGGTGGACCTCCGGGTCGGGGTGCAGCGGGTTGCCGTTGCAGTTCAGCGCGGTGAGCTCGATCCCGTACTTCGGGAAGATCGACAGGTACTCCTGGCGAGCCTGGGCGCTCTCGAGGAGCTCCTCGACGGGCAGGTGCGGGGTGCCGATGAAGCCCCCGGCGTTGATCTCGGCGCTGGTCAGGCCGAGGTCGCGCAGGATGGTCAGCGCCTCCTCGAGGGTCTTGTCGTGCAGGCAGGCGGTGTAGGCGCCGAGCTTCATTGGGGGCCGTTCCTTTCGAGGTGTGAGAGGGAGGTGCTCTAGGAGAGGGAGACGGCCTGGCCGCCGTTCAGCGCCGACCGGGTGACCGCGGCCTGGATCTCCATGTTGTGCAGGCCGTGCGCCAGTGAGGGCAGCGGCGCGAGCCTGCCCAGGCCGGCGACCTGGTCGAGGAAGGCGCGGGCCTGCCAGGCGAACAGGTCGTTCTGGCCGTGCCCGACCGACGGGAAGTCCATCGGGATGCCTCGGGCGACGCCCGGGTGCTGCGGACCGATCAGGACGCTGCGATAGCCGTTGGTCTTCCCGTCGGGGCCGTGGTCGGCGAAGGTGAACTCCCCCGGCCGGTTCAGGTCGAACGCCGCCGCCCCGCCGGCCGCGAACAGCTCGAACCCGAGCCCGTTGGGCAGGCCGTGGGCGACGCGGCTGATCGAGAAGGTGCCGAGCGCGCCGCCGGCGAACCGCGCGCTGAAGGTGACCAGGTCCTCGTTCTCCACGGGCTCCTTGGTCTCGCCGATCTCGGCCGCCGCGTGGCCGACCGTGACGCCCAGCGGCACCGGCCGCTCGGTCGTGAAGGTCTGGAACAGGGCACCGCTGACGCTCTCGATCGGGCCGCAGAGGTACTCCCCGAGGTCGATCATGTGGCTGCCGATGTCGGCGAGCGCGCCGGTGCCGGGTCCGCCCCGGTAGCGCCAGCTGATCGGGTTCTGCGGGTTCTGCGCGTAGTCGCACCAGTAGTGGCCGTTGAAATGCTGCACCGGCCCGATCGAGCCGCTCTCCAGCTGCTCGCGGATGGCGTTGATGCCGGGGGTGCGCCGGAACGAGAAGCCCACCCCGGAGTGCGTGGCTGCGGCCTCCGCTGCCGCCACCATGGCCTGGGCGTCCTGCACCGACGGGGCCAGCGGCTTCTCGCACAAGACGTGCTTGCCGGCCGCGAGCAGGCCCTCGACCACGGGGCGGTGCAGCTCGTTGGCGACCGCGACCGAGACGACGTCGACGTCGTCGGCCTCCGCGACGGCCTGCCACGACGTCTCCGCGCGCTGGTAGCCGAAGCGCTTGGCGGCGTCGGTGGCGAAGGGCTCGTAGGCGTCCGCGACCGCGACCAGTTCGATGTCGGGAAGGTCGAGGTCGTAGAGCTGGCTGGCGGCGCGGTAGCCGGCGGCGTGAGCCCGCCCGATCATGCCGGCGCCGATCACGGCGACGCCGAGGGAGTCCTTGGCCATGGTGTTCCTCCGGTTCGTCCTGCGGTCCTGCGTGACCCCCAGCCAACCTCGCGGACTAGGGGGATGTCAATAGTTTGTCAGGACTTTCTATAACGCTCTAGAAGCCTCCTTGGTACGGCGCCCTAAAGCGCTATAGTCTTTACGCGCCGACAGCCCCGCGTCACCGGCGGAGGAGGTGGACCATGGCTGACCCGGAGCCGTGGCCGCGCAAGCGGGTCACCCTCGCCGACGTCGCCAGGCGCGCGGGCGTCTCGACGGCGCTGGCCTCCATCGTCATGCGCGACGCGCCCGGGGCCAGCGCGGCCAGCCGGCAGCGCATCCTGGCCGTGGCCGGCGAGCTCGGCTACCGCCCCGACCTCCGGGCCCGCTCGCTGGCCAGCCTGAAGGCGCACCTGGTCGGGGTGCTCTTCGGGGAGGCCGGGCGCTTCCGGTTCGAGCTGATCGACGGTCTGTACGCCGCCGCCGAGGAGCGTGGCTGGGACCTCGTGCTCAGCGCCCTGACCAGCAGCCGCGACGAGAGACGGGCCCTCCGGTCCCTGCAGGACTTCAGCTTCGACGCCCTGGTGATGCTGGGCCCGCCGGTCGCCGAGCCGGTGCTGGCCGGACGGGTGCCGCTCGTGGTCGTCGGCTGGCACGTCGACCATCCCGACGTGGACGTGGTGCGCACCTCCGACGACCGGGGGATGGCGCTGGCCGTGGGGCACCTGGCCGAGCTCGGGCACCGCCGGGTCGCGCACCTCGAGGGCGGCACGGGCCTGGTCGCGCAGGCGCGGCGACGCGCCTACGAGCAGGCGATGCGCGCCCACGGCCTCGGTGCCCAGGTGCGGGTCGTGCCGTGCGGCGGGGAGGACCAGCTGGACGGGCAGCGGGCGGCCCTGGCCCTGGTGCGCGAGCCCGAGCTGCCCACCGCCCTGGTGGCGTTCAACGACGACATCGCGGCCGCCGCGACCAGCGTGCTGGCCCAGGCCGGCATCGACGTCCCCGGCGAGGTCTCCGTCGTCGGCTGGGACGACAGCGCGCTGGCCAGGAGCGCGGGGGTCGACCTCACCAGCGTCCGCCAGGCGCCCGCGGAGCTGGCCCGGCTTGCGGTCGACCGGATCGTCGCCCGCTGCGCCGGCGAGGAGGTGGCCCAGCGGGAGATCGTGCTGGAGCCGGAGCTGGCCGTGCGAGGCACGACCGGTCCGGTCCGCCGGGCCGGCGGACGCTAGCGTGGGGCCGTCCCAGAACCTGTTGGGTAAGTGCCTGCCGTCGCGAGCGGCAGCAGGCGCGATGCCTCGCAAGGCGGACGAGCGACGTCGTAGCAGCGGTCCTTCGAGCGAGGACGAACGCAGCGAGGTGCCGCGGATGTCGGCGCGTAGCAGGCAGCTGGACTGTCGTAGCGGGTCGTAGAGGCGGAGGTGGCGCGATGGCGGAGGTACGCCGGCACAAGATCCTGCTCGACGAGGACGAGATGCCCCGTCGGTGGTACAACATCCTGCCCGACCTGCCCACCCCGCCCCCGCCGGTGCTGCACCCCGGCACCGGGCAGCCGGTCGGGCCGGACGACCTCGCGCCGCTGGTCCCGATGGACCTGATCGCCCAGGAGGTGTCCGACCAGCGGTACCTCGACATCCCGGGCGAGGTGCTCGACGTGTACCGGCTGTGGCGGCCGAGCCCGCTGTACCGGGCGCATCGGCTCGAGCGGGCGCTGGAGACGCCGGCCCGCATCTACTACAAGTACGAGGGGGTCTCGCCGGCCGGCTCGCACAAGCCCAACACCGCCGTGCCGCAGGCGTTCTACAACGCCCAGGCGGGCATCCGCAGGCTGGCCACCGAGACCGGGGCGGGCCAGTGGGGCACCGCGCTGGCCTTCGCGTGCGCGCAGTTCGACCTGGAGTGCGAGGTGTGGCAGGTGCGGGCGTCGTACGACCAGAAGCCGTACCGGCGGATCATGATCGAGACCTTCGGCGGCGTGGTCCACCCGAGCCCGTCGGAGCTCACCGAGGCGGGCCGGACCATCCTCGCCCAGGACCCGGAGTCGACCGGGTCGCTCGGCATCGCGATCAGCGAGGCGGTCGAGGTCGCCGCGCAGGATCCGGCCACGAACTACGCGCTCGGCTCGGTGCTGAACCACGTGCTGCTGCACCAGACGGTGATCGGCGAGGAGGCACTGCTCCAGCTCGCCAAGGCGGGTGAGACCGCGGACCTCCTGGTCGGCTGCACCGGTGGCGGGTCGAACTTCGGCGGCCTGATGTTCCCGTTCCTCCGCGAGCGGTGGCAGGGCCGGATGGCGCCGGTGATCCGCGCGGTGGAGCCGGCCGCCTGCCCGTCGCTGACCCAGGGCACCTACGCCTACGACTTCGGCGACACCATCGGGATGACGCCGCTGATGAAGATGCACACGCTCGGCCACGACTTCGTGCCCGACCCGATCCACGCCGGGGGCCTGCGCTACCACGGGATGAGCCCGCTGATCTCGCACCTGTACGAGTCGGGGGAGATCGAGGCGGTGGCGAAGCCGCAGACCGAGTGCTTCGCGGCGGGCGTGCTGTTCGCCAGAACCGAGGGCATCGTGCCGGCGCCGGAGCCGACCCACGCCCTGGCCGCCGCGGTCGAGGAGGCGGTGCGATGCCGGGAGACCGGCGAGGAGCGGGTCATCCTCACCGCCCTGTGCGGCCACGGCCATCTCGACCTCGCGGCGTACGACGCCTACCTGTCCGGCCGGGTGACCGACCACTCCTGGGAGGACGAGGACGTGCAGGCGGCCGTGGCGGCCGCGCTGGCCAGGCTGCCCGCCGGCGTCGGGTAGCACACTGCCGGGCGTCCTCGGGACTCCGGACGCCTCCGCCGGCGGCTCCTCGACCGGCTCCGGAGCGGTCGTCTGGGCTGTTTTCAGCCCCGTAACTCCCTGGGCACACGACCGCTTTGCGGGCTTGGGACCATGGGAGACGACAGCAGACCGCCCCACTCGCACCGATCCACCCCAGGGGGAGCACACCATGGAGCACGACGCGGCCGGAGCGGCCCGCTCGGGCCACCCGACGATCTTCGACCCGGCCCTGCCAGCGGCCGCGGAGCCCGAGCCGGCGCGGCGTACGACGCCCGGACCGGCCCGGAGGTCGCGCGGCCCTCGCGTCGCGTCCGCGACGCGCGACGTGAGCGACGAGGTGCTGGCCGCCCGTCAGCGTCGGCAGGCGCGGCACGCGCTGGAGCTGTCGTCGCTGCTGAGCCAGCGCACGGAGCTACGCGGGGTCTACGCGCCCGCGGACCTGGTGGCCGAGGCGCTGTCCTGGTCCGCGTAGCGAGGAGACGGCGGGCCCAGCGTCGGGTCCAGCGTCGGGCCCAGCGTCGGGTCCGGCGTCGGGCCCAGCGTCGGGCTCAGCGTCGGCGACCCACCCCGAACACCCCGCGGGCGATCTCGCGGGCCGCGGTGCGGAGGAACTCCTTGGCCGCGGGAGACCGCATCACCTGCTCGACCATGCTGTCGTCGTCCTTCGGCGACCGCTGCGACGTGCCCCGGCGCTGCTTCGGGTAGGGGAGGTGGGCCTCCCCCGCCGGACCGTGCTTCGCGGCGGCCTCCTCACGGGCGGCCGCCTCGGCCCCCGCCTCGACCTTGGCGACCAGGATCTCCCGGGCGGACTCGCGGTCGACCGCGGTGGCGTACTTCGCGGCCAGCGTCGACGAGCGCACCGCGGCCTCCATCTCCTGGGGGTCTGCGGGGCCCATCCGGGACTCCGGCGCGCGCAGCCGGGTCCACGCCACCGGGGTCGGGGCGCCGCGCTCGTCCATCACCGTGACGACCGCCTCGCCGATGCCGAGGGAGGTGATCACCTGGCCGAGGTCGGCGTACCCGCTGCGGGGATAGGTGGCGACCGTCGCCTTCAGCGCCTTGGCGTCGTTGGGGGTGTGCGCCCGGAGCTGGTGTTGGACCCGGGACCCGAGCTGGGCGAGCACCTGGTCGGGTACGTCGGTCGGCGACTGGGTCACGAAGAACACGCCCACGCCCTTCGACCGGATCAGCCGTACCGTCTGGGTGATCGCGGCCAGGAAGTCCTTCGAGGCGTCGGAGAACAGCAGGTGCGCCTCGTCGAAGAAGAACACCAGCGACGGCCGGTCGGTGTCGCCGACCTCCGGCAGCTCTGTGAACAGGTCCGCCAGCAGCCACATGAGGAAGGTCGAGAACACCGCCGGGCGGTCCTGGAGGCGAGGCAGCTCGACCAGCGAGATCACCCCCCGGCCGTCCTCGGCGGTCCGCAGCAGGTCGGCCGTGGCGAACTCGGGCTCGCCGAAGAACGCGTCGGCGCCCTGGTCGGCGAACGCGATGAGCTCGCGCAGGATCACCCCGGCGGTCGCGCCGGACAGCCCGCCGAGCTCCTTCAGGTCCGGCTTGCCCTCGTCGGAGGTGAGGAAGGAGACCACCGCCCGCAGGTCGGCGAGGTCCAGCAGCGGCAGGCCGGCCCGGTCGGCGTAGTGGAACACCAGGCCGAGCGAGGACTCCTGGGTGGCGTTGAGGCCGAGCACCTTGCTGAGCAGGACCGGCCCGAAGCCGGTCATCGTCGCGCGCAGCGGGATGCCGGTGCCCTCGCCGCCGAGCGCGTAGTACTCCACGGGGAAGCCCGTCGCGGTCCAGGACTGGCCGACCGAGGCGGCCCGCTGCACCACCTTGTCGCTGGTCTCTCCGGGCGTCGAGAGCCCGGAGAGGTCGCCCTTGACGTCGGCCGCGAACACCGGCACCCCCGCGGCGGAGAGCTGCTCGGCCAGGAGCTGCAGGGTCTTGGTCTTGCCCGTGCCGGTGGCTCCCGCGACCAGGCCGTGCCGGTTGAGCATGCCGAGCGGGATGCGCACCGGCACCGGCCGGCGCCCCGCGAGCCCGTCCGCGTCGCGCATCAGCGCGCCCAGCTCCAGGGCCGGGCCGGTGAACGCGTAGCCGGCGGCGACCGCGGCCTCGACCGGGTCGACCGGGGGGTCTGCCGGCTCGGCGGGCGGGGGCGCGTCGGCTGGTACGTCGGCCATGGGTCGAGAACCTACTCTGGCGGCGGCTCCTATGCTGACCTGCGTGATCTTCAAGCGGATCGGCCACGCGCGGCCCTACCCGGAGCACGGCATGCAGCCGCGCGACTGGGCGCAGGTGCCGCCGCGGCAGGTCCGGCTCGACGAGCTGGTCACCACGAAGGACACGCTGCGGCTGGACACCCTCCTGGACGAGGAGTCCACCTTCTTCGGCGACCTGTTCGCCCATGTCGTGGAGTGGCGGGGCGACCTGTACCTGGAGGACGGGCTGCACCGCGCGCTGCGCGCCGCCCTGGCGCAGCGCAACGTGCTGCACGCGCGGGTGCACCGCCTGGAGGCCTGAGCCGTGGGGTCGCGCCGCGTGGTCACGGGAGTCACCCTCGCGGTGCTCTGCGGGATCCTCGCGGTCGGCGCGTGGGTGGGATGGCGGACGCTGGTGGCCCCTGCGTCGGACGGCGAGAAGCAGCAGAGCGCGGCCTGCTCGACGACGCAGGTGCGGCGCGGTGAGCGGGTGCGCTCGCGCGCGGTCACGGTGAGCGTGTTCAACGCCGGCGACCGGGTGGGACTGGCCGACCGCACCCGGCAGGGGCTGATGCGTCGCGGGTTCAGGGACGGTGGCGTCGGCAACGCCCCCTCCGAGACCGAGGTCGTGCGGGTCCAGGTGTGGACCACGCAGCGCCAGGACATCAGGGCCGCCCTGGTGGCGCGCCAGTTCAAGGGGAAGGTCCCGGTCCGGGTCGTCGAGGAGAACCTCGGCCCCGGCGTCGTCGTGGTGGTCGGCAACCGTTTCGACGGGCTGCGGCCCGGCGCGCCACGCAGCGTCCGGGCCACGCGCAGCCAGAGCAGCTGCCTCTAGGCGAGCCTAGGCGAGCGTCTCGAAACCACCGGCACGCAACCGGTGGTCGAGGAGCGAGCCGCCGCCAGACCCTACGGCAGCCAGTGCGCCAGGCGGCCGCGTCGGGACACCGCGCGGAGCCGCGCCTCGGTCGCCTCCCGGAGCCGCCGTGGCGTCACGACGAGGAGGTCGTCGCCACGCTTGATCACCGTGCGGCCGTCCGGCACCAGGGTCTCGCCGCCCCGGACGACGAGCGCGACCGACGCCCCGACGGGCAGGCGCAGCTCGGCCACCTCGACGCCGTGCATGCGAGAGCGGCGGGTCACGGTGATCTGCAGCAGGTCCGCGGCGATCCGGTCCAGGGGCGCGGCCTCGACCTCCAGGTCCCGGGCCTCCCCGGGCACCGTCACCCGCAGCTGCCGGGCCACCCACGGCAGCGTCGGCCCGGTCACCACCGTGTCCAGCACCACCAGCACGAACACGATGTCGAACAGTCGGTCGGCACCCGGCACGCCCTCGGCACGGGGGATCGTCGCCAGCACGATGGGAACCGCCCCGCGCAGCCCCGCCCAGGACAAGAACGCCTGGTCGGGCCAGGGCATCCACCGCACGAGTGACGACGCGAGGACGGAGAGCGGTCGCGCGACCAGGCCCAGGAAGGCGCCCGCGGCGAAGGCGATGCCGATGTCGTTGGAGCTCACGTCCCCCGGGCTGACCAGCAGGCCGAGCATGACGAACAACCCGATCTGGGAGAGCCAGGCCATGCCCTCGGCGAAGGAGCGGGTCGCGGTGCGGTGCGGGAGCTCGCTGTTGCCGAGCACGACCGCGGCGACGTACACGGCGGCGAAGCCGGAGCCATGGGCCACCGACGCCAGGCCGTACCCGAGCGTGCAGAGGGTCAGCACCGCGAGCGGGTAGAGCCCGGAGGCGGGCAGCGCAGCACGGCGCAGACCCCAGGCACCCCCGAAGCCGACCAGCAGGCCCACGCCCACGCCGACGGCGAGCTCGAGGACGATGGTCACGGCGAACCCGACGACCCCGTGGTTCAGCGCCTCGCCGGTGCTGACCAGCGTGACGATCAGCACGGTGGGAGCGTCGTTCAGGCCGGACTCGGCCTCGAGCGGGCCGGTGAGCCGCCGTGGCAGCGGCACCCGGCGCAGCACCGAGAACACGGCCGCGGCGTCGGTGGGGGCGGTCACCGCCCCGATCAGCACGGCCAGCTCCCAGTCGAAGCCCAGCACGTAGTGCGCGAACAGGGACATGACCAGAACGCTGACGACCACGCCGATGGTCGCCAGGGACACCCCGATTCGCATGGCCGGCCGGATGTCGGGCCAGTGGGTGGTCAGGCCGCCCTCGGTCAGGATCACGATCAGGGCGGCGAAGCCGAGCGCGTGGGCCGCCTGCTCGTTCTCGAACTCGATCCCGAGGATCCCCGCGTCACCCAGGGCGATGCCGATCAACAGGTACAGCAGCAGGCTCGGCAGACCCGCCCGGGCCGACAGCCGCACCGCGAGGATCGCGACGAGCGTGACCAGGGAGCCGAGCAGCAGAACCCGGTCCAGCTGGTCGGCGTTGAACTCCACGCGTCCTCGGCTCTCGTCGGGATGCGTGGCAGTCTATGGCGCCGTCGCCGGTCCCCGGCCGGGCAGGCTGGGTTGTGGCCGATGCCTGCACGACCAGTCGGTTGTGGCCGATCGCCGCAGCGACACGCCGAGAAACCCTGCGGTCTTCGGCCACAAACCGGCCGACCCCGGCGCGAGGTCAGCGGTCTACGGGGAGCCCTTCGTCGACAGCAGCCGGCGGGGCGAACCACACCTCGCACGCGTCGACCAGCCTGCGCAGCAGCCGGACCAGCCGCTCGTCGGTGTCGTCCACGGCGGCCAGGGCGATGCCCCGCACGGAGCTCTCCACGATGGTGGGCACGGCGACGCGGTCGAACACCGCCCGGGAGGAGTCCAGAGGTCCCCGGTACGCGCGGGCCCAGGCGTACGCCGCCGGCGCCTGGCGCAGCACCTCCTCGACCCGAGGGCTCGGCCTGGCGTCGCGGCTGCCGGCCAGGACCTGCTCGCAGCGCAGCAGGCCGAGCGCGAGCACCCGCTGCCGCTCCTCGGCGGCGATCGGCAGGGCCTCCATCGCGCACTCGCGGGCGATCAGCGCGCCGGCGTCGGGGCGGTCACTGGTCAGCCCGACCACCGAGGGCACCAGCTCGACCAGGTGCTGCCGGGCGTCGTCGGCGATGTGGTCGTTGACCGACCGGGCCAGCCCCGCCAGCACCGGATTGGTGCACGACGGATGGTCGCTCCAGCGTTCGCCGGCCAGGAAGGAGGCGTACTCCATGAAGCACGCGCCCTTCTTGGCGCTGCGGTGCTTCCCGCGCCCGAGCACCGGAACGCCGTCCGGGAAGAGCTCGCCGCGCTCGTGCCGCCGATGCCAGATGGTCGTCATGTCGTCGCCTCCGAACGAGAACATCCCGGGAACCGGTGGGGTGCCTCCCATGGTGCGCCTGTTCGGCTCGGATTGCACCCGTCAGATCGCGGATGCTCCCGCTCACCGGACGGCCCGGCGCTCAGGAGGCACCCTGGACGTCGTGGGCCACCTGGAGCAGCAGCCCGCGGTCGGGCAGCCCGGAGTCGTTGACGCCGAGCCGGGTGGCCACGTCGCCGAAGCGCTGGACGAGGGCCGCTCCGACCGCGTCCGGCTCGGCGAGGACCGCGAACGCCCCCAGCACCTCGTCGTCGACCAGGTCCGCCATGCGCTCCCAGCGGTCGGCCATCTGGGTGACCGAGAGCCGGTTGAGCTCGCGGCCCAGGTCGGTCCAGCCGTGCAGGGCGAGGACCGGCAGGTACGCCGGCGTGGAGCCGTAGAACGCCAG
The DNA here is from genome assembly GCA_044866695.1 of Nocardioidaceae bacterium. Classification (GTDB taxonomy): domain Bacteria; phylum Actinomycetota; class Actinomycetes; order Propionibacteriales; family Nocardioidaceae; genus JBIOUF01. The sequence continues at coordinate 11,389 of JBIOUF010000273.1, read as the reverse complement.
CTGGCGGCGGACCAGTCGCGTCGAAGCGGCCATCTCCTCCTCCGTGCGCCCGGTGACGATGAAGGTCGCGTGCACCAGCTCGAACCCGTCGTCTCGGGTGCGGCCCGCCTTGGCCAGGCCACGGTCGAGCGCCGGGACGGTCACCTGCCGGACGTACGCCTCGGTGGTGAACGGGTGCAGCAGCACCCCGTCGGCCACCCGGCCCGCGGTCTCGGCCATCCGCTCGCCGACGGCGGCGACGAAGACGCGCGGCGGGGGCTGGCTGCTCGCCGGGGTGAACATCGGGGTCATCAGCGTGTGGGTGTAGAAGTCGCCGCGGAAGCTGAGCCGGTCCCCGGTCTCCCAGGCGGTCCAGATCGCGCGCATCGCGGCCACGAACTCCGCCATCCGCGCGGCGGGCCGGCTCCACGGCATCGAGTAGCGGTGCAGGATGTGCGGCTTGATCTGGCTGCCCAGCCCGAGCAGCAGCCGGCCCCGGCTGGACTCCTGGATCGCCCGGCCCTGCACCGCCAGGGTCATCGGGGTCCGCGCGAACGCGACGACGATGTTGCTGGCCAGCTCGATCCGCTCGGTGACGCTGGCGGCAACGGCCAGGTGCAGCATCGGGTCGGAGCTCAGCTCGCTGTAGCCCAGCGAGTCGAACCCCTCCGCCTCCGCGGCCCTGGCCTGCTCGGGGACGTCGGCCAGCGTGGAGTCCGCCGTGCCGAGGGCGACCTGCACCTTCACGAGCCCCTCCTTCGTCGTGGCTCGGTTGGTGAGAGCGGTGGCGGTGGGATTTGAACCCACGGAGGAGTTGCCCCCTCACACGCTTTCGAGGCGTGCTCCTTAGGCCGCTCGGACACGCCACCGCCGACGAGGGTACCGGACCGGGTCAGCCTGGATCCGCCGCTCAGCGGTGAGAGCCGAAGAAGCCGTGCAGCAGTGCCCCGCACTCCTCGGCGAGAACGCCGGCGACCACCTCGGGGCGGTGGTTGAGCCGTCGGTCGCGGACCACGTCCCACAGCGAGCCCACCGCGCCCGCCTTGGGGTCGAACGCGCCGAACACGACCCGGTCCACCCGGGCGAGCACGGCCGCTCCGGCGCACATCGTGCAGGGCTCGAGGGTGGCCACCAGGGTGCAGCCGGTCAGCCGCCAGTCCCCCCGGGCCCGGCCGGCCAGCCGCAGGGCGACCACCTCGGCGTGCCCGGTCGGGTCGGCGTCCTCCTCGCGGCGGTTGCGGGCGCGGGCGAGCACGGCGCCGGAAGGGTCGAGGACCAGGGCGCCCACCGGCACGTCGCCGTACGGCGCGGCGGCGCGGGCCTCCTCGAGCGCGAGCCGCATCGCGGCCGCCCAGGGGGAAGGCCGGCCGGTCACGAGGCGAGGCCGGTCACGAGGGCGCGGCGACCGCGACCACCTCGTCGTACAGCCCGCCGAAGCCCAGCCGCCCGGCGATGTCGCCGAGCATCTCGTCGGGGTACAGGTCGAAGTCGTCGAGCAGCGCGCCCATCTCCTGCGCCGCCATGCCCAGGTCCGCCACGATGCCCAGGTCGCCGGCGGGCACCTGCTCGTCGTCGTCCTCGGGCACGGGCAGGTCCAGCGCCTCCACCGCCGACCGGGCCAGCGGCCACTCCGTCGCCGCGGTCACGTCGGAGAGCAGGATCCGGGTGTCCGTGCCGGCGACCCGGACCAGCAAGAAGAAGTCCTCGTCGACCGACACCAGCCCCAGCGACCCGGCCTCACCGGGCCAGCGGCGCAGCTCGGCGGAGAGCCGGTCGATGTCACCGAGCCGGTCTTCGGTGATCTGCTCGACCTGCCACTCGCCCTCCTCGCGGTACGCGACCAGGGCGAAGTCGACTCCCTCGATGTCCTGCGCCATCCGACCTCCACCTCCTTCTGCGACCGCCGGCCCGCGGGGTCCCCGAGCGCACCTCGTCCGATGGTGACAGAGGCAGGTCCATCGCACCAGGGACGAAGGTCGGGCCAGCGAGGCGTTGGCCGGCCCGTCCTCCCGCTAGGTTGACCCCCATGCGCGTCCTCGTCGCCGACCACCCGCTGGTGGCCCACAAGCTGACGACCCTGCGCGACGAGCGCACCAGCAGCCCGGTCTTCCGGCTGCTGGTCGACGAGCTGGTCACCCTGCTGGCCTACGAGGCGACCCGCGACGTCCGGGTCGGCCGGGTCACGGTGACCACGCCCGTCGCGGCGGCCTCCGGCGCGAAGCTGGCCTCGCCGCCCCCGATGGTGGTGCCGATCCTGCGCGCCGGCCTCGGCATGCTCGACGGGATGATGCGGCTGCTGCCGACGGCGGAGGTGGGCTTCCTCGGGATGGTCCGCAACGAGGACACGCTGCAGGCCTCGACGTACGCCGAGCGGCTGCCCGAGGACCTGTCCGGGCGGCAGTGCTACGTGCTCGACCCGATGCTCGCCACCGGCGGCACGCTGGCGGCGGCGATCCGGTTCCTGGTCCGCCGCGGCGCGGACGACATCACGGCGATCTGCCTGCTCACCGCCCCCGAGGGCTGCCGCCGGCTGGAGGACGAGCTGGCCGGGACGCACGTGCCGGTCACCGTCGTCACCGCGGCGATGGACTCCCACCTCAACGCGCGCGGGTACATCGTCCCCGGCCTCGGCGACGCCGGCGACCGGCTCTACGGCCTGGCCGGCTGAGCACCTGGCATCTGAGCACCTGGCATTGAGCACCTGGCGCCGTCCTGGCCGCGCCGACATCGACGGATCCAGGCCTGACCCGGACCGCCGGCGGGTATGCCTGCGACATGGCTATCCACGGTGAGTACGCACCCGGCACCTGGGGCAGCTCCGCCGAGCAGGTGGAGAAGTACGAGCGCTCGGGCGGTCGGGAGGCCAACACGATGCTCGGCAAGCCGGTGGTCGTCGTGACCATGCTCGGCGCGCGGTCCGGCAAGGTGCGCAAGACCCCGGTGATGCGGGTGGAGCACGACGGCCGCTATGCGGTGGTCGCGTCGAAGGGCGGCGCGGCGCGGAACCCCGACTGGCACCACAACCTGCTCGCGCACCCCGACGTCGAGCTGCAGGACGGCCCGGAGCCGCGGCCGTTCCGGGCCCACCTTGCGCAGGGGGCGGAGCGGGAGGAGTGGTGGCGGCGGGCGGTCGAGGCGTTCCCGAACTACGCGACGTACCAGACCAAGACGGACCGGGAGATCCCGGTGTTCGTGCTCGAGCCGGTCAGCTGACCGCGCCGGCGCGAAGGGCCTCCGCCAGCGGGGTGGCCGGGTGCCCCGTGAGCAGCTCGACGTCACCCGAGACGCCGGCCAGCTCGCCGGCGGCGACGGCGGTGTACGTCGACACCCAGGCGTCGACCTGCCACGCCGGCGCGCCGTAGGCGGCTCGTGAGGCGTAGGCCTCCTCGACGGTCTCGTCCTGGAACGAGAACGCGCCGCCGAGCACCTCGCCCATCGTCTGGGCCGCCTCGGCGAGGGTGACCGCCGCCGGGCCGGTGAGGTCGTAGCCGCGTGTGCGGTGCCGGCGCGGGTCGCCGAGCACGGCAGCGGCGGCGTCCGCGACGTCGCGCTGCGACACGACCGACACGCGTCCGCCGTCCGCGGGGCCGCGCAGGACGCGGTCGTCACCGGCGAACACGGGCAGGTACTCGGCGTAGACGTTGTCGCGGAGGAACGTCCACGCCATGCCGCTGGCTCGCAGGTGCTCCTCGGTGGCGAAGTGGTCGCGGGCGAGGGTGAACGTCGAGTCGGGCGACGCGCCGTAGAAGGACAGGTACACCACGTGCTCGACGCCTGCCTCGGCGGCGGCGTCGACGAAGGTGCGGTGCTCCTGCACCCGCGTGACCGACTCTCCGGCAGACACCATGAAGAGCGTGGTGACGCCACGCAGCGCGGCGACCGCCGCCGACCGGTCGGAGTAGGCGCACCGGGCCACGGTGGCGCCGGGGAGCCGTGGCGCGCGGCTCGGGTCGCGCACGAGGAGGCGCTGCGGCGTGCCCCGGGCGGCCAGCGCGCCGGCGACCCGGCCGCCGACGACGCCCGTGGCCCCGGTCACCGCCAGCGTGGTCATGAGGCCGGCTCCCTCCCCCCGCTCACTGCCGCGAGATGGTCACCGCAAGCGCCGCCAGGTGCTCGAGCCGGGCCACCTCGGAGTCCAAGATGTCCGGGCCGCCCCGACGGCCGAACACGACGATGGTGTCCCGGTCGCCGAGCGGGGCGCCGGCGACCACGGTGCCGGCCAGCGGGCTGTCGTCGGCCACGGCGAGCCGGCTGGCCCGCTCCAGCGGCAGCCACTCCCGCTGCCCGCCGTCCAGGTCCGGCGCGGCCGAGGTGGCGTGCAGGGTCTTGATGCTGCTGCCGGCGTGGGTGGCGCGCAGGGCCCAGTCGGAGCGGAACGTCACCGGGATCAGGTCGACCAGCTCGTCCAGCGCAGTCGCGGGGCTCTCGGTGAGGGCCTCGACGGCCTCGAGGTCCAAGAACAGGTTGCCGCCCGCGCCGTACCGGGACACCCACACCACGCGGACGCCGTTCAGCTGGTTGCAGGCCGACACGACGGAGTCGGGCATCACCCCCTGGGCCAGCTCGAGCAGCACGTCGTCGACCGCCCAGCCGTCCCTGCGGTGCTCGACGATCTCGATGGCCTCGATGTCGCCACCGGCCTCGCCGATGGCCGTCGCCACCCGGCCGAGCGAGCCTGGGACGTCGGGCAGCTCCACGCGTAGCAGGTACGGCATTCCGGTCACCCCATTTCCGCGTAGCACGGCCCGGGCCGCCCTTCGACCCTACCGGCACCCGGTTACACCGGCGTTTCCTCACCCTGGACGGGGCGCGTCGCCGGCACGTCCGGAGCGGACAGCGGGAAGCGGGCCAGCACGTCGTACCGGGGCCGGTTGGCCGGTCCCTGGCCGAGGTGGGACTCCACCAGGGCGATCTCGGTGACGTCGAACGCCGGCCCCTGGTACGCCGACAGGACGCGCAGCCATCGGGTCGCCTCGAACGGTCGCCCGCTCCGGGCCAGCGTGACGTGCGCTCGGAACCGGGCTCCCTCGGCGGCGGCGCCCGCCTTGTTGGCCGCGGCGCGGGCGCCGACCGACATCCGCCGCAGCTCCTCCAGCGCCGGCGGCGGGCCCGTCACGGCGGCGTAGAGCACCTTCGCCCGGGCGGCGTCGGGGAACGCTCCGCCTCCCGCGAGCGCGACCCGCACGGAGGTTCGCCGGTGCGCCGCTCGCTGCAGGCGGTCGTGCAGCTCGTCCAGCACCCGGTCCGCCACCTGCGGCATGAACGCCAGCGTGAGATGCCACTGGTCGACCGTCGTCCACCGCAGGGCCTCTGCTTCGCGTCGTGGCGACAAGAACGTGTCTAGGTGCTCCACCGCCTGCGCAGAGGGGAGCGCGGCCACGAAGAGGCGCATGCTTGGACGGTACGCCGCTAGGGCGCGCGCGGCGCCTGCCCCCGGGCGGCGCGGGCCTGCGCGCGCGCCTCGACAACGGTGCGCACCCGGGCGGAGGCCACGTTCGCGGCGGCCGCCAGGAACACGCCGTTGAACACCAGCTGCACGATCACCAGGACGCGGGCGACCTGGCCCTGGGCGTGGATGTCGCCGAACCCGACGGTGAGCAGGGTGGTCATCGCGAAGTACAACGCGTCCACCCGGGTCTCGAGGCCCGGAACCTGCCCGGGGTTGCGGTCCTCGAGGAGGTAGAAGGTGAGGGCGAACACCAGCACGACGGCCACCACGACGACCACCAGCCCGTCGAGGCTCCGGTCCTCGCCGTCCACCACCTGCAGCTTGAGCTGCCGCACCACCAGGAAGGCGAGCAGGGCGAACACCAGCAGCGCGAGAGCCGCCTTCACCACGTAGTCCGGCTGGGGGAGCGGACGCGTCAGCGGTACGACGAAGTACAGCACGACGAACGCCCCACACATCAGCAGGACCCGCGCCCACCGTCGCCACTGCGCCATCCCACGGCCTCTCGCTGTCTCGGAGCCCGGTCCGGCCATTACGCTAGCGCCCCGCAGGCGAGGAGGCTCGATGACGCCACCGGTCGGGGCCCGGGACGCGGCGGCCGGCGAGGGCCGGGCGGCGCGGCGCCGGCAGTGGGCTCGGGCGCGCGTCGCGAGCGCCGAGGACTGGGCGTTGCGAATGCTCGACGTCGTGCCGGGGCTGCGGCGGCTGGTCAACGAGCTGGTCCGGGTGGAGTTCATCGACCGCTCGATGGTGGTCGCGGCGCAGGCTCTGCTGTCGCTGCTGCCCCTGATGGTCATCGTGGCGGCGTTCATGCCCGAGCAGGTCGGCGCGTTCGTCGAGGACCGGTTCGAGGCGGTGACCGGCGTCGGCACCGCCTTGGAGGACGCCGTCGGCGGTGCCCAGGTGCGCGCGGAGACCGGGTTCGCCGGCCTGGCGATCACGCTGCTCTCGGCGACCAGCTTCGCCCGCGCCGTCCAGCGGATGTACGAGCGGTGCTGGGAGCTGCCCCACCGCGGTGGCATGGCCGGCAACTCCCGGGCCTTCCTGTGGCTGCTCGGCTGGCTGGTCAGCCTTCAGCTCCTCGGCCTGCTCGGCACGTTCCTGAAGGGCGGCCCGCTGGAGCTGGTCGCCGTCACGACGAAGGTGGCCGCCGGGTTCGCGGTCTGGTGGGTGACCGCGTACGCGCTGCTGGCCGGCCGCGTGCCGTGGGGCCGGCTGGCGCCCGGAGCGGCGGTCACGGGGGTCGTCCAGGTCGCGTACGCCGTCGGCTCCGGAGTGGTCATGCCCAGGTACACCGAGACGCAGACCGACCAGCTCGGCACCCTCGGCCTGGTGCTGGCCGTGGCGACCTGGCTGATCGGCTTCGCGTTCGTGCTGGTGGTGTCGACCATCCTGGGACGGGTCCTCGTCGAGGACCCGCGAATCGGGTCCTTCGCCCGGCCGCTCCGCCACCGGCTCGCGGGGCGGGCGGGCCAACGGCTCGACGACCAGCGGGAGTAGCAGCGCGATGGCCGGGCGGACCGCCGGCTCGCCAGGGCTGGGCCCGCGCCGTCACCCAGCACGCCGGAAGACCCACCCCCGCAGCGCCAGGAACCGGCCGACGGTGACCAGGAGGTTCGCGATGGTCAGGACGGTCACCTCGGCGACCGGGTGACCGCCGCCGACCAGCCGCTCGAACGCCCACAGGGTGCCGCTGGTGACCGCCAGCCCGGCGCCGAAGACCACCAGCCCCTGCGACTGGTGCCGCACCAGGTCGTGGCGGCCGCGGAGCCCGAAGGTCAACCGTCGGTTCGCCGTCGTGTTCGCGACCGCGGTGCCGGCCAGCGCCAGGGCGTTGGCCAGCTGGGCGTCCATGGCGCCCCGCAGCAGCAGGTAGAGCACGCCGTACGCAACGGTCGAGAACACCCCGACCACCGCGAAGGTGGCCACCTGGGTGACCAGCGAGCGTTCGTACGCCGCGGCGGCGCGGCCCACCCGGCGGCGGACGTCGGCCAGCGGAAGGCGGCCCCGGGCCAGGTCCGAGGCGACCCGGGCGATGCCGCGCAGGTCGTCTCGGGCCGTGCGCCAGATGTCGACCCGGCTGTCCGGGTCGTCGACCCAGTCCACCGGCACCTCGTGGATGCGCAGCCCCGCCCGCTCGGCGAGCACGAGCAGCTCGGTGTCGAAGAACCAGGCGTCGTCGCGCACCAGCGGCAGTAGCTCGCGGGCCACGTCGGCGCGGATCGCCTTGAACCCGCACTGGGCGTCGGAGAACCCCGCTCGCAGCGTGCCGCGCAGGATCAGGTTGTAGGACCGCGAGACCAGCTCTCGCTTGGCGCCTCGGACGGTGCGCGACCCACGGGCCAGCCGGGTGCCGATGGCCATGCCGGAGTGGCCCGACAGCAGCGGCGCCACCAGCGGCAGGAGGGCGTTCAGGTCGGTGGACAGGTCGACGTCCATGTACACCAGCACGGTGCCGTCGCTGCCGGACCAGATGTGCTTCAGGGCCCGGCCGCGGCCCTTCTCCGCTAGATACGCGTAGGCGACCTCGCCGAACCCCGCGGACAGGCGGCGCGCTACCGCCGCGGTGCCGTCGGTGCTGGCGTTGTCGGCGATGGTGACCCGGAACGTATACGGCAGGGTGCGGAGGTAGGCATGGACGCCGACGACGGCTGCCTCCAGGTCCCGCTCCTCGTTGTGCACCGGGATCACGACCTCGAGGTCGGGCACGGGGACGGACCGGCCTTCGGAGGCGGGCAGGGCGAGGGTGGCGGTCACCGGACGCCGCCGCTGAGGTCGTAGACGGTGACGCCGCCGACGGTCTGCGCGGTGAAGGTCTCGGCGACCCAGGCGGCGATCTCGCCGGCCTCCTGCGAGCCGCCGTTCTGCCCGCCGCTGCCCAGCTGGCCGCCCGCGACGAAGTAGTGGATCTCGCCACCTGCGACGTAGGCCCGGAACTGCTCCAGGGTTGGGCTCGGGTCGGTGCCGTTGAAGCCGCCGACCGGCATGACGGACAGGCCGGTGGCGAGCTGGTAGCCCGCGGCGCTGTTGGCGCCCACGGTGGCTGCGGCCCAGCGATAGCTCTGTGCGTCCTGGCTGAGCAGCGCCACCAGGTCGTCGGAAGGCTCGCTGCCGTCGAGCAGGCCGCCGGCGCCGCCGGCCAGGCCCTGCGGCGCGGCCTGGGGCTGGCCCTGGGTCTGGCCCTGGGTCTGGCCCTGGATCTGGCCGGGCAGTGTGGGCGGACCGCCCTGGCCACCCCGGCCGCCGGGGCCGAAGCCGCCGGAGCCGCTCGGGCCGGCGCTGGGGATGGAGCCGGTGTGCGGGGTGGTCGCGGTCTCCACGGCGTACGCCGCCGGTGCCGCCAGCGCGGTCACCAGCGCCGCCGCGGCGACCACCGCCGCGGCCCGCCGGTCCAGGAACCGGGCGCAGGCCAGCACCAGGGCGACGCCGACCCCCGCCACCGCGACGGCCCACCGGAACACCGGGGCGTAGCCGTCGCGGGCCATCAGCATGACGGCGAACGCGGCGGTCAGGGCGAGCAGCGCGGCCATCGCGACGCCGGCCCAGCTCTCGTCGCGGCGACCCCACAGCCGCACGGCGCCGATGCCGACCAGGGCGCCGACGGCGGGGGCGAGGGCCACGGTGTAGTAGGCGTGGAAGATCCCGGCCATCAGGCTGAAGGTCAGCCCGGTGACGACCAGCCAGCCGCCCCACACCAGGAGTGCGGTGCGCGTGCCGTCACCACGCGGGGCGCGCCGGGTGAGGAGGAGCCCGACGACGAGCAGCACCAGCGCGGCAGGCACGAGCCAGGCGACCTGGCCGCCGACCTCGCTGCCGAACATCCGCAGCAGCCCGGTCTCGCCCCAGCCGCCGCCTTGCCCGCCGCCGACGGAGCCGGTCTCCTCGCCGGTGAGCCGGCCGAGGCCGTTGTAGCCCAAGGTGAGCTCGAGGACCGAGTTGGTCTGCGATCCCCCGACGTACGGGCGGCTGTCGGCCGGCCACAGCTCGACCGCGAGCACCCACCAGCCCGCGGAGACGACCACGCTCAGTCCCGCCACGACCAGGTGGAGCAGCTTGCGGCCCAGGCCGAACCGGGCCTCGAGCAGGTAGGCCAGCGCGAACACTGGAAGGACGACGAACGCCTGGAGCATCTTGGTGAGGAACCCGAGCCCGACCAGCGCGCCGGCCAGGACCAGCCAGCGCAGCGCCTGGCCGCGGGTGGCGTCGTCGCGGGAGGCCTCCACCCCCCGCAGCGTCGCCGCCGCGGCGCCGACGAGCAGCAGCACCAGCAGGGCGTCGGGGTTGTCGAACCGGAAGATCAGCACCGCTACCGGCGTGGTCGCCAGCACCAGCCCTGCGAGCAGGCCTGCCGCGGCCGACCCGGTGGACCGCCGCACGGTCGCGTACAGCAGCCAGACGGCGCCCACCCCCATCAGCGCCTGGGGCACCAGGACGCTCCACGAGGACAGCCCGAAGAGCCGCACGGACAGTGCCATCACCCACAGCGACATGGGGGTCTTGTCGACGGTGATGGAGGCCGCCGCGTCGGAGGCGCCGAAGAACAGCGCCTTCCACGACTCCGAGCCGGCCTGCGCGGCGGCCGAGTAGTAGGCGTTGGCCCATCCGGACGCGGCCAGGCCGCACAGGTAGAGCAGGGCGGTCCCGGCCAGCAGGGCCAGCAGCGCCGGGCGCACCCAGGGCGCCTCGTCGTGCCCTCGCCACAGCCGGGGCAGCCGGGAGCGGGCGGCCCGGTCGTGGGCCCCGCCACCGGCGCTCGCCGCGGCGGGGAGGGAGGGGGGTGCGGTCAGGGTCCCGGTTCGCTCTGCCATGCGCCCACGGTCGCGTCCGGAGTTGTCGTCCCCCTCTCGCGCACCTGTCGGCGTCCTGTGAGGCGCCGAGCCCCTCTCAGGCGGCCGGGAGGGTGACCGTGAAGGCCGTGCGGCCGGGCGTGGAGTCGAGGGAGACGGTGCCGTGGTGCGCGGCGACGATGGCGGCGACCAGCGAGAGGCCGAGGCCCGCGCCGCCGGAGTCGCGGGTGCGGGCGGCGCCGGCGCGGGTGAAGCGCTCGAAGACCCGCGGCCGCAGCTCGGGCGGCACTCCTGGGCCGTCGTCGGCGACCGCGATCTCCACACTGGTCTCGCCGACGCGCAGGGAGACGCCCACCGTGGTCCCGGGGGGAGTGTGCCGGCGGGCGTTGCCGAGCAGGTTGGAGACCACCTGGTGCAGGCGGGCCTCGTCGCCGGTGACCGTCACGGGGTCCTGGGGCAGGTCCAGGGTCCACCGGTGGTCCGGCGCGACCACGCGGGCGTCGCCCACCGCCTCGAGGAGCAGCCGGGTGAGGTCGACGGGGCTCTGGTCGAGCGGGCGCCCGGCGTCGAGGCGGGCGAGCAGCAGCAGGTCCTCGACCAGCGTCGACATCCGGTCCGCCTCGCCCTCGACCTTGGCCAGGGCCTGCTCGGCGTCGTACGACGGGTTGCGGCGGGCCAGCTGGGCGTACCCGGAGATCGTCGCCAGCGGCGTGCGCAGCTCGTGCGAGGCGTCCGCGACGAACTGGCGCACCTGCTGCTCGCTGCGGTGCCGCGCGTCCAGGGCGTTCTCGACGTGGCCGAGCAGCTGGTTCAGCGACGCGCCGACCTGGCCCACCTCGGTCGCGGGGTCGGTCAGCGAGGCGGGCACCCGCACGGTCTCGCCGACCTGGCCGGTGTCCAGGGGCAGGCGGGTCACCTGCTGGGCGGTGCGGGCGACCTGGCGCAGCGGCTGCAAGGTGCGCCTGACCAGCAGGTCCCCGGCGAGCGCGGCGACGCCGACACCGCACCCGGTGAGCAGCAGCTGCCAGGCCAGCAGGCTCTCGGTGGTGTCGTCGATGGGCGACGTGGGCAGGCCGGTGACGACCTTCTCGGCGCCCGAGGACACCGCCAGGGCGCGGTAGCCACCCCGGCCGGGCACGTCGACGACGTGCACCTCGCCGTCGGCGGGCACGTC
>JBIOUF010000272.1:0-28708 GCA_044866695.1 Nocardioidaceae bacterium | reverse complement strand
GCGTCGGGGTGTTGAGCTGTCGCCGCTGGTTGAGGTGCGAGCCTGCGAGCCTCGAAACCAAGGCGGGCTGTTGAGGGGTCGAGCCGGCGGCGTCGGGGTGTTGAGCTGTCGCCGCTGGTTGAGGTGCGAGCCTGCGAGCCTCGAAACCAAGGCACCGTGACTGACGGCTCGGCCGACCAGGATTGACGGCTCGACACACCAACATTGACGGCTCGACACACCAACATTGACGGCTCGACACACCAACATTGACGGTTCGACGGGGAGGGTGGAGGGGGAGGGGTCAGATCGGGTCAGATCGGGTCAGATCACAGCAGGACGGCGATCTCGCCGCCGAGGGAGGCGCCGTCGAGCAGGTGGAGCTGGTCGCCGGACCAGAACCGGCCGGGGTCGTAGTAGTTGGTGGGCCGGTCGTCGCCGAGGAGGCCCATGGCGGCGTACGTGGCGGCGACCACCTCGGCGCAGTAGGTCACCTCGACGCTGGCGGCGCGGCGGGCCCGGCCGCGAAGCCACCGTCCGGCCAGCGCCGCGGTCGCCGGGAAAGGGGTGCCGTCCATCCGGGCGATGGTGCGCAGCAGCGCGTCCTCCCGCGCGGAGGTGATGTCGGCGGTGAGCTGGCGCAGCCAGGCCCGCTGCTGGTACCGGCCGCACCACTGGTGCACCGCCTCGCGCAGGTCGTGCAGCTGCACGCCGCGGTGGTGGGAGCCGGTCCACACGTCGCGAAGGCCCTTGCCCAGCTCGGCGTGCCACATCAGCGGCGGCATGTCGTCCAGCGCCACCGCCATCCCGACGTGGTTGACCGGCGCGTTGGTGAGGACCCGGATGGCCTGGTCGGCACCCGAGCGCCCCCGGAACAGCCAGATGTCGCCGGTCCGGGTGAGGTCGACCGCGTCGTCCAGACTGATGCTGTTCCCGCCCATCGACGAAGGGTCCTCTCGTGAAGCTGTGGAAGGTGCTCGGCCTGGCCGGGCTGGCCGGTGTCGCGGCCACCGGGGCCATCATCGCCCGCGACCAGCGCCAACGCGCCGACCTGTCGCCCGCCGAGGTGCGCGCCCGTCTGCACGAGCGGCTGGCCGACGCCGAGAGCCGGGCCGAACCAGCCGGGCCGGCCCCGGGCTGATCCCGGGCTGATCCCGGGCTGATCTCGGGGCTGGTCTCAGGCTGGTGGTTCGACTCCCGTACTGGTCGCGCCGCCGGTACGCGAGGACAGTGGGGGACATGGAGGCAGGGGCCGAACGGGCCGAGGTGCTCGCCGACGTGGTGGTGGTCGGGGCCGGCAGCGCCGGGTGCGTGCTCGCGGCGCGGCTGTCGCAGGACCCGGCCCGCCGGGTGCTCCTGCTCGAGGCCGGGCCGGACTACCACCCGCCCGACCGGACGCCGGCGAGCCTGCTCGACGGGCGCCATGGTCCCAGCTTGGCCGGCCACGACTGGGGCCTGGTCGGCGGCTTCGGCGGGCGGGCGGTCGCCCTGCCGCGCGGACGCGTCGTGGGCGGCTGCTCGGCGGTCAACGCGACGTTCGCGCTGCGGGGCTCGCCGGCCGACTACGACGCCTGGGGCGTTCGGGGCTGGTCCTTCGCCGACGTGCTGCCGAGCTTCGTCGCGCTGGAGAACGACCTCGACCACGGCGCCGAGGCGTACCACGGGGACGCCGGCCCCGTGCCGATCCGGCGGTACCGGGGCGCCGAGCTGTCCCCGTTCGCGCAGGCCGCCGCCGAGGCGCTGGCCACCTCGGCGGGCCTGCCCGCCGTCCCCGACCACAACGCGCCCGGCGCGGTCGGCGTCTCTGCGCTGCCGGTCAACGCGCTGAACGGCCGCCGGGTGAGCGCCGCGGAGTCCCACCTGGCGCCGGCGCGGTCCCGGCCGAACCTCGCCGTGCGCGGGGACAGCCCGGTGAGCTCGGTCCGGACCCGCCACGGCCGCGCGGTCGGCGTCCGGCTCGCCGACGGTACGACGGTCGCGGCCGGCGAGGTGGTCGTCTCCGCGGGCACCTACCAGTCGCCGGGGCTGCTGCGCGCATCCGGCCTGGACCTGCCGGGCCTCGGAGCCAACCTCGCCGACCATCCCGCGGTCAGCGTCGACCTGCCGTACGTCGGACCCATGCGGGACACCGCCGTGTTCCAGCTGGTGGCAACGCTGCACAGCTCGCTCGCGCACCCGGACACCGACCCACCCGACCTGCAGATCCTGGCCGGCGGCCCGTTCCCCGCCGCCGGCGGCGGTGCGGCCACCTGCTTCCTCGGCGCCGCGCTGCTCAAGCCCCGGTCCCGCGGCCGGGTCGACGGCGACCGGGTGCAGCTGGGCTACTTCACCGACCCGGCCGACCTGCCCCGGCTGCTCGAGGCGCTGGAGCGCGTCGAGGCCGCGCTGGCGCATCCGGCGCTGCGCGAGCTGACCGGCGGGCGACGGCTGTCCCCCCGGCTGCACGGCGAGGAGCTGCGGTCCTGGGTCCGGGCGAGCACCTGGAGCTACCACCACCCAGTCGGCACCTGCGCGATGGGGACCGTGGTGGACGCGCAGTGCCGGGTCCCGGACGTGCCGGGGCTCTCGGTGGTCGACGCCTCGGTGCTGCCCGACGTCCCGTCGGCGAACACCAACATCCCGACGGTCATGGTCGCCGAGCACGTCGCGCGGATGCGCACCCGGGCGGCGGAGCCCGCCCCGCGAGAAGGGTCGCTGGCATGACCGAGACCGCGGGCACCGACGCGAGGGGCGCCAAGGGGAAGGAGGTGACGCCGCGATGCGCAGCTACGGGCAGTACTGTCCCATCGCCCGCGCCGCGGAGCTGCTCGGCGACCGCTGGACGGTGCTGATCGTCCGGGAGATGAGCTTCGGCGTGTGTCGGTTCAACGAGCTGCACCGCTGCCTGCCCGGGATCTCCAGGTCCGTCCTGGCCCAGCGGCTGCGCCACCTGGAGCGGACCGGCCTGGTCGAACGGCGCCCGTCCGGCTACCACCTCACCGACGCCGGCACGGACCTTCGGCCGGTCCTGCGCGCCCTGGGCCAGTGGGCGGCCCGCTGGGCCTTCGGGGAGCCCGACCCCGGCGAGCTGGACTCCGCCCTGCTGATGCGGTGGATCGGCCGGCACATGAGGACCGACCGGCTGCCGCCCCGACGAGTGGTGGTGCAGTTCGACTTCGCCGTTCCCAAGGTCCGCAGGTACTGGCTGGTGCTGGACCCGGACGAGGTCTCGGTCTGCCTGCACGACCCGGGCCTGGAGGTCGACCTCGTGGTCACCGCGGACACCGAGGCGCTGTACGCCGTCTACCTCGGCCGGCGCACGCTCCGCGGCGCGATGCGCGAGGACCTGGTCCGCCTCGCCGGACCGCCCGCGCTGGTCCGGGCGTTCCCCGGCTGGTTCGCGTGGTCGGACTTCGCGCCGGACGTCCGCGCCGCCGTCACGGAGGCCCGGTCGCGGGTGCCGGTGGGCGCCGGGTCGTGACCGACGCCCGTTTCGAGGCGTACGGTCCCTCGCACTGGGCGGTGCTGGCCGTCTTCGTCGTCGGCCTCGGGCTCGTGGTGTGGTGGGGCCGGCGGCACCGCGGGGACCCGGTCGAGGACCGCACGGGAAAGGCCGTCGCCGCGCTGCTCGCCGTCGTCGCGCTGGCGATGCAGGCCTACCAGCTCACCCCGGGCGACTTCGACGTCGACACGTCGCTGCCGCTCGCACTCTCCGACCTGGTGCTCTACGCCACGGCCTGGTCGCTGTGGACCCGCAACCCGTGGACCTCGGCGTTCACCTACTACGTCGGCCTCACCTTGACCGTGATGGCGGTGGTCACCCCGGCCCTGGCGGAGGGCTTCCCGCACCCGCGGTTCTTCGGGTTCTGGGCGTTGCACCTGGTCGTGGTCTGGGCGGCGGTGTGGCTGACCTGGGGGGTCGGGCTGCGGCCCACCTGGCGCGGGTACGCCGTCTCGGTCGCCGTCACCGCGACGTGGGCGGTGGCGACGTACGCCTTCAACGTGGTCGCCGACACCAACTACGGCTACCTGAACCGCAAGCCGGGCACCGCGTCCGCGCTGGACCTGCTCGGACCGTGGCCGTGGTACGTGTTCGCCGAGGTGGTCATCCTGCTGGCCTTCTGGGCGGCGGTGATGACCTGGCCGTGGACGCGGGCGGCGGCTCGGCGGTCGGGCACGTCGGTGCCCGCGCCCCCGACCGGCCGCGGGTAGTGGCGGGCGGCCCGGAGGTGGTGTCACCCGCGGCCCAGGGACCGCTCGAGGCCGTCGAGGACCAGGTCGAGCCCGAACCGGAACTCCTCGCCGAAGTCGTAGCCGGGCTCGAGGTAGTAGGACATGACCATGTCGAGGAGATGCGGGTACTCCCCGGCGGCCATCAGCTCGAGGATGGGTCCGGCCAGCTCGCCGACACCCTCGGGGCCCTCGAAGGGCAGCGACGCCTCCTGGAGGGCGAACCCGTAGACGTAGCTGTCCAGCAGCGCGTAGGCGTGCGCGGTCATCTCGGCGGAGAAGCCGGCCCGGCGCAGGGTGGCGATCACGGCGTCGTGGTGCCGCAGGTTGGCGGGTCCGGGGGTGGGCCGTGACTCGAGCAGCCCGATGGCCCAGCGGTGCCGGCCGAGGACGGCGCGGGCCGAGTCGGCTCTCCGGGTCAGCTCGGAGCGCCAGTCGCCGCCAGGGACGGGCAGCTCGATCTCCTCGAAGACGAGGTCGACGAGCGCGTCGAGGATCTCGTCCTTGTTGGCGACGTAGTGGTAGACCGACATCGGCCTGACGTCGAGCTGCGTGGCCAGGGACCGGATCGTCAGCGATCCCAGCCCGCCGGCGTCCGCCACCGCGAGCGCGCCCTGGAGTACGCGCTCGCGGGTCAGCCGCCCCCGCTGTCGACCGCCGTCCCGGACCAGCTCAGCCATCTGCCGTCGGATCCCTTCGCTCTCTCGCCGCGTCGTACTTTGTATGATAGCGTCATGGTACTAAGTACGACGCACCTGCTCCGAAAGGGAACCCCAATGGCCACTCCCACCGCTGCGACCCCGGCACCCGCCACCACGATGCGGGCGGTGGTGCAGCACCGGTACGGCGGCTCGGACGTGCTCCGGACAGAGCGGGTCCCCCGGCCCGTTCCGGCCGCGGAGGAGGTGCTCGTCGCGGTGCGCGCGGCCGGGCTGGACCGCGGCACCGAGCACCTGATGACCGGAAAGCCGTACGCGATGCGGCTCGGCTTCGGCATCCGCCGCCCGAGGAACCCGGTGTCCGGGCGCGACGTGGCGGGCACCGTCGTCGCGGTCGGTTCGTCGGTGACCCGGTTCGAGGTGGGCGACGAGGTGTACGGGATCGCGCCCGGGTCGTTCGCCGAGTACGCCGTGGCGCGGGAGGACAAGCTGGCCCGGAAGCCGGCCACCCTGTCCTTCCCGGAGGCCGCCGTCGTCCCGATCTCGGCCGGCACGGCCCTGCAGGCCCTCTGTGACGTGGGGCGGGTGCAGCCGGGGCAGTCGGTGCTGGTTCTCGGGGCGTCCGGCGGCGTCGGCAGCTACGCCGTCCAGCTGGCGAAGGCGCTGGGCGCGGAGGTGACCGGGGTGTGCAGCACCGCCAAGCTCGACCTGGTCGCCTCCCTCGGTGCCGACCACGTCGTCGACTACACCGTCGAGGACTTCGCCGCCGGCAGCCGCCGCTACGACCTGATCCTCGACATCGCGGGGAGCCCTTCGCTTCGGCGGCTGCGGCGGGCCCTGCGGCCACGAGGGACCGTGGTCTTCGTGGGCGGCGAGAACGCCGGCCGGCTGACCGGGATGGGCAGACAGCTGCGCGGCGCGCTGCTCTCCCCCTTCCTTCGGCAGCGCCTCGCCCTGTTCCTGGCCAAGGAGCGCGCCAGCGACCTGGAGCGGCTCACCGGCCTCATCGAGTCGGGCGAGCTGGTCCCCAGCCTGGACCGCACCTACCCGCTCGAGCAGGCGCGCACCGCCGTGCGGCTGCTCGAGAGCGGCGAGGTCCGCGGCAAGGTCGCCATCACCGTCCAGGCAACCCACCTCGACCCCGAGCCGCCATCCGGGGCCTGAGCAGGAAGGCAACCCCCATGACCGACCACGCCGAGCCGTCGCTCCAGCAGCACCAAGGCCCAGCGCCGGCCACCTTCCGCCCCCCTGCTGCCCGGTGGTCGGTCCGCACCGCGAGCCTGACCGCGGGAGCGGCACTGCTGCTCATGTCCGTCGTGGCGGTCTTCGGCAGCGTCGTCGCCGTCGACGGGCTGGTGACGCCGGGCGACGGGGCCCGGACGACTGCCGACATCCATGCCGACCAGGGGCTGTTCCGGGCGGGTATCGCGAGCCTGGTCCTCGTCGTCGTCCTGGACGTGGTCGTCGCGTGGGCCCTCTACCGAGTGCTCAGCCCGGTCGACGCCGGCCTCTCGATGCTCGCGGCCGCCATGCGGCTGGCGTACGCGGCCGTCTTCATGGTGGCGGTCGGCGAGCTCCTCGGCGTGGTCCGGCTCCTCGACGACGACAGCCGCGACGCGCTCGGCGCGGACCAGGTGCATGCCCAGGCGCTGGCCGGCATCGACGGGTTCCACGACCTCTGGTCCCTCGGCCTGTCCCTGTTCGGCGTCCACCTGCTCCTGATCGGCTACCTCGCCTACCGGTCGGGGTACGTCCCCAAGGTGCTGGGGGTCCTGCTTGCCATCGCCGGTGCGGGCTACGCCGCCGACAGCCTCGGGGCGGTCCTCGCCCCGGACACGTGGACCGACGTCAGCTCCTTCACCTTCCTCGGGGAGCTCCTGCTGGCGCTGTGGCTCGTCGTCCGAGCCCGCTACGTCGCCGCCGGCGCAACGGCGCTCGAGGGTTCCTACCGCGGCTCGGACCAGGCCCCGACCTGAGGGAGCGCCCGCACCGCATATGCTGCTCCGCCAGACGCCTGGGAGGGTCCGAGCATGAGCGGGGCGATGGAGCGACGACGCCGTGAGGCAGCCTCCGAGGGCGTTGCGAGCCGGGCGGCCAGCAGGCAGGTGGGCGCCCACCTGCTGGTCGAGGTGTGCGAGCCGGTGGAGATGCTCTTGCAGGTCGCGGCCGCGCGCCGCGGCGGGGACGTCGTCGAGACCCTCCAGGTCACCTGTGACGGTGAGCCGATCCCGGTCACCGAGGTGGCGATGCCGCAGAGCCGGGTGCACCAGGTCCGTGCGAACCCGGGGCTCGTGGAGGTGAGCTACCGGGCGACCGTCCCCAGCGGTGGTCTGAGGTCGGCGGTCAGCACTGCCGACCGGATCCGCTACCTGCGGCCGAGCCGCTACGCCGAGTCCGACCGTCTGGTGCCGACCGCACGGGCGGAGTTCGCGGGCATCAGTGGTGACGCGGAGCTGCTGGCTGCGGTCTCGTCCTGGGTCGGGGCGCGGCTGGCCTACGTGCCCGGAAGCAGTGGACCCACCGACGGGGCGGTGGACAGCCTGCTGCTCCGACGGGGGGTGTGCCGTGACTACGCCCACCTGGTGGTCGGACTGCTCAGAGCCCTGGACGTCCCGTCCCGGCTGGCCTCGGTCTACGCGCCGGGTCTGGCGCCGATGGACTTCCACGCGGTGGCAGAGGCGGCGGTCGGCGGCATCTGGCGGGTGGTGGACGCGACGCTGCTCGCACCGCGCGCCAGTCTGGTGCGGATCGCCACCGGCCGGGACGCTGCGGACACCGCCTTCCTGTCCACCTACGGCGGAACGACACGGCTGGTCGAGTGTGAGGTGCAGGCGACCATCGACGGACCTCTGCCCGGTGACGACATCCTGGAGCTGGTCAGCGTCCCCTGACCCGCCGCCGACGCGGCGGGACACAAGACAGGAGGAGGGCACGGTGCGGTTCGCGTCGCTGGAGTCGCTCTCCGGGGTCCTGGGGGCACTGCCCGCGAGGCCTCGCGTCGTGGTCTCGGGCAA
Organism: Nocardioidaceae bacterium; assembly: GCA_044866695.1. GTDB lineage: Bacteria > Actinomycetota > Actinomycetes > Propionibacteriales > Nocardioidaceae > JBIOUF01. Next base: position 20,847 of record JBIOUF010000272.1, on the reverse strand, counting down.
CTTCGCCACGCCGTGGCGGCTGGTCGGCGTCGTGGACCAGGTGGTCGCGGAGTACCGCCTGTTCATGCTGAACGCGCAGCTCGGCACGCCGGATCGCGACGGAGTGCTCCTGGAGTCACCCTTCGTCGGGCCGGGGATGCGGTCCAGCCCGCGGCTGCTGTACTACCCGTCACGGCTCGCCCTCGTGCCGCGGCTCTTCTCGAGCACGCTGGTCCCCGACCTGGTCCTGCTGCACACGTCCACGCCCCGCGGGGGCGCCGTCTCGCTGGGGACCGAGGTGAACATCCTGCCCGCCGCAGTCGAGGCGGTACGGCGCAATGGGGGCCTGGTCGTGGCCCAGGCGAACCCGCGGATGCCCTTCACGTTCGGGGACGCCGTGGTGTCGACCGACGACGTCGACGTCGCCGTGGAGGTGGAGGAGCCGCTCGCGACCCCGGTGGCGCATCCCCTCGACGACGTGTCGCTGGCCATCGGGCAGCGGGTCGCCGAGCGCGTCCCGGACGGTGCGACCCTGCAAGCGGGGATCGGCGCGGTTCCCGATGCGGTCATCGGGTCGCTCCACCGCCGTCGTGGGCTGCGGGTCTGGTCTGAGATGTTCAGCGACGGCGTCGTCGCGCTGGAGCGAGGCGGCGCGCTCGACGCCGAGTCGCCGATCACCTCGTCGTTCGTCTTCGGCTCGACCGAGCTGTACGCCTGGCTCGACGGCAACCCGCGGGTGCGGATGCTACGCACGGAGAAGACCAACGACCCCTCGCTGATCAAGACGAACCCGCTCATGGTGAGCATCAACACCGCCCTCCAGGTCGACCTGTACGGCCAGGTCAACGCCTCGCGGGTGGGCCGGCGCATCTACTCGGGGACGGGCGGTCAGGCCGACTTCGTGGTCGGGGCGCTGCACAGCCAGGGCGGCCAGTCGCTGATCGCGCTTCGTTCGTGGCACCCGAAGGCGGACCGGTCCACGATCGTGCCGATGATCGAGGAGCCGGTGACCTCGGCACAGATGACCGCGGTGGTCACCGAGCAGGGCGTGGCCGAGCTGTTCGGCTTCGAGCAGCGCGAGCAGGCGCGCAACCTGATGGAGCGCGCCGCGCATCCCTCGGTGCGCGAGGAGCTGCGGGAGGAGGCGCTGGCGCTGGGGCTGGCCTGACGCCCAACTGGGGGAGGCATCGCGCCGTCAGCGCCGGCGTGCCGGCCTCTTCTGGCTCGGCCTGACGAACCGCGGGTCGGAGCCGTCCAGCGAGGCGAGCCACTCCGTGGCCCGCCGCGGCGAGGCCCGCGCCAGCCAGGCGTCCTGCACCACCTCGACCAGCTCGTCGCGGGTCAGCTCGCCGACCCGGCAGCACCGCAGCAGAACCGACGGGTGGCCGTCGAAGTGCGGCGTGGTGAAGAACGGCGTGGCCGGGTCGCCGACGAGCGCCTGCTTGACGCCGTCGTCCTCGACCCAGAGCACGACCACGTCGTCGTACCGCTCGCCGGTCTCGGGGTCGACCGCGTCCGGCCGCGGGTTGCGGAAGAACACGAACGACTTCGCGCCGACCTGGTAGACCGGCCGGTCCGCGGTGCCGTCCGCCGTCACATGCGGCATCGCCAGAGCGGTCTCGTGGATGTCTCCGACCCTCGCCCGGCGTCGCCTCGGCACGCGCGTCGACCCGGGTCAGGGAGCGATGCCGACGTACTTGACCGCGAGGTACTCCTCGATGCCCTCCGGCCCGCCCTCGCGGCCGAACCCGGACTGCTTCACTCCGCCGAAGGGCGCGGCCGGGTTGGAGACGATGCCCTGGTTGATGCCCACCATGCCGAACTGCAGCGCCTCGCTGAGCCGGAGGACCCGGCCCAGGTCGGTGCTGAACGCGTAGGCGACCAGGCCGTACTCGGTGTCGTTGGCCCGCCGGATCGCCTCGTCGTCGTCGCTGAAGGTGCTGATCGGCGCGACCGGGCCGAAGATCTCCTCGCGGACCAGCTCGGCGTCGGCCGGTACGTCGGTCAGCACGGTCGGCTCGAAGAAGTACCCGGCCTCCCCGGCGGTGGACCCGCCCGTGACCACCGACGCGCCGCGGCCCTTGGCGTCGGCCACCAGCTCGGTGACCTTGGTCTGCGCGTTGGCGTCGATCAGCGGCCCCACCGTGACGCCGTCCTCGGTGCCGCGCCCGACCTTCTCGGCGGCCATCCGCGCGCCGAACCTCTCGGCGAAGGCGTCCGCGACGGACTCGTGCACCAGGAACCGGTTCGCGGCGGTGCAGGCCTCGCCCATGTTGCGCATCTTGGCCAGCATCGCGCCGTCGACCGCTGCGTCGAGGTCGGCGTCGGCGAACACCAGGAAGGGCGCGTTGCCGCCGAGCTCCATCGACACCCGCAGCAGCTGGTCGGCGGACTGGCGGACCAGGTTCTTGCCGACTCCGGTCGACCCGGTGAAGGTGAGCTTGCGCAGCCGGGGGTCGCCGATCAGCGGACCCATCACGTCGCCGGTGCTGTGCGTGGTGACGACGTTGAGCACGCCCTTGGGGACGCCCACCTCCTCCATCACCCCGGCCAGCGCCAGCATGGTCAGCGGGGTCTGCTGCGCGGGCTTGACCACCATCGTGCAGCCCGCGGCGACGGCCGGGCCGATCTTGCGGGTGCCCATCGCGAGGGGGAAGTTCCACGGCGTGATCATCAGCGTCGGGCCGACCGGCTGCTTCATCGTCATCAGCCTGGTCTTGCCGTCCGGGGAGACCGACCAGCGGCCGGCGACGCGCACGACCTCCTCGCTGAACCAGCGGAAGAACTCCGCGCCGTAGGTCACCTCGCCCTTGCTCTGCGCGAGCGGCTTGCCCATCTCGAGGGTCATCAGCATCGCGAAGTCGTCGGCGCGCTCGGTGAGCAGCTCGAAGGCCGAGCGGAGCAGCTCTGCTCGATCGCGCGGCGCGGTCGCCGCCCACTCCGCCTGGGCGGCCACCGCCGCGTCGAGGGCCGCGGCCCCGTCGGCCACGGTCGCGTCGGCCACGGAGGCCAGGGCCTTCCCGGTGGCCGGGTCCTCGACGTCGAGGGTCCCGCCAGAGGACGAGTCCCGCCACTCCCCGCCGATGAACAGCCCCTTGGGGACCCGGTCCAGCACCGCCTGCTCAGTCGTCGCCTCGCTCATGGGGCCAACCTAACCCTCAACCACCGCTTCGGTGGTTGAGGAGGGCGCCCTTCGAGACGGGCTCCTTCGTCGCCCTCCTCAGGAACCGCGGAGCGAGCCCGTCTCGAAACCACTGGACCCCCGGGCTGAGACCCTGCCGCCCACGCCCACCAGGTTTCGAGACGCCTCCGCTGGCGCTCCGGCTCCTCAACCAGCGGGTCCCGGTGGTTGAGGAGCGAGCCCGTCTCGAAACCACCGGCGTGGGGATGGGCTTCGCGCCGGCGCCCGATGGGTGGGCTCAACCGGCGCCGGCGGTCTCCCGCGGCTTCAGGACCAGCCGGAGCACGCTGTCGCGGAACCAGGCCCGGAACCGGTCCGGCGCCCAGCCGCCGTCGACGACCAAGGAGTGGTACGTCGAGGGCGCGGCCAAGAGCGCCAGGATGTCGGCCGCCTCGTCGGGGGTGAGGTCGTCGCGCAGGGTGCCGTTCTCGACGAATCGGGGCACCGGACCGGTCCGCATCCCGTCGCGCCGCTCGGCCTCCCACCGCTGGTACAGCGCCCGCGCCTCCTGGTCGACCTCCGCCGCGCCGCGCAGCGCCAGGTAGAGCCCGCTGACGCGGCCGGCCGCGTCGGTGACGAACCCCGCCCACAGCTCCACCGCCCGGTAGTCGTCCGGCTCGGCGACCACGTCCTGCAGCCCGGGCCGCTGGATCATCGGCACCGGCTCGTCGTCGCGGGCCATCGCGTAGTCATAGGCCAGCTTGAGCAGCTCGACCTTGCCGCCCACGGCGGTGAACACGGTCTTGCGGCTCACCCCGGCCTCGCCGGCGATCGCGTCGACGGTCGTCGCGGCGAAGCCCTGCCGCTGGTAGAGGCGTGAGGCGGCCTGCACCACCTGCCACCGGGTGCGCCTGGCCTGCTCCTCGCGCAGGTCGCTGCGGTAAGGCCGCTTGCAGTCGGCATCCAATTTGAGTTACCTTCAGTGTAACGAAGTGTCTTCTAGTCACCTAGATCCTAGCCCCCGGGGAGGTCATCATGCGGGTGGCGATCATCGGTTCCGGAATGACCGGCATGACCGTGGGGCTGCTGCTGGCCCGCCGCGGTCACGACGTGGTGCTCGCCGACCGCGACCCGGGGCCGGTCGCCGGCCGGCCGTGGACGCGGGTCGGGGTGATGCAGTTCCACCTCCCGCACGCCTTCCGGGCCCAGGTGCGCGAGCTGCTGCAGGCCCGGCTGCCCGACGTGTACCAGGCGGTTCTCGACGAGGGCGCGACGGTGGTCGTCCCGGCCGGGTTCCCCGAGGCCGCGGCGATGCTGCACGTGCGCCGGTCCGTCTTCGAGCGCTGCCTGTGGGAGCACGCCTCGGCCGAGCCGCGGGTCACCCGGGTGACGGGGCACGTGGACTGCGTCGAGGTGGCCGACGGCTCCGCTGTGGGGATCGTCGTCGACTCCGGCTTCGTTCCGGCGGACCTGGTCGTCGACGCGAGCGGCCGGGCCGGAAGGGTCAGCGCCGCGCATCGGCCGGCGGCGCGGCACGCCGAGTGCGGCATGGCGTACGCGTCCCGGCAGTACCGGCTGCGGCCGGGCGCGGGGCCCGGTCCCCGCAACGGCGGGCCGGGGTACGTCGCCGAGCTCGACGGCTTCGTCGTGATGGTCTTCGTGCACGAGGCCGGCACGTTCACCGTGCTGCTCGTCCGTCGGGCCGACGACCACGAGCTGGTCGACCTGCGGCACGCCGAGGCGTTCGAGGCCGCGTGCGCCGTGATCGGCGACGTCGGCGTGTGGACCGACCCGGCGCGGTCGGAGCCCATCGACGTGGTCCGGGCCGGCGCCGGCCTGGCGAACGACTACCGCGGCCAGAGTCGCAGCGTGGCAGGCCTCCTCGCGGTCGGGGACTCCTTCTGCACCACGAACCCGACCGGGGCCCGCGGGATCCCGCTCGGGATGCAGACCGCGGCGTACCTCGCCGACCTGGTCGAGCAGGCCCCGCGCGAACAGTGGGCCGATGCGCTGGACGCCTGGGGCCGGGCGCACCTCGAGCCCTGGTACGACGACCATGTCGCCTGGGACCGCACCCTGCTGCGCCGATGGGCCCACCTCCCGGTCGACGCCGACGGCCCGATCGGGCTCGACGTCCTGGCCGCCGCCGCGGCGGAGCGGCCCGAGCTCGCGGCGGTGCTGGGGCCGTTCTATGCGATGCTCACCGGTCCGGACAGCCTGGCGGGGGTACGGGAGCAGGTCCGCGGCATGCTCCGCGCGGGCTGGACGCCGCCGGTCCCGTCCGGGGTGACCCGCGACGACCTGGTTGCCGCGGTGCGGACGGCCACGTCCTCCGCGGCGGCCTGACCAGGCCGGCCCCTGCCCGTGTCGGGGCCGGACCGGGCCGCCTGCGCCGTACTCCGGGACCAAGGTCTGCCGGCACACGGTCCTGCGCCCATGGCGCCCGAGCGCACGGTGCGGTGACGTCGTGACAGACACGAGCCGCCAGGAGGTCACCATGGGCCAGCCGAGCACCATTCCGGGCCCGGCCCCGCGGGTCGAGCCGCGCGGCGACGCGTGCCCGATCCGGCCCGGCGAGCCGTGCCGGCTGTGCCACCCGGGCAGCAGCGGCCCGAGCAGCTGCGGGCTGGTCTACCTGGTCATGTCCGATCCTGCCCTGCGGGAGGAGCTGGAGCGGCTCTGGGCGGAGCAGGGCTGAGTCACTCAGCCGCCCCGTTCGCCCGGCCCGTCGAAGCCTAAGGACTGGTCGGTCTGGTCGAAGGACTGGTCGAAGGTCTCGGGCCGCGAGAGCAGCTGGGCATGGCCCAGCGGCCAGACGATCGCCCACACCTTGCCGACCACGCGGTCGACCGACACCGTGCCGCCGCCGGGGAGGTCGCGGTGGTAGCGGGAGTCCTCGCTGTTGGTGCGGTTGTCGCCCATCAGCCAGATCCGGCCCTCGGGGACCCGTACCGAGAACTCCAGGTCGGACGGGTCGGTGCCGGGTGGAAGGTACGACGACTCGTCCAGGGGCACCCGGTTGACCGTCACCCGGCCCTCGCTGTCGCAGCAGCGGACGGTGTCGCCGCCGACGCCGATGACCCGCTTCACCAGGTGCCCCCCGGTGGGGTAGAGCCCGACCACGGCCAGCAGCCTGCGCAGCCCCTCGGGCTCCTCGGTGTCCTGCAGCCAGCCGCCGGGGTCCTCGAACACCACCACGTCGCCACGCTCGACGTCACCGGCCCAGTAGCTGACCTTCTGGACCATGATCCGGTCGTCGACCTGCAGCAGCGGCTGCATCGACTCCGACGGCACGAAGAACATCTGCACGAACCAGGTCTTGATGACCAGCGAGAGCACCAGCGCCACTGCGAGCAGCAGCACCAGCTCCAGCCAGCCCGGCAGCGTGCGCGCCGCGGCACCGGTCGAGCGGTGCTTGGCGCCGGACGACGCGCGCGGCCGGGCGTCGGCCGGCTGGCGCGTCGCCGGGGCGGCGGCCCGGTGCCTGGCCATGGCGGGACTGTATCGGCCGGGGGCGGGCCGGCGGCCGGGTTCTCTTCGGGACCGGCCCCGCGGCCGGGGGCACCGGGGGACAATGCTGGACAGCAGCACCCCGCCCGAGCTCACGTCCCACGCCGAACCAGGAGCCCCGAATGGCCCGCGCCACGGCCCCCGCGCGTCGAGCGGCCGCCCCCGTCGCCTGGGCCCTCGTCGTGACCGTCGTCCTGGCCCTGGCCGGATGCTCCTCCTCGGGCAGCGGCGCGGAGCCGGGCCCCTCCGCCGCGCCGAGCAGCTGGTCGCCTCGCGAGCCGGTGACCCCGAGCCCGGCCACGTCGCCGAGGCCCGAGACGGACCCGGCGACGTACACGGTGCCCGACCCCGGACCGCTGGACCAGCGCCTGGTCGCGGCCGACATGCTGGTGACCAGCCAGGAGCCCATCCCCGACCGCGTGGTCGCGCGGGTGCGGGCCACGGCGGGGGTGCGCGAGGTGCTGGCGATGTCGTGGGCCTCGGTGCCCGTCGACGGGCGGATCCTGGCGATCGTCGCGGCCGACCCGGGCCAGTTCCGCCGGTTCACCCCGCCCCGGGCCGCCCGCGCGGAGGAGGTCTGGCGCCGGGTCGCGGCCGGCGACGTCGCGGTCGCCCAGATCGTGCCCCGCAGGCTGATCGGGGAGACGAACCTGATGAGCGTGGGCACCGCCGACGGCAGTCCCACCGTGCAGGTCGGCGCGTACACGCCCCTGGTCCGGCACATCGAGGCGGTGGTGAACCCCCGCCGCGGGAAGGCGATCGGGCTGTCGGCGCACAACGCCCTGCTGCTCTCCACCGGGGACACCCGCACCGTCGCGTCGCGGGTCCGGGCCGTGCTCGGCACGACCGCCACCCTGGACGTGCTCGACCCCGACTATCCCGAGCCCGAGCCGAGCGAGAACCTGCAGAACGCGGTCCTCACCGCCGGCAGCGTGGCCGAGGCGGTGGGCTCGTTCTCCTACGTCGAGGGCCCCAACGGGACGATCGTGCCCGACCGCGCCTGGGTCGCGGAGTACATCCGCACCGAGCGGGTGCCCATCCTCGGCGCGGTTACCTGCAACAAGGCAGTGCTGCCACAGCTGCGCGCCGCGCTGGAGGAGGTCGTCCGGAGCGGGCTCTCCTCGTCGATCCATCCCGGCGAGTACGCCGGCTGTTACTACCCCCGCTACATCGGGCGCAACCGGGGCAACGGGCTCTCCCTGCACTCCTGGGGCATCGCCTTGGACCTCAACGTGCCGGGCAACCAGCGTGGCACCGTCGGGGAGATGGACCGCCGGGTGGTGCTGATCTTCGAGAAGTGGGGCTTCGCCTGGGGCGGCTACTGGAACTACACCGACCCCATGCACTTCGAGATGGACGCGGTGGTCCGCCCCGGCTGACCCTCCACCCACGGTGGCCGAGGCTCTGCGGGGCTGCACCCACGGAGGTCGAGGAGGGCGCCCTTCGAGACGGGCTCCTTCGTCGCCCTCCTCAGGAACCGCGGTGCGAGCCCGTCTCGACTTGGGCTGAGGAGCGAGCTCGCGAGCGTCACGAAGCCAACCTCCGGACCCGACGCGCCGCTCCCTCGGACGCTCGTCGTCCCCGTGGCGGCATACTCCTGACCCATGCGGTCACTGCAGGTCACCTCGCTGTCCGGTCCCGACGGCGTCGAGGTCGTCGACGTCCCGGAGCCCACCCCGGGGCCGGGCGAGGTCCTGGTGGAGGTGAGGGCGCTCGGGGTCAGCTGGCCCGACCTGCTGCTCAGCCGAGGTGAGTACCAGATCCGGCCGGAGCCGCCCTTCCAGCTCGGCGTCGACCTGGCCGGCGACGTCCGTCAGGCGCCGGAGGGCTCGGGGTTCGCCGTGGGCGACCGGGTGGCCGCGGTGCTTGCGTACGGCGGGGGCGCGGACCTCGTCGCGGTGCCCGTGGACGGGGTCTACCCGCTCCCGGACGCGCTCGGCTACGACCAGGGCGCCGCGATGCCCATGAACTACCTCACCGCCGAGTTCGCGCTGGCCCGGCGGGCCGGCCTGGTCCCTGGCGAGACGGTGCTGGTCCACGGCGCCGCCGGCGGGGTCGGCACCGCGTCGGTCCAGGTGGCCCGAGGGCTGGGCGCGCGGGTGATCGCCGTGGCGTCCACCGAGGAGAAGCGCAGGCTCGCCCTCCAGGTCGGCGCCGACCAGGCGGTGCCGGTGGACGGGTTCCTCGCGCGCGTCAAGGAGCTCACCGGCGGCGAGGGGGTCGACGTGGTCCTCGACGTCGTAGGCGGCGACCTGGTCACCGACTCGCTGCGTGCGCTGCGCGCCGAGGGCCGGCTCCTGGTGGTGGGGTTCACCGGCGGCGCCATCCCGCAGGTCAAGGTCAACCGCCTGCTGTTGAACAACATCGACGTCCGCGGCGTCGGGTGGGGTGCCTTCGTGATGACCCGGCCCGGCTACCGCCGCGGCCAGTGGGACCGGCTGCTGCCCATGGTCGAGTCCGGCGTCGTCGACCCGCCGGTGGGTCGCACCCTCCCCGTCGAGCAGGCCCGCGCCGCCCTGGCCGAGATGGCCGCCCGGCGGACGCTGGGCAAGACCGTGCTGACCTTCTGAAGCTGGCCCGGACCAGGCGTCAGTTCCCCATGGCACCACGATGGTTGGGCACTTCCCATGACTGGCGCATCGTGGGAGCGACACCATCGCCGCGGTCCACGCGTACGTCGTCGGCCTCGACGCGGGGGCCTGTCCCCGTGCGGACGCCGAGAACGCCCTCGAGAGAGTCCACGGTCGTCTTGATCAGGTTGTCCAGGTCCGGCTCCATCCGTCCTCCCTGCTCCACCATCAGCATGAACGTCGCGTCCACCCGCACCCGGCGCGAGCTCGGAGGCCCAGGTACAGCGGCGAGCTCACAGCCGCCGGTAGAAGGTTCGGAGCTGCCAAGAGGCATCCCGGATCCGGTCGACCATGCCCTTCAGCTCTCCGGTGATCACAGCGGGCATGATAGCGCCGAGATGCCCGGTATCGTCCGGAAAGTCGGTCCCGTCGCGCTTCTACGTCGAGCCGCGGCCGACGGAATCCTCCGTCCACATGACGAGATGCGGCGGGTTCTCGGGGCGGCTTTTGTCGGTGGCGGCTGGTGGGATCGGGTCATGTCAGCAGAGCCGGTGCCGTCTCCGGACTCGCACGCCAGGAGGCGTGGGGGGACGCCGGTGGCGGACCGGGTGGACCGGGTGCACTGGTTCGCGGGGCGGGTGCACGAGGTGCTGGACGGGCTGGGTGACCCGTACCCGTTGGGGCTCACCCCGGCCCAGACGGCGGAGGCGGTGGCGGCCCTTCGAGACGGGCTCCTTCGTCGCCCTCCTCAGGAACCGCTGGAGCGGGCCGCGGCCCGGTTGTCGGGGTTGGCGTTGCGGCTGGTGGCCCGGGCCGACCTGGAGGGGCTGGCCGGTCCGGCCGGGGCGACGTCGACGGCGGCGTGGGTGCGGGGGCTGGTGCCGGTGACCAGGCGGGGCGCGGTGGGCCGGGAGCGGCTGGCTGAGTCGTTGCGGGACGGGCACCAGGCGGTGGACGCCGCGCTGGTCGCCGGGGAGGTGCTGCCCGACCAGGCCCGGGCGGTCTGCGACGCGGTGGACGACCTGCCGGTCGAGGTCGGCGTGGACACCCGGCGGGCCGCCGAGGCGCACCTGCTGGACCTCGCGCAGAGGTTCGACGCCGTCGAGCTGGCCCGGCTGGGCAAGCGGATCCTGCACGTGGTGGCCCCCGAGCTGGCCGAGCGGCTGGACGCCGCCGCGCTGGACCGGGAGGAACGCCAGGCCGAGCGGGCCACCAGCCTGACCTGGGGACGAGACGGGCACGGCAGCGTGAACGGCAGGTTCAAGCTCCCGGAGCGGTACGGGGAGATGCTGGCCGCCGCGCTGGACGCGTTCACCAACCCCGCCGGGGTCGACCCGGTCCCACACACCCACCCCGCCCACCCCACCCACCCCGCCGACACCACCGAGAGCACCGCCGCGTCTGCCGGGGAGGCCGGCGCGGGCTGCGCCCCGGACCCGGCCGAACGGGTCCGCCGGCTCACCCCGGTGATCCGCGGAGAGGCGTTCTGCCGGCTCCTGGAGACCCTGAACGCCGACACCCTGCCGGCCACCGGCGGCCTCGCGCCGACCGTGGTGGTCACCATGACCCTGGACACCCTCCTGGGCGGGCTGGCGCACGCCGCGATCGTGGGCACCCCCACCCTGCTCACCCCCGGGGAGGCCCGCCGGCTGGCCTGCGCCGCCGGAGTGATCCCCGCGGTCCTAGACGGCCAAGGCCGGGTCCTCGACCTGGGCCGGCGACGCCGGCTGGCGTCCAAGGCACAGATCCTCGCCCTCCGCGTCCAGCAACACGGCGTCTGCGCCATCACCGGCTGCGACCGACCCGCCCGCTGGTGCGAAGCCCACCACTGGCGACGATCCTGGGCCACCGGCGGCACCACCAACCTCGCCGACCTCGCCCTGATCTGCCCCAGACACCACACCCTGGCCCACCGCCACGGGATGACCATGACACCCGCCCACAACGGCAAGTTCCAGCTCCACCGACGCACGTGACCCGGCAGCGAGGTCGCCAACGACCACACGCCGGGTCTCGATACCGCGGCTCGAGGACGAATACCTGTGCGTCGCAGTTCGGGGTCGGTTGTGACCTGGTGGCGACCGGGGTCAGACCGGCCTGCCCTCGGGCGGCGGCGGCTGCCGAAGAGCGGCCTCGACGGCGGCCTCGACATGGAGCCGGGTCGTGGGGAACACCGGCACGGGGCTGTCGGAAGGCCCGATCAGCAGCTCGATCTCGGTGCAGCCCAGGATGACCCCGTCGGCTCCGGCGGTCACCAGCCGGTCGATCACCGCGCGGTAGACCCGGCGTGACTCCTGCGTGGTGACGCCGAGACAGAGCTCCTCGTAGATGATGCGGTGCACCTCGGCACGGTCAGCGCGGTCGGGGACGAGAACCTCCAGCCCGTGGTGGGTGAGCCGGTCCCGGTAGAAGCTCTCCTCCATGGTGAAGGCGGTGGCCAGCAGGCCCACCCTGCGGACGTCCGCGGCGGTCACCGCGGCAGCGGTGACGTCGCCCAGGTGCAGCAGCGGGATGCCGACCGCGGCCTCGATGGAGTCGGCGACCTTGTGCATCGTGTTGGTGCACAGGACCAGCAGCTCGGCCCCCGCGACCTCGAGCCGGCGCGCCTCGGCCGCGAGCAGCTCCCCGGCCTCGTCCCATCTGCCCGTGACCTGAAGCCGTTCGATCTCGGCGAAGTCGACCGAGGACAGCAGCACCCGGGCGGAGTGGAGCCCGCCGAGCCGGTCGCGGACCATGCGGTTGGCGAGCCGGTAGTACTCCGACGTCGACTCCCAGCTCATGCCGCCGATCATGCCGATGACCCTGGGACGGGCGGAGCCGTCCGAGCTCCGGGGGGACGCCGGGGGCGGTGCGGTGGGGCTGGTCATCGTGTGGGCTCCGGTGGAGGCTCGTGGGACTGGGACCGTTCAGGGAGTGCGGCGCCGTGCCGACGGCGTAGCGGCGCCGTGGGCACCGCGTCCGGGCCGGATCCCGGGGCGAGGGTGGCGGAGTACTCGGGGGACTCCAGGTTGCCACGACCCGTCCGTCCGGATGCCCGGGGCCGGCCGTTCTGAGTCCGGGTCGTCGGTTACGGTCGGGCCGTGCTGATCGGACGGGAGGCCGAACTGGCGGCGGTTATGTCGCTGTGCGAGACGGCCCGGGCCGGCAGGGGCGGGGCGCTGGTGGTCCGCGGGGTGGCGGGTTCGGGGAAGTCGACGCTCCTGGCCCATGCCGTCGACACCGTCGCGACCAGTGGCGCAGGCAGCGCCATGCGAGTGCTGAGCACGTCCGGGGTGGAGTCGGAGTCGCCCCTGGCGTTCGCGGCGCTGCAGCGGCTGCTGCGGCCGTTGCGGTCGGGAGTACCGCACCTGCCCGGACCTCAGCGCGACGCGCTGCAGGCGGCGCTCGGTGAGGGGGCAGGGACCGGGGACCGGTTCGTGGTGTTCCTCGCGACGCTGAGCCTGCTCGCCGACGCCAGCGAGGAACAGCCGCTGCTCATCGCGGTCGACGACGCGCAATGGCTGGACGAGGCCTCCGCAGCCGCACTGCTGTTCGTCGCCCGCCGGTTGCAGGCCGAACCGGTGGCCCTGCTGTTCGCGGCCCGGGACGGCACCGCCGCCTTCGACGCCGCGGACCTCCCTGCGGTCACGGTCGGCGCGATGACCGACACCGCGGCGGCCCGGCTCGTCGAGACCCGGGCCGGGCTGCGCCCGGATCCGGCGGTGCTGGCCGACCTGCTGACGGCCAGCGGGGGGAACCCGCTCGCCCTCGTGGAGCTCGCCGGGGTCCTGACCGCGGACCAGCTCACCGCGCGGCAGCCGCTGCCCAGCCCGCTGCCGCTGACCGGCGGCGTGGAGCGGGCCTTCCTCGACCGCTGTCGCCGCCTGTCCGAGGCCGCCCAGCGGGTCCTGCTCGTGGCCGCCGCGGACGACACGGCCCGCCTGACCCTGGTCCGTGAGGCCTCCGAGCGGCTCGGCGCGGGTGAGGATGCGCTCGAGGAGGCGGAGCTGGCGGGGCTGGTCCGCGTCGACGGCGACAGGCTGGCGCTCCACCACCCTCTGGTGCGCTCGGCGGTCTACCAGGCCGCGACCAGCGCGCAGCGACGCGCGACGCACCGCGCCCTCGCGCAGGTGCTGGCCGCCGACCCGGACCGACAGGCCTGGCACCTGGCTGCAGCGGCCGACCGTCCCGACGAGTCGGTGGTCATGGCGCTGGACGGTGTGGCCGAGCGCGCCGCCAACCGCGGGGGGCACGAGGCCGCGGCCGCCGCCTGGGCCCGGGCGGCGGAGCTGACCGCAGCCAGCGAGCCCCGCGGCCGGCGGTTGGTCGCGGCCGCCTCCGCCGCTTGGCTCGGCGGTCAGCCCGCGCGCGCGGCGGCGCTGGCGAGTACGGCGACCGCCGACGTCAGCGACGATCACCTGCGGGCTCGGCTGCTCACGCTGCGGGGTCAGATCGAGTGGAACACCCGCTCCCTCGACGACGGCTACGACCTGGTTCTGCAGGCGGCGCAGACCGCCGCCGCCGCGGAGGGGCCCGGCGGTCCGCAGACCCAGCAGCTGGCGATGCTGGCCGCGTCGCTGGCCGCGTTCGGGGCGCACTCCCCACGAAGGGTCGACCTGGCGGCGCTGGCCGGCGAACCGGCGGACGGGGCGTCGACGGCGTCCCGCGCCGCGCACCTGCTGCTGCAGGGCTTCCTGGCCGTGGCGGACCAGGACTGGGCCCTCGCAGCCGACGGCATACGCGCGGCATGGCGGCTGACCGACGCCGAGCCGCTCGAGGTGGACCACGTCCTGCAGCCGAACCTCGGCATCGCCGCTCTGCACCTCGACGACGACGCGCGAGGGCTGCGCACCCACGCCGACCAGCTCACCGCCGCACGCGGCACCGGCGCGCTGACCATGGTCGAGCACGCGCTGACGCGCGGCGTCTTGTTCCAGCTGGCCACGGGAGCGTGGGGAGAAGCAGGCACCGCCGCCGCGGAGGCGCTCCAGCTCGCGACCAGCACCGGCCAGCCCGGCCTGACCGCGCTGCCGAGGGCGGAGCTCGCCGTGCTCGCTGCGCTGCGTGGCGACCAGGAGGCCGCGGACCGGCACATCGAGGAGGTGACCGCGCTCCTGCGCGAGCATCCCATCGGCATCACCCGGAGCCTGGTCGAGGACCTCACCCACTGGGCGCGTGGACTGCGGGCCGGCCAACCTCCCGCCGCCGTCCATCACCTCCGACAGGTCAGTGGGGCCGCACTCCGCCGGACCACCGCGCTGGACCGGCTGGAGGCCGCGGTCCGCGCCGACCGCGCCGACCTCGCTCAGCAGTGGCTGGCCGAGCTGACCGCGTTCGGCGACGCGACGGGCGTCGCCTCGGCGGTCGCGGCCGTCGAGCACGGCCGCGCCCTGCGTGCCGAGAACGCCGCGGCCGAAGCCCACTTTCGTGCGGCGCTGGCCGCCCACGCACGGTCACTGCGGCTACCCGACCGGGCCCGCACCGAGCTCGCCTACGGTGAGTGGCTGCGCCGGTCCCGCCGGCGCGTGGACGCCAGGCAGCATCTCCGGACGGCGCTGGCCGCGTTCGAGGATCTCGGCGCCACCCGATGGGCCGAGCGAGCCGCCCAGGAGCTGCGCGCCTCGGGCGAGACCGCGCGACGCCGTGACCCGTCCACCGCCTCGGAGCTCACCGCCCAGGAGCGGCAGGTCGCAAGTCTGGTGCGCCAGGGGCTGTCGAACAAGGACGCGGCGGCGCAGCTGTTCGTCAGCCCTCGCACCGTCGACTTCCACCTTCGCAACGTCTTCGCGAAGCTGAACGTGTCCTCCCGCGCGGAGCTCGCTGCGCTTGCCCTCGGCTGACCAGGGGGCGCGGCGGGCGAGCAGGTGCCTCCATATACCCCCCCGGGGTACTATGCGGACATGGGTAGGCCCGCCGAGCACCACCGGTCCGTGGTCCCACAGCGAGCCACCGACGTGGTGTGCGGCATGACCGTCGACCCCGGCACGGCCGAGCACCGGGCCTCCCATAGTGGCCAGACCTACTACTTCTGCTCCGGCCACTGCGCGGAACGGTTCCGGGCCGACCCGACGCGGTACCCGGGCCGGCCGAGCAGCCCCCGGGACCACGCGGCCCATGACGACGCGGCGCATGTCCACGCGGACCATGGCCACGTCGGGGATGGCCACGTGGGGGGCGCCGCCCCGGCGCACCACGACGTACGGCGCGAGGACGCGGGTGCCGTGGAGTACACCTGCCCCATGCACCCCCAGGTCCGGCAGCTCGGTCCCGGGTCGTGCCCGATCTGCGGGATGGCCCTGGAACCGGTGATGGCTGCCGTGGGTTCCTCGGCGGAGCTGGCCGCCATGACCCGGCGGTTCCGGGTGGGCGTGGCGCTGTCGGTTCCGGTGCTGGTGCTGGGCATGGGCGGTGACCTGTTCCCGGGTCTCCAGGGCGGCGTATCGCCGACGGCCTCGAGCTGGCTCCAGCTGGCGCTGGCCACCCCGGTCGTGCTGTGGGGAGGCGGGCCGTTCTTCGCGCGGGGGTGGGCCTCGGTCCGGACTCGACGGCTGAACATGTTCACCCTCATCGCGATGGGCACCGGCGTGGCCTGGCTGTTCAGCGTGGTCGCCACGATCGCCCCCGGCATCTTCCCCGAAGCGTTCCGGACGGACGGCACGGTCGAGGTGTACTTCGAGGCCGCCGCCGTGATCACCACCCTCGTCCTGCTCGGCCAGGTCCTCGAGCTGCGGGCCCGCGAGCAGACGTCCGGCGCCATCAGGGCGCTCCTCGACCTGAGCCCCACGACCGCCCGCCGGGTCGGCGAGGACGGCGCCGACGAGGAGGTCGCCCTCGACCGGGTGCAGGTCGGGGACCGGCTCCGGGTGCGCCCTGGCGAGAAGGTGCCCGTGGACGGCGTCGTGGACCAGGGTCGTTCCTCGGTCGACGAGTCGCTCGTGACCGGCGAGTCGATGCCGGTCATCAAGGTCGAGGGCGACCCGGTGACCGGCGGGACCATCAACGCCACCGGCGGCTTCGTGATGCGCGCCGAGAGGATCGGTCGCGACACCATGCTGTCGCGCATCGTGGCGATGGTCGCCGAGGCGCAACGGTCGCGCGCGCCCATCCAGCGCAGCGCGGACCGGGTCTCGGCGGTGTTCGTGCCCGCCGTCATCCTGGTCGCGGCCGTCGCGTTCGTCGTGTGGGCCCTGGTCGGTCCGGAGCCCCGGATCGCGCACGCCCTCGTCGTCGCTGTCGCGGTGCTGATCATCGCCTGTCCCTGCGCGCTCGGGCTCGCCACGCCGATGTCGGTCATGGTCGGCGTCGGGCGGGGTGCGCGGGTCGGCGTACTGGTCAAGAACGCCGAGGCGCTGGAGCTGCTGGAGAAGGTCGACACCCTCGTCGTCGACAAGACCGGGACCCTGACCGAGGGCCGCCCCACGGTCACCCGGGTCGTCCCCGCGACCACGGCGAACGGCGGGCTCGGCCTGGCCGCCGACGAGGTGCTCCGGTTGGCCGCCGGGGTGGAGCGGGCATCGGAGCACCCGCTCGCCCACGCAGTCGTCACCGCGGCCACCGAGAGAGGTCTCGCGGTCCCGGAGGTCCGGGAGTTCGACTCCCCTTCCGGACGCGGCGTCGCCGGCGTGGTCGAGGACCGCCGGCGCGTGCTGCTCGGCAGCGCCGCCTTCCTGAGCGACCAGGGCGTCGACACCGGCGCGCTCGCCGAGGAGGCGGACCGGCTGCGCGCCGAGGGGGCCACGGTCGTCCTCGTCGGCGTGGACGGGCGTCCCGGCGGGGTCATCGTCGTCACCGACCCGGTCAAGGACAGCGCCGCCGAGGCGCTCCGGGCGCTGCGCGCGGAGGGGCTCGAGGTGGTGATGCTGACCGGGGACAACCGGGTCACCGCGGCCACGGTCGCCCGCCGGCTCGGGATCAGCCGCGTCGAGGCCGAGGTGCTGCCGGACCACAAGGCCGACGTCGTCGGACGGCTGCACGACGAGGGCCGGACGGTGGCCATGGCCGGGGACGGCGTCAACGACGCGCCCGCGCTGGCCGCCGCCGACGTCGGCATCGCGATGGGGACCGGCACCGACGTGGCCATCGAGTCCGCGGGCATCACCCTGCTGGGCGGCGACCTGACCGGCATCGTCCGAGCCCGCCGGCTCTCGAGGAAGACGATGGCGAACATCCGGCAGAACCTCGGGTTCGCCTTCGTCTACAACGCCGCCGGCATCCCGGTCGCCGCCGGCGTCCTCTACCCCGTGACCGGGACGCTGCTCTCACCGATGATCGCGGCGGCAGCCATGGCGCTGTCCTCGGTCAGCGTCATCGCCAACGCGCTGCGCCTGCGACACGCCACGTTCGACGCGGGCGAGGCGCGGTAGCGCTCCCGGCGCTGTCCCCAGGCGACGGCCAGGAGCGGGCCGCTGGTCGGGGTGTGGGCTCGCATGACGCGAGACGTCCCCTTTGTGACTGAGTCATGGAGCCCAGGATCATGACGCCGCAGGGGCCCACGGCCAGGTCGGACAAAAGAGCCCAAAAAGCCCGGCTTGGTACGCCGTTCCGGCGTCCGGGGTCATCCACGCCGCGTCATCGGTCGGGCCGACCCCGCTCTTCTCCTCACGCGACAGCGCCATCGACGCGGCGGCACGACCAGCCGAGACGAGCCTGAGGGGGGAGGTGCGATGTTGGGGCCGGGCTCGGTTTCAGCGTCGACCCGACCGACCAACCCCGATGCGGTGTTTCGTGGGTCATTATCCGCATATATCAATACCTGGCGGGTACGGCTCGGTCACAGCCCGTCTGTTGTCTCTCGGAAGGACAAGCCATGAACGCGTTCACACAGGGTCGAGGCAGGCTGGTCACGGCGGGGGTGACCATCGGCGCCGTGAGTGCCCTGATGCTTCCCGGTCCGGCGGCCTCGAGCGCAGGCACGCCGGCTCAGGTCACCGGCACCGCTGTGGCCAGCGTGGAACGAGCCAATGCCCCTGGGTCGCTGACGTCACGTGTGCGCGGGACCTTCGGCAAGGCCGGCACGGTCCGCGGCACTTTCGAGCCCGACCGGTTCCTGGTCCGCGGCGGCCAGGCGTACGCCAACGGCGTCCTCCACGCAACGCTGCGCCGGGGCAACGGCAACTTGGTCGGTTCGGTGACTCGCCGGGTCACGGTTCCCGTTCGAGCGGGGAACAACGGTCAGTCGGCTGCGTTTGCCGAGGCGCCCGCCCGGCGGGCGCGGTGCAACGTGCTGAACCTGGTCCTCGGCCCCTTGGACCTGAACCTGCTCGGCCTCGAGGTCCACCTCAACCGGGTGGTGCTGAACATCGTCGCGGTCACCGGGGCGAACAACCTGCTCGGCAACCTGCTGTGCGCGGTCACGGGACTCCTGGATGGCACCGGGCTGCTCAACGAGCTCCGGCTGGCGAACGTGCTGAACCGCATCCTGGCCATCCTCCGGCTCGGCTGAGCCCACCGGTGTCGACCCACCCGGCCGGCGAGGCCGTGGTCGGCGGCTGATGGACGCCGCGACGTCCGCCTGCGGCCGGGCCGTACCCCCCGCCCGGCCGCAGGCGGTTCCCCGTTCCGGCGCCGTTCGGTTCCCCGCCCACGTCCACCGGGGCTATCGTGGCGGGGCCAGCGTCGGGGAGTCCCGCCGTGGCCGGGCCGGAGAGCCACACCAGTGACAGCTGCCGCTCAGCGAGACGACGACGAGGAGTCGATCCTGGCGCTGCTCCCGGTGATCCGCCGGGTGGTGGTGGCTCGGGTCCGGGATCCCGAGGTGGTCGAGGACCTCGTACAGGAGACGCTCACCCGGGTGCTGGCGGCGCGGTACCGAGTCGAGGCGGATGTGCTGGCCCCGTACGCCGTCGCGACCGCCCGGAACCTGATGGCGCGTCGTGCGCGGAGCATCGGCACCGCCCGGGACAAGGCGCACCTGCTGATCTCGACCGAGGTTCCGGAAGTGCCCGAGGAGAACCTGCTCCGCGACGAGGACAGCAGGCTCCTCGCGGCCGCGTTGAGCCTGCTGTCCCCTGCCGAGCGTGACCTGCTGTTGGCCCACGAAGTGCAGGGCGTGGACGTCCGCTCCCTCGCGGAGGACGAGCAGTCCAGCCCCGGAGCCGTCGCCGCCAGGCTGAGCCGCACCCGGGCCAAGCTGCGCGTCGAGTACCTGCTCGCCCGCGAGCGCACCCCGGTCCACGATGCCCGCTGCCGCCCGGTTCTCCGCGCGCTGTCGCTGGGCGACCGACGCCGGCAACGCGAGCTCGACGTCGCCGGTCACCTCCTGGAGTGTCCGGTCTGCTCCCGGCTCAGCCCCGAGCTGCTCAGGCGACGAGCCGCGGATGCGCAGGACGACACCGCCGGCGTCGTCGTCCCGGTCGAGCAGGACGCCGACGTGGTGGCCGCCCGCCAGAGCGGACGCGACGTCGCGCTGCGGGCGGGGTTCGGGGCGACCGAGGCGACCCTGTTGGCGACCGCGATCTCGGAGATGGCCCGCAACGTCGTCAAGTTCGCCGTGCGCGGCGAGGTACGCATCTTCCCGGTCAGCAGCGGTCGCGACCAGGGAGTCACCGTCGTGGTCCGAGACGTCGGACCGGGCATCGCCGACCTGGACCGGGCGATGCAGGACGGGTACAGCACCTACCACGGTCTCGGGTTGGGGCTGCCGGGCACCAGGCGGCTCATGGACCGGTTCGAGGTGGTCACCGAGACGGGCAAGGGAACCACCGTCACGATGACCAAGTGGCGCTCGTCCGACAGCAGGGGAAGGCCCGCCGGCGAGGCCGTCGGCCGCAGGGAGAACGAGGGGACATGACCGACCAGAAGCCGGCACGACACGACGAAGCGCAGCAGGGGGACGTGGAGGCCACCGCTCAGGCGCTGCTCCCCGAGCTGGTCGCCCACCTGCGCCAGCACCGCACGACCCTGCGGCAAGAGTGGGCCGCCCGGATCACCGAGGCGCACCTCCTGTCGTCGATGACGGAGCAGGAGGTCTTCTCCGAGGCGACCTCGGTCTACGACAACTACGTGGAGGTGCTGGAGACCGGCAGCGTCGAGGCGCTCCAGCACTACGCCCGCGACCTGAGCGAGCGGATCATCCCCCGGGGCGTGGAGACCCACGAGGTGGTGGGAATCGTACTGCTCCTGCGCGACGTGCTCGCCCGGTCGCTCTTCGAGAAGTACCACCACGACTTCGAGCTGCTCAACCGGGTCCTCGACGCCTACGAGCCGGCCGCCAACCGCATCGCCAACACCGTGGCGGTCAGCTTCGTCGATGAGCGTGAGCGGGTCATCCGCCAGCAGCAGGACTCCATCCTGGAGCTGTCGACACCCGTGCTCCAGGTCCGCGAGCGGCTGCTGATCCTGCCGATCATCGGCGTGCTGGACAGCCAGCGAGCCCAACAGCTCACCGAGCAGCTGCTGCACGGGATCCGACACCACCGAGCCAAGATGGTGGTCGTCGACATCACCGGCGTCGCCGACGTGGACGAGGCCGTTGCCGACTCCCTGGTCCGCACCGTGGAAGCGTCACGGCTGATGGGCGCCCACGTCGTCATCACCGGCCTGTCCTCGAAGATCGCCCAGACTCTGGTCACCCTCGGTGTCGATCTGAGCAAGATGCAGACCGTCGGCGACCTCCAAGGCGGAATCGAGGAAGCCGAGCGCGCCTTGGGGTACCGGGTCGTACGGCTGGAAGACGACCGTGACTGAACA
>JBIOUF010000271.1:0-13032 GCA_044866695.1 Nocardioidaceae bacterium | reverse complement strand
GCCCACACCGCTGGTGAGGGACTGCACCCGCTCCTCAACCACCGGGACGGTGGCAGGGCCCCAGCCAGGGTCCCGGTGGTTGAGGAGCGAGCTTGCGAGCGTCTCGAAACCACCGGCACCCTGGCTGGGGCCCTGCCACCGTCCCGGTGGTTGAGGAGCGGGTGCAGTCCCTCACCAGCGGTGTGGGCACGAGGTTGACTGGCCGGTGATGGTCTCCATATCGTTTGGCTCCTAACGACTTGGGAGGACCGCATGAGCAGCATCGAGGTGGAGGGCGTCGCCGTCGACACCAGGCACTGGATCGGCGGCGAGCGGGTCGCGTCCAGCGCGACCTTCACCGACGTCTCGCCCATCGACGAGACGGTGCTCGGTGAGATCCACGCCGGCGGAGCCGACGAGGTCGACCGCGCCGTCGCCGCGGCGCAGGAGGCCTTCCCGGGCTGGGCCGCCCTCCCGGTCGCCGAACGCTCCGCGACCCTGCGCCGGGTCGCGGAGGGGATCGAGGCGCGGACCGAGGAGCTGGCCCGCGTGGAGACCCGCGACAACGGGTCGCTGCTCCGCTCGCACCGCCGCGGCGTGATGCCCCGGGTGGCGATGAACTTCCGCTACTTCGCCGACTGGGCGGAGGCGCTGCGGCACCCGGACCGGGAGATCCGCGGCCACCGCGAGCGGATCACCTACGACCCGGCGGGGGTCACCGCGATCATCACGCCGTGGAACGCCCCGCTGATGCTGGCCACCTGGCGGATCGGGCCCGCCCTGGCTGCCGGCAACACGGTCGTCCTGAAGCCGCCGGAGTGGGCGCCGCTCACCGCGTCGCTGCTGGCCGACATCACCCACGAGGCGGGTCTGCCCCCAGGGGTGTTCAACGTCGTCCAGGGCACCGGGGCGGGCGCCGGCGCGCCGCTGACCCGTCACCCGGGGGTCCGCCGGCTCTCGTTCACCGGCTCGGTGCCGACCGCCGGGACGATCGCGGCGGCCGCCGCCCCGAACATCGTCCCGCTGTCCTTCGAGCTCGGCGGGAAGTCGCCGCTGCTGGTCTTCGAGGACAGCGACCTCGACCTGGCCGTGAGCCTCGCGGTCGAGCAGTTCGACAACGCCGGACAGGTCTGCCTCGGGGCGTTCCGCATGCTGGTCCAGGAGTCCGTCGCGGAGGAGCTCCTCCAGCGGGTCGTGCAACGGGCTCGCGAGCTCGTGCAGGGCGACCCCCGCGACGAGGCGACCGACGTGAGCGCCCTGGTCAGCCGCCAGCACTTCGAGCGCGTCTCCGGCTTCGTGGAGCGCGCGGTCGCCGCCGGCGCCAAGCCCGTCCTCGGCGGCGGGCCGAACACCGAGCTGGGCGGGCTGTACTACTCCCCCACGATCCTGGTGGGCGCCGAGCCGGGCAGCGAGATCCTGACCGAGGAGGTGTTCGGGCCGGTCCTGACCTTCCAGACCTTCGCCACCGAGGACGAGGGCGTCCGGCTGGCCAACGACACCCGGTTCGGGCTGGCCGCCACCATGGTCACCGGAGACCCCGAGCGCGCCGAGCGGGTCAGCGCCAGGCTCGACGCAGGCACCGTCTGGGTGAACTGCTTCTTCGTGCGCGACCTCGGGGCGCCCTTCGGTGGCAACGGGAGGTCCGGCATCGGCCGTGAAGGCGGCACCTACTCCTTCGACTTCTACTGCGACATCAAGAACACCGTCTTCAGCCCCACCGGCTGGACGACGAGGACGACCAACTGAAAGCGAGGACTGTCATGGGTGAGGTTGTCGGCGCGGGGCTGATCGCCCACGTGCCTACCATCGTGCTGCCGGAGAAGACCCGCCGAGAGCTGAACAACGGCGAGGACACCACGCTCGTGGCCGGCCTGCAGGAGCTGCGCAAGGACGTGTTCGACTCCCTGGACTACGACACGGTGGTCGTCCTGGACTCCCACTGGGCCACGACGGTCGAGTTCGTGGTGACCGCGCACGAGCGCCGGGCCGGGCTGTTCACCTCCGAGGAGCTGCCCCGCGGCATGTCGCAGCGCCCGTACGACATCCTCGGCGACCCCGAGCTCGCCCACCTCATCGCCGGCAAGGGCCAGGACCACAGCACCTGGATCACGGCGATCGACGACCCTTCGCTGCCGATCTTCTACGCCACCACCAACCTGTGGGAGTTCCTCGGCCAGGGTCTACCCGACAAGAAGTGGGTCACGATCGGCGTCTGCCAGACCGCCGACACCGAGGACAACCTGCGGCTCGGACGCGCCCTCGGCGACGCCATCGCGGAGTCCGACCGCAAGGTGCTGCTGCTGGCGTCGGGTGCCATGTCGCACACCTTCTGGCCGCTGCGCCAGCTGCGCGACCACGAGGCGGCCGGTGTCGAGCACATCTTCAGCCCCGAGGCGGCCGCGGCCGACGCCGAGCGCCTGGAGTGGTTCGCTGCGGGCGACCACGCCCGCGTGCTCGACACCATGGGCGAGTTCTACCGGTTCAGGCCGGAGGCCCGGTTCGGCCACTACCTGATGATGATCGGCGCACTCGGCGAGGGCGACTGCCGCGCCACCAGCCGCCAGTACGGCGAGTACGAGAACTCGGTCGGCACCGGCCAGGTGCACCTGTGGTTCGACCGGCCCGCCGACGGCTTCCCGCGCCCGCGTCGCACGCCGGCCGACCCCGACTACGCCCGCCAGAACGCCGGACCCGACCTGCCTGCCGCCGGCTGAGCGCACCGACCACACCGAGGAGACCCAGATGTCCCAGCCCGCCCTGCGCGAGACCCGCCGGATCCTGCTCGACGGCAACGTCGTCGACGTGGTCCGCCGAGGAGAGACGCTGGTCGCCGGAGACGGCCGTGAGGTGGCGATCGCGGAGGCCCGGCACCTCCCGCCCGTCGTCCCGTCGAAGATCGTCTGCGTCCACCTCAACTACTCCTCGCGGGTCGAGGAGATGATGACCAAGCTGCCCCCGGCGCCGACGTACTTCCACAAGCCGGTGTCGTCGCTCAACGCGCACGAGAGCGCCGTGGTCCGGCCGAACCGCTGCAAGTGGCTGAACTACGAGGGCGAGATCGCGATCGTGGTCGGGCGCACCGCCCGCAACATCTCCCCGGAGGAGGCGGGCGACTACATCCGGGGGTACACGGTCGGCAACGACTACGGCCTGCACGACTTCCGCGACACCGACTCCGGGTCGATGCTGCGGGTCAAGGGCGCCGACACCTTGTGCCCCCTCGGCCCGGGGCTGGTCGAGGGCTGGGACTTCCGCGGCAAGCGGATCCGCACGCTGGTCAACGGCGAGGTGCGGCAGGACGGCAACACCGACGAGATGAGGTGGGACATGCACTACCTCGTCGCGGACATCGCGCGGACGATCACGCTGCAGCCCGGTGACGTGCTGATGTCGGGGACCCCCGCCATCTCCCGCACCGTCTACCCGGGCGACGTCGTGGAGGTCGAGGTCGAGGGCCTGGGCACGCTCCGCAACCACATCGTGGAGGGTCCCGCGCCGGTCCGCACCGACGTCGGCGCGCAGCCGACGGAGAGCGAGGAGGTGCTGTCCACGGCGAAGGGCGGGGACTGGGAGCTGCGCGGCATCCGCAAGCCCGACCTGTCCCAGACCCACTGACGCCGGCCCACACCCGCGATGACGACGACCACCGACATCGACCCGGAGCGCCACGACCCGGTCCGCGCCGTCGACTGGGTCGCGCGGCTCCCCGCGACCCGGCTCCCCCAGGGCCTGTTCATCGACGGTGAGGAGCGCCCGGCCGTCGCCGGCGGAAGCCGGCCCGTGGTGACCCCACGCGACGGCAGCACCCTGACCGAGCTGGTTTGGGCCGACGCCGCCGACGCGGACGCCGCCGTGGCCTCGGCCCGGTCCGCGTTCGACAGCGGTCCCTGGCCACGGATGTCCGCGCGCGAGCGCGGCGAGACCCTGCTCCGGTACGCCGACCTGGTGGAGCGGGACCGCGACGAGATCGCGCTCCTGGTCTCGGCCGAGATGGGCAAGCCGATCCGGCACTCGTGGGAGATCGAGCTGCGCGCCCTGGTCCGCTGCCTGCGCTACTACGGTGGGCTCGCGGACAAGGTGATGGGTGAGGTCTCCCCGACGGCGCCGGGCGAGCTGGCCCTGGTGACCCGCGAGCCGGCCGGGGTCGCGGCCGCGGTCGTCCCGTGGAACTTCCCCCTGACCATCGGGAGCTGGAAGTTCGCGGCGGCGCTCGCGGCCGGCTGCACCGTGGTGCTCAAGACCGCCGAGCAGTCGCCGCTGTCGATGCAGCGGGTGGCGGCGCTGGGCATCGAGGCCGGCGTCCCGCCGGGAGCGTTCAACGTGCTCTCCGGCGACGGCGCGGAGGTCGGGCGCCGGCTCGGGGAGCACCCCGACGTCGACGTGCTGACCTTCACCGGGTCGACCGGCGTCGGGCGGCACTTCCTGCGGTACGCCGCCGACAGCAACCTCAAGCGGGTGCACCTCGAGCTCGGCGGCAAGTCGCCGAACATCGTGTTCCCCGACGCGCCGGACCTGGACGCCGCGGCCGACATGGCCGCCTGGGCGATCTTCTTCAACTCCGGCGAGATGTGCACGGCGGGGTCGAGGCTGGTGGTGCACCGCAGCGTCGCCGACCGGGTGGTGGACCGGGTGGTCGCCACGGCGGCCTCCTGGCAGCCCGACGACCCGCTGCTGCCCGACACCACGATGGGTCCGCTGGTCGACGAGGCCAGCCTGCGGCGGGTGCTCGGCCAGCTCGACCGCGGCGCGCGCCAGGGCGCCCAGGTCCGCCTCGGCGGGTCGCGGGTCCGGGAGGCGTCGGGCGGGCCGTACCTGGAGCCGACCGTCGTCACCGGCGCCGGGCCCGACAACGTGCTGGTCCGCGAGGAGCTGTTCGGGCCGGTGCTCGCCGTCCAGGTCTTCGACGACGAGGCCGAGGCGGTGCGGATCGCGTCGGACACCGAGTACGGTCTGGCCGCGGGCCTGTGGACCGCAGACCTCGGGCGGGCGCATCGCGTCTCCCGCGCGCTGCGCGCCGGCACGGTCTGGGTGAACTGCTACGAGGAGGGCGACATGTCGGTGCCCTTCGGCGGGGTCAAGCTCTCCGGCACGGCCCGGGACAAGTCCCGGCGCGCGCTGGAGGAGTACACCGACCTCAAGACCACCTGGATCAGCTATGGCTGAGCGCCCCGCCGACGCCCGGCCCGTGGTCGTCATCCCGTCGCGCTTCTCCGAGTCCGCCTCTGCGCTGCGGTTCCGCGCCATGGTGGCGGCGCGCAAGCTCGTCGACGCGGTGTACGCCGCCGGTGGGGAGCCCGTCCTGCTGCACCCGGACGTGCCCGACGGAGCAGCCGAAGGGGCCCTCGACGCGCTGGTGCGGAGCCGGATCTGGATGGCCGACGCGGTCCTGCTGCCCGGCGGCGGTGACCTCGCCGCGCACTGGGCCGGCCAGGAGGCGCACGACTCCCAGTACGACGTCGACGAGACCCAGGACGCGTTCGACCTGGCCCTGGCCCGGGTCGCCGTGGAGGACCGCCTCCCACTGCTGGCGATCTGCCGGGGGAACCAGGTCGTCAACGTCGCACGGGGTGGCGACCTGGTCCAGGACCTCACCGAGACGCTGGGAGCCGACCACCGTCATCTCGTGCACGACATCGCGATCCTGCCCGACTCGCCGCTGCGCCGGGTCGTCGACGCCGACCAGATGACCGTCTCCTGCTACCACCACCAGGGCCTGGGCGCCTTGGGCAAGGGACTGCGCGCGACGGCGTACGCCGAGGACGGCACCGTCGAGGCGGTCTCGATCGACGAGCACGACGGCTGGTACCTAGGCGTGCAGTGGCACCCCGAGGACACCGCGGCCACGGACCCGCAGCAGGCCGGGATCTTCTCCGCGTTCGTTCGCGCGGCGACGCCCGGCGGCCGGCACTGATGCCCGTCCCGATGCCCGTCCCGAGCCGGGCCGCCGCGGCGTCAGGCGCTCTCGACCACGTCCGAGGGCTGCTCGAGGGCGGTGACGATCTCGCGCAGGCTCTTGGTGAGGTCCCGGCGGCGCTTGCTCGACAGCCCCGCGACGACGCGCGCCTCGACCGCGTTGAACTTGGGGTAGAGGTCCTCCATGAGCTGGTTGCCCGCCGGGGTGAGGTGCAGCTCGACCAGCCGCCGGTCGTCCGCGCGACCCCGCTTCTCGATCCAGCCGCGCGACTCCAGGGTCTTGGCCACGCCGGTCAGCGTGGCCTTCGAGATCGCCGCGGACTCCGCGGCATGGCGGGTCTCCATCCCGTCCCAGATCCAGACCACCCACAGCACGACGAACCCGGTCCAGCTGAGGTCGTACTCGCGCAGGACCTCGTTGGTGACGTGGGTGCGCACGGCGTTGGCCGCCCGGTAGATGCTCGACACCGCGTGGGCCGCCTCGAAGTCGAGGTCCAGTGCCGCCACATGGCTTCGCATCGCCCGCTCCGTCTCGAACAACGTGTGCTGGTCGGCCATGTCGTCGAGGCTACCGGCCGGCGGGTCGGCGCCCGGGGAGCCACTCGTTCGGGTCCGAACCTCTTGACACAGTCGTTTGGATCCGTACGATTCTACTACCACCGGCTCGCGTCACACCAGGAACGGGAGCACTCTCGGGTCCAAAGACCCCTACGTCGAGGACCGACGACCTGCGCCGCGCGCAGTCCGCAACCACCGAGGAGCACCGATGGTCAACGTTGACGCCAGCGCCATGGAGGCGGCCGAGGCCGACCTCACCACCCGAGACATCGACGTGGTCCGGCTCGGCTACAGCGACATGATCGGCGCGGAGCGCGGCCGGGACCTCCTGGTCCGGCGGTTCGCGCGCACCGTCGGCGACGGCGTCGCCTTCTGCCGCTCCGTCTACGGCACCTCGCCGATGGGCGACGTGGTCGACATGGAGGGCGGGATGTCGGCCGGCCTGCCCGACGTCGTGGCGGTGCCGGACCTGTCCACGCTGCAGCGGGTGCCGTGGGAGTCCGGCGTGGCGCACGTCATCGCGGACGTCTTCAACCCCGACGGCTCCCGTTCGCAGGAGAGCCCGCGCAACGTGCTGCGCGGCGTCGTCGACCGGTTCGCCGAGCTCGGCATGCGGCCGATGGTCGGCCCGGAGCTGGAGTTCTACGTGCTCGACCCGGACCCCTCGTCGCATGCCGGCTGGAAGCGGTACGGCGAGGGCACCGGCAACGTCTACACCGCCGGCTACAAGGGCGACCCCCAGAACACCCTCATCGAGGCACTGCGCCAGCTCTCCGACTACGGCCTGGACGTCGTGGCGGCGAACCACGAGTTCTCCTCCGGCCAGTTCGAGATCAACCTGTGGCACTCCGACGCGCTCGACGCGGCCGACCGGGCGTTCCGGTTCAAGATCGCCCTGCAGGAGCTCGCCCGGATCGGCGGCCGGCTGGCCACCTTCATGGCCAAGCCGTTCAACGACGAGGGCGGCTCGGGCTTCCACATCCACTTCTCCACCTGGTCCCACGACGGCGAGGCGCTCTTCGACGACGGCGACGGGGAGGACGGCCTCTCCGACATCGGCCGCTCCGCCATCGCCGGAATCCTCGAGCACGCGCCGGCCCTGGCCGCCCTGCACAACCCGACCATCAACTCCTACAAGCGGTTCGGGCCGGACACCCTCGCGCCCTGGCTGGTCGACTGGGGCCTGGACAACCGCAGCGCCATGGTGCGCATCCCGCCGGAGCGGGGCCGGGCCAGCCGGCTCGAGCTCCGCCTGGGCGACGCCTCGGCCAACCCGTACCTCGCCATCGCCAGCCTGCTCGGCGCGGCGTACATCGGCATTCGCGACAAGCTGAAGCCGCCGGCCAAGCTCGAGGGCTACGGCTACGACCCGTCGAAGGCCGCGTACCTGCCCGGCGACCTGGGCTCCGCGCTCGACGCGCTGGAGGCCGGCACCGAGCTCGCGGACATGCTGGGCCCGAGGTTCGTGGCCGCGTTCCTGGCGTACAAGCGCAACGAGCTCGAGCGCTTCTCCCACTGGGTCACCGACTGGGAGTTCCGCGAGTACAGCTACCACCTGTGAGCCGCCTGCTGGTCGTCCAGCACGACCACGTGTCGCCCCCCGGGCCGGTCGCGGACCGCTTCGAGCAGCACGGCTACGTCGTCGACCTGCACACCGTCGTGCCCGAGGAGCTGTTCGCCAGTCCCGGGGTGGAGCCGCGGTTCCCGGACTTCACCGCCTACGACGCGGTCGTGCCCATGGGGGCGCCGTGGTCGACCTACGACCACGAGCTGGTCGGCAGCTGGGTGCTGCCCGAGCTGGACCGGCTGCGGGCGGCGGACGCGGCGGGCGTCCCGGTCCTCGGCATCTGCTTCGGCGGACAGCTGCTGGCCACCGCGCTCGGCGGCCGGGTCGACCGGGCCGGCACCCACGAGGTCGGCTGGTCGGAGGTGGACAGCGACGACGAGTCGCTGGTCCCCGGCGGCCGGTGGTTCCAGTGGCACTACGACTCCTGGAGCGTCCCGCCGCAGGCCACCGAGATCGCGCGCAACGCCGCCGCGTCGCAGGCGTTCCTGCTCCGGCGCAACCTCGCCGTGCAGTTCCACCCCGAGCTGACCAGCGACATGCTGGCCGGCTGGCTCGGGAACGGCGGCGACGTCAAGGCCAGCGCCGTCGGCCTGGACCCCGACCTCCTGCTCGCCCAGGCCCGGGAGTGGGACGAGGCGGGCCGGGCCCGCGCCCACCGGCTGGTCGACGGCTTCCTGACCCGGGTCGGCGCCCTGCCCTCTCGCGCGGGCTGAGCCGACCGGGAGGACCCGCCGGCTCGCGGCCGTCATCGCGGGAAGACAGGCCGGCTCGCGGCCATCATCGCGGGAAGACAGGCCGGCTCGCGGCCATCTTCGCGGGAGGACGCGCCGGCTCGGCTCAGCCGGTGGGTGGGCGGGAGCCGTCGACCAGGCCGAGAACCAGGCCGAGGCCATGGGTGGGTCCGCTGGTGCGCGGGAGCAGCAGCGTCCGGATGCCGAGCCGGGCGGCGCCGGCGTCGTCCTGCCAGCTGTCGCCGACCATGAGCGCGCGCTCCGCAGGCACGCCGAGCGCCGCCAGCGCCTCGGTGAAGATCGCGATGTCCGGCTTGACCGCGCCGGCCTCGTAGGACAGCACGACGGCGTCGAGCAGGCCGGCGAGGCCGCCGCGTTCCAGCACCGGCCGCACGTCGACGGCGACGTTGGACACCAGCGCCGTCCCGACCCCGCGGTCGCGCAGCTCGCGGAGCACCGGGACGGCGTCCTCGTAGGGGATCCACGGCTCGATCACGGTCTCGTAGAGCGCGCTTGCGAGGTCGTCGCCGACGGACCCCAGCTCGCCGACGACCTGGTCCCACACCTCGCGGTGCGCGGCCGGGTCGAGGTCGCGCCGGCTGGTGGGGTCCACCTCCCGCGCGGACTCCCAGACCACGTCCAGCGCGCGAGCCAGCGCCAGCGCCTTCTCCGCACCCAAGGCGTCGACGTGAGAGCCGGTGCGGCCCGCGTGCTCCCAGGCCAGCTGGACCCAGGCCGAGGCGTCGCCCTGGTCCACCAGCGTGCTGTGGAAGTCGAACAGCACCGCGTCGATCGGCACCGGCGCGGGCCTGCGGTGTGGCGTCGCCATGCTCAAGCCTCGCAGATCGGCGGGCTCAGGCGGCGGTGTGCCGCTCCGCGTCGGCCAGCGACTCACCGAGCTCCTCGGCGACCGGGAGCACCAGGCCCACGTCCTGCGCGGTCGTGCGGAAGTTGACGAAGCAGGCCCGTAGGCAGGTGCGACCGTCCACCTCCGCGGGGGCCAGGAACACCCGTCCGTCGGCCTGCATGGCGCGGGCCAGCCGCTGGTTGTGCCGGTCGAGCTCGGGCTCGGTGAGGCCCGCGGGCACGTGGCGGAAGCAGACCGTCGACAGCATGGGCTCGTTGAGCAGCTCGAACGACGGGTGCTCGCGCACCGCACCGGTCAGCAGGGCCGCGTTGCGCAGCGTCCCCTCGACCCACTCCCGGAACCGCGCCGCGCCGTACACGCGAAGCGACAGCCACAGCCGCAGCGAGCTGAACGGGCGGGAGTACTCCAAGGTGTGGTCGACGGGGTTGCCGGTGTCCTCCTCGTGCAGCAGGTACCGCTCCTGGTGCCCGAACGACGCGCGGAGCGCGCCACGGCGGCGCACCAGCAGGAGGCTGCAGCTCTTCTGCATGCCGAACCACTTGTGCGCGTCGATGGTGACCGAGTCGGCCCGGTCGAGCCCGGCGAACAGGTGTCCGGCGGTCGCGGTGGCCGCGGCCGGCAGGCCGTAGGCGCCGTCGACGTGCAGCCAGACCCCCTCGCGTTCGCAGACGTCCGCGATCTCGCCGAGCGGGTCGACGGCGCCGGTCAGCGTCGTACCGGCGGTCGCGACCACCGCCATCGGGGTCAGGCCCGCTGCGCGGTCCTGGGCGATCGCCTCGGCGAGCGCGTCCGCGCGCATCGTGCGCCGGTGGTCGGTTCCGACCCTGCGCAGGGCCCGCCGGCCGAGCCCGGCGACCTCGACCGCGCGCACGACCGAGTGGTGCGCCTCCTGCGAGCAGTACACCGTGGCCCGGTGGCCGGCCAGACCGTGCTCGCGCGCACCCGGGGCGGCCTGTTCGCGCGCCGCGAGCAGGGCGGTCAGGTTCGACGTCTGGCCACCGCTGGTGAAGTGCCCCTCCTCGGCGGGAAAGCCGACGAACTCGGCCACCCAGCGCACCGCCTGCTGGTCCAGGAGGTCGGCGGCTCCCGCGGCGGTCGCCAGGTTCGCGTCGTACGCCGCGGACAGCGCGCTGCCCAGGACGCCCACCTCCAGGCCGCTGGAGCCGATGTAGGCCAGGTACAGCGGACGCGACGGCGAGACGCTGGCCTCCAGCACCGAGACCGCGTCGCCCAGGGCCGCCTGCGGGTCGCTGGGGTCCTCGGGAAGGGGCGCCGTCAGGTGCTCGAGCAGCGCGGGACCGGGGCTGGGCTCGGCGGGCCGGGGCCTGTCGAACGACGCCCAGGCGCCGGCGAGGTAGCGGGACAGGTCGCGCAGCACCGCGTCGCGGTCGGCAAGGGCGGAGCCGCTGGTCTGCGCCGCACACGGCGTGAAGTCGGTCATCCGCGAAGGGTGCCGGTAGGTGCGCCGGCCGCGCAACACAGCCCGTCGGCGGTGAGCAGAATGCTCCAGGAATCGCTGGTTCGGTGTCAGTATGCTCGGGTGGACCCCCTCGATGCGCAGATCCTGCTCGCTCTCGACGACGACCCGGACGCCACCAGCCTCGCGCTCGCCAAGCGCCTCGGCATCGCGCGCAACACCCTGCACGCCCGGGTGCGGCGGCTGGGCGCCTCGGGCGCGGTTCGCGAGTTCAGCCGCCGGGTCGACCCGGCGGCCCTCGGTCGAGGTCTGGTCGCGTTCGTCTCCATCGCCCTGAGCCAGACCACCGGGCACCGCGCCGGCGCCGCCCTCGCCGCGTTCCCGGAGGTGGTCGAGATGCACTCCACGACCGGCGAGGCCGACCTGCTGCTCAAGGTGGTCGCCCGGGACCCGGCCGACCTGCACCGCGTCACCGGGGAGATCCTCGCCGTGCCCGAGGTGGTCCGCACCAGCACCGTCGTCTCGCTGCGCGAGGAGATGCCGCTGCGGATCCGCGCGCTCATCGAGGAGGTGGCCCGCGGGGCCTGACCCTCCCCGGCCCATGCGCCGGGCCGTCGGCCCTGCTGCGGGGCTACCTGCGATGGCGGCCCGGGCGCGGACGCGCATCCTGGACCGGTGCGGTCGCCCGGCGGGACTCGAACAGGGTGACCCCGCCGGCGACCCCGGCGACCAGCACGAGCATCAGCGTGACCGCCCGCCCGCCCCCCTCGGTGGTGACGCCGACGTACAGGCCGCACGCCGAGGCGGCGACCAGGAAGAGACCGACCGCGCGTGCGGGTGTCATGAAGCCCCCTTTGTCTGGTGTGTCGCCAGTGACCCTAGGTGCCTACGGCAGCCGCCGCCCGGGAACGGAGAACTCTTGACTTTCTCGGGGCCGAGGGCCATGAGCGGACCCCGGCGGGGAACGATGGGGCCATGGAGTACACCCACCTGGGCCGCAGCGGCCTGTCCGTCAGCCGGCTCTGCCTCGGCACCATGAACTTCGGGCCCGAGACCTCCGAGGAGGACTCGCACGCGATCATGGACCGGGCGCTCGACGCGGGCGTCAACTTCTTCGACACCGCCAACGTCTACGGCTGGGTCAAGGGCGAGGGCGTCACCGAGCAGATCGTCGGGCGGTGGTTCGCCCAGGGCGGCGGCCGCCGGGAGAGGACCGTCGTCGCCACCAAGCTATACGGCTCGATGAGCGACTGGCCGAACGACACCTTCTTGTCCGCGCGGAACATCCGGCACGCGTGCGAGGGGTCGCTGCGGCGGCTGCAGACCGACCACATCGACCTCTACCAGATGCACCACGTCGACCGCACGGCGCCGTGGGAGGAGGTGTGGCAGGCGATGGACACGCTGATCCAGCAGGGCAAGATCACCTACGTCGGCAGCAGCAACTTCGCCGGCTGGCACATCGTGCGGGCCAACGAGGCCGCGGCCCGTCTCCACACGCTCGGCCTGGTGAGCGAGCAGAGCCACTACAACCTCCTCGTGCGCACCGTCGAGCTCGAGGTGCTCCCGGCGTGCCGCGAGTACGGCGTCGGGGTGATCCCGTGGAGCCCGCTGTCGAGCGGACTGCTCGGCGGCGTGCTCGGCGACTCGGACCGGGCTCGTCGCCAGTCGCCACAGTCGCTGCGACGGATCGAGAAGCTGCGCCCGAAGCTGGAGCAGTGGGAGAAGCTGTGCGCCGAGCTCGGTGACGAGCCCGCCGCAGTCGCGCTGGCGTGGCTCCTCGCCCAAGACGGCGTCACGTGCCCGATCATCGGACCGCGCACGATGGCCCAGCTCGACGGCGCCTCGCTGCGCGCCCTCGACATCGAGCTCGCCCCGGACACGCTGACCGCCATCGACGCGATCTTCCCGGGGCCCGGTGGCACCGCGCCGGAGGCGTACGCCTGGTAACCCCGTCGCCCCGAGCGACGAGCTCGCGGCGCGGTGCGCGAACTTCCTC
>JBIOUF010000270.1:0-3719 GCA_044866695.1 Nocardioidaceae bacterium | reverse complement strand
GTCACCCCGCACACGCCCCCGGTCGCGGTCATCGCCACGAGCAACGACGGGCTGACCGCGTCGTTCGACGGGACCGGGTCCACGGCCAGCGACGGCGCGACCGTCACCGGCTACGCCTGGACGTTCGGCGACGGGGCGACCTCGACCGCGGCGTCGCCGCAGCACCGCTACGCCGCGGCCGGCACCTACCCCGTCACGCTGACCGTCACCGACAGCGCCAGGACGTCCAGTACCGCCGCGACGACGAACGTCACGGTGACCCACGCCCCGCCGCTGGCCTCGTTCACCTCGTCGGTGTCGGTGTCCACCGCGACCGTGGACGCCTCCGGCTCCACGGCGTCCGACGGCGCCACGCTGAGCTACGCCTGGGACTGGGGCGACGGCTCCGCGAACGGATCCGGGTCCACCGCCACGCACACCTACGCCGCTCCCGGCACGTACACGGTGGGCCTCACGGTCACCGACAGCCTGGGCGCCACCGCCTCGACCACCCGGGACATCGTGGTCGCGCCGCCCCCGCCGCTCGCCGCCGACACCTTCGGCCGCACCGTCAAGTCGTCATGGGGGACCGCCGAGGTGGGCGGGAGGTGGGCGACCTCGCCGACCGGGCTCTCGGTGAGCGGTGGCGCCGGCCGGATCTCGGTCGGCAGGACCCAGACCCGCACGGCCACCCTGCCGGTGTCGCTGGGGGACACGGTGTCGCGCTTCCGGGTGACCACGAACAAGGTGCCCAAGCGGGGCAGCGTCGAGGTCGGCTACCTGGTGCATCGCAGCTCGGCAGGGGAGTACCGGGTGAAGCTGCGCTACCGCGCCACCGGCGTGGTCGACGTGAGAGTGGCCAGGCGCGTCGGCAAGACCGAGACCCTGGTCGCCAGCCGTGCCCTGACGGGCTACCGGCACGCGGCCGGCAGGAGCCTGAGCGTCCTCGTCGAGACCGTCAAGGCCGGCAACGGGACCAGGCTGCGGGCGAAGGCCTGGCGGACCGGCCAGGCCGAGCCGGCGGGATGGACGGTGTCGGCCACCGACTCGGCCAAGGCGCTTCAGGGCGCCGGACGGATCGGGTTCACCGGCTACGGTGCTGGCACGATCACCAACGGGCCGGTCGTGATCGGCATCGACAACCTCGACGTTCACTGACCGCCCGTTCCGACCGCCAGCTTCGCCATCGGGGGTGTCCGCGTGCGTGCCCTGGTCCTGTGGGCCGAGCCGGCGTCGGCCAACCTCGGGGTCCGCGTGCTTGCGGAGGGGACGGCCGCCCTGGTCCGCCGCGCGCTGCCCGGCGTCGACCTGGCCTTCCAGGGCTACGGAGCGGGCGACGCCCCGGTCCGGATCGGCGACCCTCGGCGCCAGGCCCGTCGGCTGGCGACGCGGGACGACACGCTGACCGACTGGGTGCGCGGGTTCTCCGTGGTCGTGGACACCAGGGCGGGGGACAGCTTCGCCGACATCTACGGCGTCGAGCGGCTGGTCACCATGTCGCTCATGCACCAGGTGGCCAGGCGGGCCGGCGTGCCGGTCGTGCTCGGGCCGCAGACCGTGGGACCGTTCGCGACCCGGCGGGGCCGGATGCTGGCCCGGTGGACGCTGCGCACGGCCGCGCTGACGATGACCCGCGACTCCGACAGCTACGGGGTCACCCGGTCCCTCGGCGGCGACCGGGCGCTGCTGACCACCGACGTGGTCTTCTGTCTCGCCCAGCCGGCTCCCGGCCCGTCCCGCGACGTCGTCGTGAACGTCTCCGGGCTGCTGTGGGACGACAACCCGCACGTCGACCACCGGCGCTACCGCGAGGTGGTGCGCGGGCTCGTGGCCGGGCTGCGCGCCCGTGGGCGCGTCGTCGCGCTGCTGGCCCACGTCCTGGACTCGCCGGTGGCCGACAACGACGTACCGGTCGTGACCGCCCTCGCCGGCGAGCTCGGCGCCGAGGCGGTCGTGCCGGCCGACCTGGCCGACGTCCGCCGCATCCTGGCCGGCGCCGAGCTGGTGGTCGGGTCGCGCATGCACGCCTGCCTCAACGCGCTGTCGGTGGGCACGCCGGCGGTCCCGCTGGCGTACTCGCGCAAGTTCGACCCGCTGCTGCGCGCGGTGGGCTGGGACCACACCGTCGACCTGCGTGAGGACGTCGACCACGTGGCGCAGGCACTGCGGGTCGCGGACCGCGCGGGTCTTCCCGGCGAGGCGCTGCTCGCGCGCGACTCGGCGGAGCGCGAGGTCGAGCAGGCCGTCCAGGCGCTGGTCCGGGTGGTGGACCAGTGAGCGCGGACGATCCGATGCCGCAGGCGACGGAGGGCGCAGCCCAGCCGACCCCCGGGCTGGGGCGCCGGGCGGCACGCGGCGCCAAGGTGGTGATGTTGGGCCAGCTGGCCCGCATCACCCTGCAGATGGTCTCCGTGGTCGTGCTGGCCCGGCTGCTCACCCCGACCGACTACGGCCTGTTCGCCCTGGCGCTCGCGGTGGTCGCGCTGGGCGAGGTGTTCCGCGACTTCGGCCTGTCGACGGCGGCGATCCAGTCGCCGACGCTGACCCGCGGTGAGCAGTCCAACCTGTTCTGGATCAACCTCGGGCTCGGCGGGGTCCTCGCCGTGGTGTGCTTCCTCGGCGCGCCGCTCCTGGCCGCGGCGACCGGCCACGCCGCCGCCGCCGACCTGGCCCGGGTCATGGCGCTCACCTTCGTCCTGAACGGCGCCCTGGGCCAGTACCGCGCCGACCTGAACCGACGGCTCCGCTTCACTGCCCTCGTCGTCTCCGACGTCGGCGGGATGGCGGTCGGCGTGGTCGCCGGCATCAGCTGTGCGGTGGCCGGGCTCGGGTACTGGTCCCTGGCGGCGCAGCAGGTCGCCGGCGTGGGCGCGACGCTGGTGCTCGCCGTGGTCAGTGCCGGCTGGCTGCCCCGTCCGCCGGACCGGTCCAGCGACGTACGGAGGTTCCTGCGGTTCGGGATCGGCATGGTCGGCACCCAGCTGGTCGGCTACGCCAACAACAACATCGACACCCTGACCATCGGCCTGCGGTTCAGCCCCAGCCAGCTCGGCGTCTACAACCGGGCCTACCAGGTGCTGATGCAGACGCTGAACCAGTTCCGCAACCCGACCACGACCGTCGCGCTCCCGGTGCTGTCCAAGGTGGCGCCCGGAACCGCCCAGGCCGACCGGATGCTGCTGCGCGGGCAGGCCGCGCTCGGCTACACGCTCGTCGCCGGCACCGCGTTCGCCGCGGGCGCGGCCGACCCGATCATCAGCCTGGCGCTGGGCGACGGCTGGGAGGGCGCGATCCCGCTGTTCGCGGTCCTCGCCGTCGCGGGCGCGTTCCAGACCATCGGGTTCGTCGGCTACTGGGTCTTCGTCTCGCGCGCCCTGACCGGCCGGCTCTTCGGCTACTCCGTCCTGAGCCTGAGCATCCGGGTGGCCTGCGTCCTGGCCGGGAGCGCGTGGGGGGTGCTCGGGGTGGCCGTCGGGTACGCCGTCGCGCCCGCGCTGGCGCTGCCGGTCTCCTACTACCTCCTCGGCCGCTGGACCCCGCTGCCGACGGCGCAGCTGTACGCCGGGGCGGCCCGGATCGTGGTGTGCGCGTCGCTCGCGGGGCTGGCCACGTGGGCCGTCGCCGCGGCAACCGAGGACATCCAGGTCGTGGCCCAGCTGGTGGTCTGCGGTGTCACGACCCTGGCGGCCTACGGCGTGCTGGCTCTGGCGGTCCCCGCGGTACGCCGCGACGTCCAGGGG
>JBIOUF010000269.1:0-17620 GCA_044866695.1 Nocardioidaceae bacterium | reverse complement strand
GGTGAGGTCGTCGAACAGCGAGGCCTGGATCTCCACCGCCATGCCGCCACCCTACGCCGGCCGTCGAACACGTGTTCTACTGCTCTACCCTGTCGCCATGAGCACCCCGGGCGCGCGGCCGGCTCGCACGCGCGTCGTGGCGCTGGTGGTGGTCGTCGCGCTGGTCGGCCTCTCCGCGGCGACGGTGCTGGGCCTGCTGCTGTCGGGTCGCGACGCCGGCGGCACCGGGGCGGCCGAGCCGGCCGGCAGCGGAGACCCCGCCCCCGCCCCGGCGCCGACCCCGGAGCTGACCCTGGTGCTCCCCGACGCGCCCGCCGGGCGGTGCGCGGCGTTCTCCGTGGAGGTGCTGCGCGGCGCCGAGCAGGCCTTCGCGGGACGGGCGGTCGCCGTCTTGGACCGCGAGGCGGTGCTGCAGGTGGAGCACTGGTACCGGGGCGGCGACGCCGCCGCGGTGCGGCTGGTGACCGGGGACCGGCAGGCCCGCGCGACGGTCGAGGGGCTGGAGATCACCGAAGGCGGGGAGTACCTGATCTCTGCCTCCGACGGGGTGGTCATCCCGTGCGGGTTCTCCGCGCCGTGGACGCAGGCCACCGCGCGCGCCTACGCGGAGGCGTTCGAGGGGTAGCCCGGACGTCCCCGAGGCGGACCTCGGGGTGCGCTCCGGTGGAAACCCGGTGTCGCCGGTCGGCGGGGCGTCGTACGTTGAGCCGGTGACCGACGAGACCGAGCGCGGCGTGGCCGCCCACGTCGAGGACCTGACCAAGATCTACGGCGAGGGGCAGGCCGAGGTGCGCGCGCTCGACGGCGTCACCCTGGACCTGTACGCCGGGGAGTTCACCGCCGTCATGGGTCCCTCCGGGTCGGGCAAGTCCACCCTGATGCACTGCTGCGCCGGCCTGGACACCGCCACCAGCGGGTCGGTGTTCGTAGGCGACACCGACCTGTCCACGCTCAAGGACAAGGCGCTGACCAGGCTGCGCCGCGACCAGATCGGGTTCGTGTTCCAGTCGTTCAACCTGGTGCCGACCCTCACCGCGGAGGAGAACATCCTGCTGCCGCTGTCCATCGCCGGCCGCCGGCCCGACCCGGAGTGGTACCCGACCGTCATCGACACCGTCGGGCTGCGGGACCGGCTGTCGCACCGGCCCAACGAGCTCTCCGGGGGGCAGCAGCAGCGCGTCGCGGTGGCCCGCGCTTTGGCCAGCCGCCCGTCGATCGTGTTCGCCGACGAGCCGACCGGGAACCTCGACTCCCGCTCGGGCGCCGAGATGCTGACGCTGCTGCGCCGCTCGGTCGACGAGTTCGGCCAGACCGTCGTGATGGTCACCCACGACCCGGTGGCCGCCGCGTTCACCGACCGCGTCGTCCTGCTCGCGGACGGTCGCATCGTCGACGAGATCCGCAGCCCCACCCGCGAGGTGGTCCTGGAGCGGATGACCGGTCTCGACGCGCAGGCCCTCGACCGGCTCGCCGCCGCGGAGTAGGCGGGCCGGGTCATGCTCAAGGTCACCTGGCGCAACCTCGTGGCACGCAAGGTGCGACTGCTGCTCTCGGCGTTCGCGATCGTGCTCGGGGTGGCGTTCGTGTCGGGGTCGTTGGTGTTCACCAACGCGATGGGCGGCACCTTCGACGACATCATCGAGGGCTCCATCGCCGACGGTGAGGTCTTCTTCGAGGGCGCCAACGACTTCAACTCGCTGCAGGACGCCCGCCTGATGCCGGCCTCGGTGGCCGAGCGCCTCGAGAGGCTGCCGGAGGTCGCGTCGGCGCACCCCGGGCTGTCCCTGCAGACCGTGTTCGTCATCGGGGACGACGGCAAGGTGGTGGGTGGCAACGGTCCGCCCGGCCTCGCCTTCAACCCCACCGACGCGACGGCGATCACCGGGCGGCCGGTGCTGTCGCTGGCCGAGGGCGAGCTCCCCGACGGTCCCGACGAGGTCGCCCTGGAGCGCAAGACCGCGGACCGGGCCGGGATCGGCGTGGGCGACGAGGTACGCCTGGTCACCCCGGGCACTCCGCCGCAGATGACCGCCGACGTGACCGGGATCGTCGACTTCGGCGGCGGCGGGGTCGCCGGCGCGACGATCACCGTGTTCGACACCGAGTTCATGCAGGACCGGTTCTTCGGGGGCAGGGACGGCTACATGACCGTGTCGCTGAACGCCGCCGACGGGGTCTCCCAGAAGCAGCTGGCCGACGCGGTCCGGCCGCTGCTGCCTCCCGGCGTCACGGTCAGCACCGGTGACGCGCTGGCCGAGAAGCAGCAGGACTCGCTGGACGAGGTGCTCGGGTTCATCCAGACCTTCCTGCTGGTCTTCGCCGGCGTCGCGCTCGTGGTCGGGATCTTCATGATCATCAACACCTTCTCGATCCTGGTCGCCCAGCGCACCCGTGAGCTGGCGCTGCTGAGGGCGATGGGCGCCTCCCGCCGCCAGGTGATGGGCTCGGTGGTGCTCGAGGCGGCGGCCGTGGGCGTGATCGGGTCGACGGTCGGGATCGGGGTCGGCTACCTGCTCGCGCTCGGTCTCAAGGCGCTGTTCGGCTCCTTCGGGCTCGACCTCGGCGCCGCCCAGTTCGTGGTGACCCCGACCACCGTGGTCGCGTCGTACGTCGTCGGCGTGCTGGTCACCGTGCTGGCCGCCGTGCTTCCTGCGCGCAGAGCGGCCAGGGTGGCCCCGGTCGCCGCGCTGCGCGACGACGTCGCGCTGCCGGAGACGGCACTGCGCCGCCGCGTCGTGGCCGGCGTGCTGCTCGCGGCTCTCGGAGTGGCATGCGTCGTGCTCGGCTTCAACACCGAGGGCACTGGAGCGCTGAGCCTGCTCGGCGTCGGCATGCTGCTCGTGCTGGTCGGCGTCACCTTGGTCAGTGCCCTGGTGGGACGGCCGGTCATCCACGCGTTCGGGGTGCTCTACCGCCGGGTCTTCGGCACCGTCGGCGTCCTGGCCACCGAGAACTCGCTGCGCAACCCGCGCCGGATGTCGGCCACGGCCAGCGCGCTCATGGTCGGCCTGACCCTGGTCACCCTGGTCGCGGTGCTGGGCGCGTCGGCCTCGGCCAGCACCGATGCCGCCGTGGACGAGTCGGTGACCTCCCAGTTCATCGTCTCCAACGTCGTGGGCCAGCCGTTCTCGACCGACGTGGCTCGCCAGATCCGCGAGGTCGACGGCGTGGCCGGCGTCGCGGAGGTGCGCACCGCGTTCCCCGAGGTCGGCGGCGAGGGCGCGTTCGTGGCCGCGGTGGACCCCCGGGCGCTGGGGCTCGCTCTCGCCGTGCCGATGCGGTCCGGCTCGCTTGCCGACCTCGGCCCGGGCACCGTCGCGGTCAACGCCCAGACCGCGGAGCAGCAGGGTCTGAAGGTCGGGGACCGGGTCACGATGGACTTCCAGGCCGGCGACGTGCCGCTCACCGTGGTCGCGACGTTCGACAACAGCCCGGCCGTGCCCGGGGCGTGGCTGGTCACCTTCGACACCCTGCGCAAGGGCGGGCTGACGC
This sequence comes from Nocardioidaceae bacterium, assembly GCA_044866695.1. Taxonomy (GTDB): domain Bacteria; phylum Actinomycetota; class Actinomycetes; order Propionibacteriales; family Nocardioidaceae; genus JBIOUF01. The sequence goes on along the minus strand of JBIOUF010000269.1, from coordinate 14,128 downwards.
CGCTGGACTCCACCGTGTTCGTCACCAAGGACCCCGGCGCCGACACCGACGCCGTGCGAGACGGGATCGAGCAGGTCACCGCCGACCTGCCGACCGTCACGGTCAAGGACCCGGAGGGCTACGCCGCGGAGCAGAAGGAGCAGATCAACCAGTTCCTCTACTTCATCTACGGCCTGCTCGGCCTGTCCGTGGTGATCGCCACCCTGGGCGTGATCAACACGCTGAGCCTCTCGGTGATCGAGCGCACCCGGGAGATCGGCCTGCTCCGCGCGGTCGGCCTGGCCCGGGGCCAGCTGCGCACGATGATCCGGCTCGAGGCGGTGGTCGTCGGCGTCTTCGGAGCCCTGCTGGGCGTGACGCTCGGCCTGGCCTTCGGGCTCGGGCTGGTCCGCGCGCTGCGCGACGACGGCCTCACCGACCTGGCGATCCCCTGGCTGGGCCTGACCGCGTTCGTCCTGGCCGCGGGTGCCCTGGGCGTGCTGGCCGCGGTCTTCCCGGCCAGACGCGCGGCCAGGCTCGACGTGCTCCGGGCGATCTACACCGAGTAGCGCTCGGCGCCGACGGTCCTTTACTGACCGCCGAGTTAGTCAAAGGTCCTGCCGAGTGTGGCCCTCGCCACTCCCTCCGCGGTTATGGTGTCCGATGGGGGTGGAGGGGAAGGTGTATGAGCGAGCGGAGCGAGCCGACGACGCTGGGGAGGCGGCCACCGGGCACCGCGCAGGCGAGCCGCAGCCGGACGGCATCCGGGAGCCGGGCATGAGCGACGTGATCACGCCGGCCAGGTCCAAGCCGTCGCAGCACAAGCACGTCCAGGTGCGCGAGTACGTGCGCGGGCTGGTCGACGGGGCCGAGCCGGGGTCGCCGGCGCCGTCGGAGCGTGAGCTGGTGCAGCAGTTCGGGGTCGCCCGGATGACCGTGCGCCAGGCGTTGGACGCGTTGGTCGCCGAGGGCCTGCTGGAGCGCATCCCCGGGCGCGGCACGTTCGTCGCCCGGGCCAAGATCGACGTCCAGGTGCGGCTGTCCAGCTACACCGAGGAGATGGCCCGCCGGGGCATGAAGCCGGACTCGCGAACGCTGCTGGCCCGCATCGAGTCGGCCGGCCCGGGCGTGGCCCGGGCACTGGAGCTGGCCGTCGGCGACCCGGTCGTGCACTGGCAGCGGCTTCGCAGCGCCGACGGCGCCCCGATGTGCCTGGAGGACGCCTACCTGGCCGACGCGCTGATCCCGGGCTTCCTGGACCACCCGCTGCCCGGGTCGTTGTACGCCGAGCTCGAGCGGCGGGACCTGATGCCCACCTGGGGCGAGGACTCCGTCGACGCCGACCGGGCCCGGCCGGAGGAGGCCGACCTGCTGGGGATCGGCCCGGACGCCCCGGTGCTGCGCATCGCCAGGCGGGCCTTCGCCCGGGAGCTGGCGGTGGAGGTGTCCCGGTCGACCTACCGCGCCGACCGCTACACGCTGTGGGTGCCGCTCTCGCGACCGCGACGACCGATCCGCCGCTGAGCGCGGCCCAGCAGCCTCGTGGGCGGGCCGGCAGGCATGCGGGTCACCGGTGTGCTCCTGGCCGCGGGAGCCGGCAGCCGGCTGGGCGGGCCCAAGGCGCTGCTGCGCCGCGCCGACGGCAGCGCCTACCTGGCCTTCGCCGTCGACGTCCTGCTGGGCGGTGGGTGCGACCGCGTGACCGTGGTGCTGGGGGCGGCGGCGGACCTCGCCCGCCCGCTGGTGCCGAGCCGTGCCGAGGTCGCCGTGGTGCTCGCCCGGGACTGGCCGCAGGGCATGTCGGCCTCGCTTCGGGCCGGCCTCGAGGGCCTCGCCGCGGGCGACGCCGGCGCGGCCCTGGTGATGCTGGTCGACCTTCCCGACGTGACCGCCGCCGTGGTCCGGCGCGTGCTGGGCGCCGCCGGGTCCCGGACGGAGCGGGCGCTGGTGCGGGCGACGTACGGGGGCCGGCCGGGCCATCCGGTGCTGCTGGGCCGCGCGCACTGGCCCGGCGTCCTGGCCGGCCTCTCCGGCGACGAGGGCGCCCGCGCCTACCTGGCCCAGCACGGCACGCTCGAGGTGGAGTGCGGCGACCTGGCCGCAGGGTACGACGTGGACCGACCAGGGGACGAGCCGCGCTAGTCCGCGTCAAGGAATCCTTGACACGATCCATGGTGTCAAGGTTTCCTTGACGTCATGACCCAGACCCCAGGCCCGCTCGCCTTCTACGGCATCCGTGAGACGACGCCCGGCCCGCAGTGGCGTGAGCTGTTCTCGACCACCTGGCCGGCCTACCGGCGCTGGTACCTTGCCCAGGGCGAGGCGGCCCGGCCGTCGCTGGAGGAGGGCCGACGCCGGCTGGTGTCCCACATGCCGGAGCTGGTGCCCACCTACGAGCGGCTCTGCGAGCTGGCCGGGGACGACGACCTGGCCAGCCGCTTCCTCACCCTGTGGGACCCGCCGGCGTTCCTGCCCGGCTGCGCCCAGGCGGCGGTGCGTGGTGGAGAGCACGGCCTGGTGCGCAACTACGACTACGACCCGGACCTCTGCGAGCGGGTGGCCATGTCCACCGGCTGGTCGGGACGCCGCGTGCTGGGCACCAGCGACTGCCTGTGGGGCCTGGTGGACGGGATGAACGACGAGGGGCTGGTGGTGTCCCTCGCCTTCGGGGGCCGGCCGGGCGCAGCACCGGGCTTCGGGATCCCGCTGGTGGTCCGTTACCTGCTCGAGACCACCGCCTCGGTCGACCAGGCCCAGGAGGCGCTGTCCGGGCTGCCGGTGAGCATGGCCTACAACCTGACCGTCCTGGACCGCGACGGCGAGGCGGTGACCTTCTTCGTGGCCCCGGGGGAGGCGGTGGTCCGGTTCGACGAGCCGGTCGCCACCAACCACCGCGGCCACGCCCCGGACTGGCCCGACCACGCGCGGCGGTTCCGCAGCGTGGAGCGCAAGGCGGCGCTCAGCACGGCGGTCGCCGACCGCCCCGACCTGGACGCGGTGGCCGCGGCGTTCCTGGCCGAGCCGCTGTACAACACCGACTGGGCCCGCGGGTTCGGGACCGTCTACACCGCGGTGTACCGCCCGGCCGAGGGTGCGGTGGAGTACCTCTGGCCGGACTCGGTGTGGCGGCGCGAGCTGGACTCCCCGAGCGGCACCCACGTGACCTGGCTGGGCGGACCCGCCTCGGTTGACGCGTCGCCGTACCGTGCCGAGACTGGCGGCATGACCGGCGACCCGACGCCGCCCGCCTCGCCCGAGGTGGAGGAGCTGGCCGGCCGAGCCCGCGACGCGGTCGACGCGCTGGCCGAGCTGGACGACCCCGCCGCCTTCCACGCGATCCTGGAGCTGAGCCGGCACGTGGGGGAGCGGCTGGGCACCTCGGCACGGACCCTCGCCGCCTCCCGGTCGTGGTCCGGCGTCGCCGACTACGCCGGGGTCACCCGCCAGGCCGCCTGGTCCCGCTGGAGCCGCTGAGGTTCAGGCCAGGCCGGCGTGGCGCAGCCGCAGCCAGAGGGCGGCGGCGGTGTCGGCGTCGTCGACGTCCAGGCCGCTCACCTCGCGGCACCGGCCGATCCGGTGCCGCAGGGTGTTGCGGTGGACCCGCAGCTCCCGGGCGGCCCGGTCCCAGTGCCCCCGGTGCCGCAGGTACGCCGCGAGCGCCCCGACCAGGTCGGCGCGCCGGTAGCCGAGCAGCCGCTCGAGTCCTGCTGCCACCTCGGGCGCGCCGGCGGGCGGGGGCCGGTCCAGGGTGCCGGGCGGCAGCTCGGACACCCGTGCCTGCAGGCCCACGCGCACCTCGTGCAGCCCGACCGCCGGCACGGCGGCCGAGACGGCGACCGACGCGCTCGCGTCGGCCTCCCGCAGCGCGGGCGGCAGCCGGTCGGCGTCGGGACGGCCGGGCAGCACGAACCAGGCCGGCTCGCCCGGCCCCACCGGCCCCTCGTACGCGTCCGGGGCGCAGCGCAGGACGGCGTCGGTGAGCCGCTGCGCCGCGCCCGGCGTGCCCGCCGTCGCCGACGGCGCGACCACCACCAGCCAGACCTGCTCCCCCAGGTAGGGCAGGCCGAACCGGGAGGCCAGCCGCTGGGCGGCGTCCCGCTGTCCCATGTCCAGCAGAGCGGCCACGGCCTGTCGCCGGGCTCGCTCCGCCGCGCCCTCGCCGACCCGCTGCGCCCGGGCCAGGCTCAGCAGCGCGGTCGCGGTCACCGCCAGCCGGCGCTCGGCGGGGCGCAGCGTCCGGTCCGAGCCCACCACGAGCTGGCCCACCAGGTGCTCCCGCACGGTCAGCGGGAGCATCACCACGGTCTGCTCGGCCACGTCGAAGCTGGCCGCGGAGTGCGCGCCGCCGAGCCGCAGCCGCCCGGCGTGCTCGGCCGCCAGCGCGGCCTGCGGCACCCGTCCGACCGGGAACACCCGCTCGACCGCGCCGCCGACGTCCAGCGTGGCCACCCACCCGCCGACCGAGGTCGCCAGCGTGCGGACCACCTCCCCGTCCGGGTCGTCGGCCAGCATGGCGTTGGTCAGGGCGTGATGGCCCGACACCGCCTCGCTGAGCTCCTGGCGCACCGACCGGGTGCGGGCCTGCCAGTACGACTCGGTGATGGTCAGGAACGGGGTCGGGGACGGCACCACCAGCAGGGGCAGACGCTGCCGTCGGCAGGCCTCGGTGAGTGGCGGCGGGACGACGGCGTGGCTGGGCCCGACCCCGAACCCCAGCGCGACCACGCCGGTCTCGCGGAGCGCCGCGACGTAGCGGTCGCAGCCGATGAGGCTTCCGGGGAGCGTCATCCCGGTGGTCAGCAGCAGCTCGCCGCCGCCGAGGTACGCCGTCGGGTCGGCCAGCTCGCTCACGTGGACCGCGGTGATCTCCTCCTCCGGCGCCACGAAGCCCGGCGCCGGGGCGAGGTGCTCCCCGAGCCGGGCGCACAGGGCGGCGACCGTCGGCAGCGACATAGGACAGATTATCCAAGGCCGGCAGGAGTTGTGCAAACCATCCGAAGAATGGGGGGCGGAGCGCGGCGAGCATGGGGCGCTATGACCTCCTCGAGCCCCGTCCAGACCGTCGCCGGCGTCGAGCAGCGGCGCCTGCTGCGCACCGCCGTCCCCGGACCGCACTCCCAGAAGCTGCACGAGCGGCGTCGCGAGAGCGTCACCGACGCGTTCGGGATCGTGCTGCCGGTGTTCGTCGAGCGAGCCGCCGGCGGCATCATCGTCGACGTCGACGGGAACCAGCTCATCGACCTCGCGTCGGGCATCGCGGTGACCAGCGTCGGCGCGTCCCACCCGCGCGTGGTCGAGCGGGTCACCGAGCAGGTGGCCAGGTTCACCCACACCTGCTTCATGGTCACCGAGTACGAGGAGTACGTGGCGCTGTGCGAGGCGCTGGCCCGGATCACGCCGGGTGACCACGACAAGCGCGCCGCGCTGTTCTCCACCGGCGCCGAGGCGGTGGAGAACGCGGTCAAGATCGCCCGCGCGGCCACCGGGCGGCCCGCCGTGGTGACGCTCGGCCACGCCTACCACGGCCGCACCCTGCTCACCATGTCGATGACCGCGAAGAACGTGCCCTACAAGAACGACTTCGGCCCGTTCGCCCCGGAGGTCTACCGGGTGCCCTCGCCGTACCCGTACCGCTGGCTGACCGGACCCGAACGGGCCGCGGACGAGGCGTTCGACGCTCTGGTGGAGACGGTGACCACGCAGCTCGGCGCCCACCACGTCGCGGCCATCGTGGTCGAGCCCGTGCAGGGCGAGGGCGGGTTCATCCCGATGCCGGAGGGCTACCTGCCCAAGGTGGCCGAGTTCGCCCGCGAACACGGCATCGTGCTGGTCGCCGACGAGATCCAGAGCGGGATGGGCCGCACCGGCCGCATGTTCGCAGTCGAGCACGACGCCGTCGTACCCGACCTGGTGACCGTCGCCAAGGCCCTCGGCGGGGGGATGCCGATCTCCGCGGTCGTCGGCCGCGCCGAGCTCATGAACGCCGTGCCGGCCGGGGGCCTGGGCGGCACGTACGCCGGCAACCCGGTCGCCTGCGCCGCCGCTCTGGGCGCGATCGAGGCGATCGAGACCGAGGGCCTGGTCGAACGGGCCGCCCAGATCGAGAAGCTGGCCCTGCCACGGCTCGAAGCGCTGGTCGGCCCCGGCTCCGTCGTCGGCGAAGCGCGCGGCCGGGGCGCGATGCTGGCCGTCGAGATCGTCAGGCCGGGCACCACGACCCCGGCCCCCGACCTCGCCAAGGCGATCGCGGCGGCCTGCCATGCCGAGGGGGTGCTGACGCTGGTCTGCGGCACCTTCGGCAACGTCGTGCGCATGCTGCCGCCGCTGGTCATCGGCGACGACCTGCTCGCGGACGCGCTCGACGTGGTCGAAGCCGCCGTGCGCTCGGTCTCGTGACCCTCGCCGCCGAGCCCGCCGCGGTCCTCGCCGACGTCGGGCACTCCCCGCGCACCGGACGCCCGCTCGCGGCGGTGCGGCACAGCACGCCGGCCGAGGTCGACGCGACCGCCCGCGCGGCGGCCGCCGCCGCGGACGGGGTGGCCACGGCCGCTCCGGCGCGGCGGCGCACCTGGCTGGGGGCGGCCGCGGACGCGCTGGACCGGCACGCGGGCGAGCTGGTGACCCTCGCCGACGAGGAGACCGCCCTGGGCACCACCCGCCTGACCGGCGAGGTGGCGCGGATGACCGGCCAGCTGCGCTTCTACGCCGACGTCGCCGTGGAGGGGTCCTACCTGGACGCGACGCTGGACCGCACGGGGGTCGGTCCGCTCGGGCGCGTGCAGGTGCCGCTCGGACCGGTCGCGGTGTTCGGGGCCGGCAACTTCCCGTTCGCGTTCGGCGTCCTCGGCAACGACACCGCGTCCGCGCTGGCCGCCGGATGTCCGGTCGTGGTCAAGGCCCACCCGGCCCATCCGGCGCTGAGCCGGAGGCTGGTCGAGATCGCCACGGCGGCGCTGGTGGAGGCGGGTGCGCCCGAGGGGGTGCTCGGCCGGGTCGTCGGGCTGGAGGCCGGCGCCGCGCTGGTGCGGCATCCCGACGTCGCGGCCGTGGCGTTCACCGGCTCCCAGCGGGGCGGCATGGCCCTGTGGCGCCTGGCCAACCAGCGGGAGGCCGTCGTCCCGGTGTACGCCGAGATGGGCACGGTGAACCCGGTCGTGGTGACCCCCGCGGCGGCGGACCGCCTCGACGCCATCGCGTCCGGCTTCGTGGCGTCGTTCACCCTCGGCGACGGGCAGTTCTGCACCAAGCCCGGCCTGCTCCTGGGCCCGGCGGGCACCGCCGACGCCGTGGCGGCCGCCCTGCGCGCCGCCGCTCCGCAGCCGGTGCTGCTCACCGCCGACATCGCCGCGTCGGCCGCAGCCGGCCTGCGGCGCCTGCAGGAGGCCGGAGCCACGCTGGTCGCCCGCGTCGGCGGCGGCGGTCCGGGATGGGCCGCGGCCGCGGCCGTCCTCCGCGCCCCGCTGGCATCCCTGGTCCCGGGCAGCGACCTGCTCGAGGAGTGCTTCGGGCCGGTCGCGCTGGTCGCGGAGTACGACCACCTCGACGCCGCGCTGCGGACCGTCGACGGCCTCCAGGGGGCTCTGGCCGCCAGCGTCTTCGTGGGCGACCCCGACCCGGACGCCGCACGGGTATTGGCCAGGTTGCAGCGCAAGGTCGGCCGGGTCGTCGTCGACGACTGGCCGACCGGCGTGGTGTTCACCTGGGCGCAGCACCACGGCGGCCCGTGGCCGGCCACCTCCGACGCCCAGGCGACCTCGGTCGGAGCGGCCGCGCTCGGCCGGTTCGTCCGGCCGGTCGCCTACCAGGGCCTTCCCGACGCCCTGCTCCCGCCGCCGCTGGCCCCGGACAACCCCTGGCGGCTGCCGCGGCGGGTGGACGGGGTGCTGTGCGTCCCCGAAGCCGTCGGCGCGGACGGGTCCCCGTGACCGCGATTCTGGACGGGGTCGTGGTCGCGGACTTCAGCCGGGTGCTGGCCGGCCCGCTGGCCACCGCGACGCTGGCAGACCTCGGCGCGACCGTGGTCAAGGTGGAGCGACCGGGCGTCGGCGACGACACCAGGCACTGGGGCCCGCCCTGGACCGCCACGACGAGCGCGTACTTCGAGAGCGCCAACCGCTCCAAGCAGAGCATCACGCTGGACCTCGACGACGAGGCCGACCGGGCCGCCGCGGTCGAGCTGGCCGGGCGCGCCGACGTCCTGGTGGAGAACTTCCGCACCGGGGCGCTCGCCCGGCATGGCCTGGGCTACGACGAGCTGAGCGCGGCGAACCCGGGCCTGGTGTACTGCTCGGTCACCGGGTTCGGCTCCGGCGCCGGGGCCGACCTGCCCGGCTACGACTTCCTGGTCCAGGCGCTCGGCGGGCTGATGAGCATCACCGGGCCGCCCGACGGAGAGCCGACCAAGGTCGGGGTGGCCCTGGTCGACGTGCTGACCGGGAAGGACGCCGCGATCGGGATCCTCGCCGCGCTCGCCGAGCGCAGCCGGTCCGGCCTCGGCCAGCACGTGGAGGTCAACCTGCTGTCCTCCTCGCTGGCGGCGCTGGTCAACCAGGCGTCGTCGTACCTGGCGACCGGCGTCCCGCCGGGCCGGATGGGCAACCAGCACCCGTCCATCGCGCCGTACGAGACGCTGCACTGCGCGGACGGCAGGGTGGCGGTCGCCTGTGGCAACGACGCTCAGTTCGGGCGCCTCACCGCGGCGCTCGGCGCCGCCCACCTGGCCGACGACCCCCGGTTCGCCCGCAACGCCGGCCGGGTCACCCACCGGGCCGCCCTGGTCGCCGCTCTGGAGGAGCGGCTGGCCTCGGGGCCGGTGTCGCACTGGCTGGGCCGGCTCGGCGCGGCGAACGTCCCCGCCGGCGAGGTCGGGGACATCGGCTCGGCGGTGGCGCTCGCGGACCGGCTGGGCCTGCGGCCTCGCGTCGCCGTGGGCGCCGGTGAGACCGACCAGATCCGCAACCCGGTCACCTTCTCCCGTACGCCGGTCGACGCCTACCGGCGTCCCCCCAGGCTCGGCGAGCAGGACGACACGGTCCGCGCCGAGCTGTACGACGCCACCAGAGCCCCATCCCTGACGACCCCCACGAGGACGACATGAGCCACCAGCAGAAGAAGGTCACCCTCCACCCCCTCGACCTGGCCGGGATCGACGACCTGCTCGGCCCCGAGGAGAAGGCCGTGCGCGGGTCGGTGCGGCAGATGTGCGAGCAGCGCATCGCGCCCTACGTCGCGGACTGGTTCGAGCAGGGCACCGTGCCGGACCCGCAGAGCCTGATGAAGGAGCTCGGCGCCCTCGGCGTGCTGGGCATGCACCTGGAGGGCTACGGCTGCGCGGGCATGAGCGCCACCGAGTACGGCCTGGCCTGCCTGGAGCTGGAGGCCGTGGACTCCGGGATCCGCTCGATGGTCTCGGTGCAGGGCTCGCTGGCGATGTACGCGCTGTGGCGGTGGGCCGGCGAGGCGGTCAAGGAGCGCTGGCTGCCGGCGATGGCCGCGGGCGAGGCGATCGGCTGCTTCGGGCTCACCGAGCCCGACCACGGCTCCGACCCGGGCAGCATGCGCACCCACGCGGCCCGCTCCGGCGGCGACTGGGTGCTCAACGGCCGCAAGGCGTGGATCACCAACGGCTCGATCGCAGACCTGGCCGTGGTGTGGGCGCAGACCGACGACGGCATCCGCGGCTTCGCCGTCCCCACCGACAGCCCCGGCTTCTCCGCGCCCGAGATCAAGCACAAGATGTCGCTGCGCGCGTCGGTCACCAGCGAGCTGGTCCTCGACGACGTCCGGGTGCCCGACTCCTACGCCTTCCCGGAGGTCCGCGGGCTGCGCGGCCCGCTCGGCTGCCTCAACGAGGCCCGCTACGGCATCGTCTGGGGAGCCCTCGGCGCCGCGCGCACGTGCCTGGCCACCGCACTGGAGTACGCCGGCCAGCGCGAGCAGTTCGGCCGGCCGATCGCCGGCTTCCAGCTCACCCAGGCCAAGCTGGCCGACATGGGCCTCGAGCTCACCAAGGGCATGCTGCTCGCCCTGCACCTGGGCCGCCGCAAGGACGCCGGCACCCTGCACCCGGCCCAGGTCAGCCTGGGCAAGCTGAACAACGTCCGCGAGGCGCTGGAGATCTGCCGCGCCGCCCGGACCATCCTCGGCGCGAACGGCATCTCCTTGGAGTTCCCGGTGATCCGGCACATGAACAACCTGGAGTCCGTGCTCACCTACGAAGGCACCGTCGAGATGCACACCCTCGTCGTCGGCGAGGCGATGACGGGGGTCGCCGCCTTCCGCTGACGGTCACGTCATCGCGGGACACCGCGCGGGACCCCCGCAACTCAGCGCCGTGCGGGCCGCCGCGTGGTGCTGAGCCTCCGGACAAGTGCTACGCTGTCGCACATGGAGATCGGCGTCCGGGAGCTCCGCAACGAGACGGCTCGGGTGGTGGACGCGGTGCGGGCGGGGGAGCGGGTCACCTTGACCGTGCGCGGTGAGCCGGTCGCCGACATCGTCCCGCACGGCGGCCGCACCCGATGGCTCGCCGGCGCGGTGATGACCGCACAGCTGGAGCGGCGGGCCGCGGATGCCGGACTGCGCGGCGACCTCGACGAGCTTGCCGGCCAGACCCTGGCGGACCTGTGACGTCGGGTCTGCTGGACACCTCGGTGTTCATCGCCGGTGAGGCCGGGAGGCCGCTCGGGGCCCTCCCCGATCGGGTGGCCATCTCGGTCGTCACGCTTGGAGAGCTGGAGCTCGGCGTCCTCGCCGCCACGGGCGCGGGGGTCCTCGCGACGCGCGCCGACACCCTGGCACTCGCCCGCGAGGCCGACCCGATCCCGGTCACCGAAGCGGTGATGAGCTCGTGGGCAAGGCTGGTCGTCGACTGCCGCCAAGCCGGGGTGCACCGCACCGTCAAGCTCACCGACGCTCTCATCGCCGCGACCGCGGTCACCCATGGGTTGCCGGTGGTGACGCAGGACGAGGACTTCGACCAGATCGCGCGGGCGCACCCGGCGCTGCGCGTGCTTCGGGTCTGAGGCCGGATCCGCGCTAGTCGACGACCCTGACATCCTGGGGTGTGAACGCTCGATGGGTCTGCCGTGAAACCGACCACACGAAGTACTGCAGTGCTCGGCCGCGGGCCAGCGCAACCAGCTCGTCGAACTCGCCGTCGAAGCTGTCGTTGCGCTCGCCGTCCTCTATCACGAGAGACCACGCCCCCTGCGAACCCTCGGGTGACGACAGGTCGTATCCCTCTGGAAGGCCGTTCGCCCGTGGCATCAGCCAGGCGGATCGGCGTGGGCACGGAAGCGGTCCCTTCGGATCGTCCTCTGGGTCCGAGCCGGGCTCGAGATAGTCGCGGAATCTGCCGACGCAATTCTCCATTGGGCAGAGATCGGGACCGACACGCGAGCATGCATGAGGAACATGATGAAGACTCCGACAATAGGACCTCGGCAAAGTCGGCTGGTTGACGTGTATATGAGCTGGGGCCAAAGGCACGTGCGTGAACCCGGTCTAGACCGGATCTCTGGTCTGTCGGTGGCCGCTGGTGGGATCGGGTCATGACGATCTCCGCGCTCGACCAGGCCCGCCCCGACGGGCTGCGGCCGGCCGAGCCGGTCGAGGCTGGAGGCTCGGACCCGTCGACGTCGGACCCGGCCCCTTGGGGTCCGGTGGGTCTGGTGGGCTCGGTGGAGTCGGCGGTCCGGCAGCTGCTCGGTGAGGACTGGACGATGGTGGACCGGCACGACCTGGTGACGACGCTGGTGGGGGTGGAGCGGGTCCGGTCGGTGTTGGACGCGGTGTGCGTGGACCTGGTGGGCCGAATCCATGCGACCCGGGCCGGGGAGGCCGAGGGGTGGGCGACCACCGGGGACCTGGTGACCGCGGTGTCCGGCGGGGGGAAGGGGACCGGTCCGGGGCTGGTCCGGCTGGCCCAGCGGCTGGCCGACCTGCCGGCCACCCGAGCGGCGATGGCCGACGGGTGGCTGTCGCGGGCCAAGGCGGCGGTGGTCGCGGACCGGGTGTTCTCCCTCCCTCATGACCCGGGACTCCGCGATGCGGCGGAGCGGGTGCTGCTGGACGCCGCGGGCACCGGGGACGCGGCGGACCTGACCCGGTCCTGGCCGAAGCTGGTCGAGCTGATCGACCCCGACGGGACCAAGCTCGGTGACGACTTCTCTCTGGAGCGGCGGGAGCGGGCCGCGCACGCGCAGCGGCGGCTGGCGTTCACCCCGGACCGGCACGGCGGGGTGACGTGGTCCGGGTACTCCTCGGTGGAGGACGCCGAGCTGGTCAAGGCCACCCTGATGCCGCTGGCGGGCCCGCAGCCGGCCGAGCCGGGCTCCTGCGGGGGCACCCCGGCCGACCAGGACCCGGAGTCCACGCCCGCGCAACGGCGAGGGTCGTGCGGGGAGCCGGTGTGTGCCCATGACGGGCGGGACCGGCGGGAGGGCGGGGCCCGGCTGCTGGACGCCCTGGTCACCGTGTGCCGGCAGGCCCAGTCCCGCGACGGCTCCGACCCGGACCGGCTGCCCGCCGACCACGGCGCGGCGCCGCGGATGCTGGTCTCCACCTGGCTGGACGCGATCCGGGCCGGGCTCGCCCAGGAGCAGCACGGGATGCCGCTGTGGCGGTCCGACTACGCCGCCCACCAGGCCACCCCCGCCGACCGTCCGCCCGGCGCCGGCTGCTGCGCCGCGGGGATCCGAGTCGGCGGCATCGTGAACGGGCTGCCGCTGTCGGTGGCCGCGGTGCGCCGGCTGGCCTGCGACGCCGAGATCATCCCCGCCGTGCTGGGCAGCCAGGGTCAGGTGCTGGACGTGGGCCGGGCGCAGCGGCTGGTCACCCCCGGCCAGTGGCACGCCCTGGTGCTGCGGGACGGCCGGTGCGCATTCCCAGGGTGCGGGCGGCTGCCGGTCGCCTGCGACGCCCACCACGTCGTCCACTGGGTCGATGGTGGTCCGACGAACCTGGACAACCTGGTGATGCTGTGCCGCCGGCATCACACCCTGCTGCACACCACCCCCTGGCAGGTCCGGATCAACCCCGCCGACCGACACCCCGAGTTCCGGGCCCCACCCGGCCGCCGCGACCACGGCTGGATCCGACAACGACCACCCCGCCACGTCCTGGCCTGCTGACCAGCCGCCGGGGCTCACGGCCAGCCGGTCAGTCGCGGGGCAGGATTCCCTCGACGCGCCGGTCAGGTCCCAGCCGGCCACCGGGTGCAGGTGCGTTCGTACGACCGGTGCGGGAAGAACTGCGCCCACTCCTCGCGGGTGAGGTTGCGTCCGGCCGTCGCGCAGGCCCGGCCGGCCCACTTGTCCAGGCGGGTGTCGGCGGTCCAGGTCCTGCCGTCGGTGGAGGCGATGACAAGTCCGCTGCTGTCCGGCCGGTAGGTGATCGAGAAGGTCCCGGTGCGGCTCGTGGGAGTACCCGACGTCCTGCAGAGGTCCCGTGTGGCCCTGGAGCGCCGGGCCCTCGGGCCGCAGCGTGACGGTGTCGTACCGGTGGACGCGGTTGCCCACCGCGACGGCGAGCGTCGACCCGTCCGGGCTGACGTCCACCGCCTGGGCGTTCCCGTCCGCGATGGCCGGGTCTCGTGCCAAGGCGAAAAGTCGGCCGGAGGGCACGTCGTACACGCGGAGCGGTCGGTCGCCCGGCGTGGCGACGTACAGCCGGTCGCCGTCCGGGCTCAGCGCGGACTGGGCGGACGCCGGCAGCCGGATCGTGAACACCGGCTCGGACGGGTCGGCGACGTCCCACACCATCGTGCGTCCCCAGCTGCTCCACTCGCCCAGCGGGGACGGTCGTCGCAGCGCGGTGACCATCCGGCTGCCGTCGCGGCTGAACATCGGCTCCGGGTCGTTCGGCTCGTAGCCGACGGCCAGGTCTGCCGGGACTCCGCCCGGCTGACGCTGCGCCGGCGTGCCGTTCGGCAGGTCGTAGAGCTTGACCGGCCGGTCGTCGTTCCCGGCCGTGGTCACGGCGAGCCTGCTGCCGTCCGGTGACATGGCGACGGAGATCGTGTCCCTGGGCGCCTGCCGGAACGGCAGCGGCGCGAGGGTCGCCTCGTCGAACAGCCGCGCGACGTCGCCCAGGACGTTGCCGGCGACCAGCCCGCCTGCCGAGCTCGTCGAGACCGAGGGCATCTCGG